>JBGTUK010000001.1:0-52336 GCA_041939225.1 Devosia sp.
CCGGTCTTTCATGCCATCCAGTATCTGATGGGCCGGCAGAGCCAGCAAAAGCTCATCGATTTCCGCGCCTTTGGCGGCGCCCAATCCTACCCCTCCCGCACCAAGGACACCGAGGACGTCGATTTTTCGACCGGCTCCGTCGGGTTGGGCGTTGCCATGACGGCCTTTGCGTCCATGGTGCAGGATTATGTGCGCGCCAAGGACTGGTCCGGCAAGGCGCGGCCCGAGGGCCGCATGATCGCGCTGGCCGGCGATGCTGAGCTGGACGAAGGCAATATCTATGAGTGCCTGCTCGAAGGCTGGAAGCATGGATTGCGCAATTGCTGGTGGATCATCGACTACAACCGGCAGAGCCTGGATGGCGTGGTGCGCGAGGGGCTTTATGACCGCATTGAAGCGATCTTCAAGGCGTTTGGCTGGAAAGTCGTCACCCTCAAATATGGCGCCCTGCAACGCGCCGCGTTAGAAGAGCCAGGCGGCGAGAGGCTCAAAGCCTGGATCGATGCCTGCCCAAATGATCTCTATTCGGCGCTGATGTTCCGGGGTGGTGCCGCCTGGCGCGAGCGCCTCAATGACGAGATCGGCGATCAGGGCGATGTGTCTGCCCTGCTCTCGCGCCGCAGCGACGAGGAACTGGCTGCCCTGATGGCCAATCTGGGCGGACATTGCGTCCAGAGCCTGCTCGACCAGTTCGAAAATGCCGGAACAGACGAACCGACAGTTTTCATCAATTACACGGTCAAAGGCTGGGGCACGCCGCTGGCGGGCCACAAGGACAACCATGCCGGGCAGATGACCTCGGCCCAAATCGAACAATTGCGGGTCGCCCACAAGATCCGGGACGGGCATGAGTGGGATTCGTTCGAAGGGCTCGAGCAGGCCGATGCACTCGCTGACTTCATCCGAGACGTGCCGTTCAACGCCGCTGCCTCCCGTCGCCTGACGGCCCCCGCAGTGCCAACCATTGGCCCGCAATTCATCGGCACCGGCGCCACTTCCACCCAGGCCGCATTTGGACGCATCCTCGATGCGATCGCCAAGACCGATAGCGAGATGGCGCGGCGGATGGTGTCGACGTCGCCGGACGTGACCGTTTCAACCGGCCTTGGGAGCTGGGTCAACCGGCGCAATCTGTTCGCTCGCAAGGAAACAGCCGACCTGTTCCAGAAGGAGGCGATACCCTCGACCCAGAAATGGCGGTTCACGCCCGATGGGCAGCACATGGAGCTCGGGATCGCAGAAATGAATCTCTTCCTGATGCTTGGGGCAGCGGGGCTCAGTCACTCACTGTTCGGCGAACGCCTGCTACCCATCGGCACGCTCTACGATCCGTTCATTTCGAGAGGTCTGGATGCCCTCAACTACGCCTGCTATCAGGACGCCCGTTTCCTGCTGGTGGGCACCCCGTCAGGCGTGTCGCTTTCCGGTGAAGGTGGCGCACATCAGTCCATTGCTTCGCCATTGATCGGCATGTCCCAGGATGGCCTGGCCAGCTTCGAGCCCGCCTTTGCCGACGAACTGGCAGTGATCATCGATTGGGCTTTCGACTATATGCAGCGCACCGGGGATGCTCGCCCGGACCTCGCCGACTGGCCGCGCGACGTTACCGGCGGCTCGGTCTATCTGCGCCTTTCCACGCGCACACTTGAGCAGGTGCCCCGCGAGATCGCGCCACCGCTCGCCGATGACATCATTCGCGGCGCATATTGGCTGCAACCGCCGACGCCGCAATGCGAAGTTGTCATCGCCTATCAGGGCGTTCTGGCCAGCGAGGCCGTTGCCGCGGCCGCCAGCATCGGCGGTGACCGGCGCAATGTGGCCGTGCTGGCCGTCACGTCGGCAGATCGGCTCAATGCAGGCTGGCAGGGCGCGCAGCGCGCAAGGCTGCATGGTGATTACGAGGCCACCAGCCACATAGAGACGCTACTGAAAGACGTTCCGCACCGCGCCGGGCTCGTGACCGCAATTGACGCTCACCCGGCAACCCTGGGCTGGCTTGGCAGTGTCCTTGGACATCGCACGGTAGCGCTGGGCGTTGAGCATTTCGGGCAAACTGGGACGGTGACGGACCTCTATCGCCATTTCGGTATCGGCGCCGAGACAATCGAAACCGCCTGCCGACAGCTGTTCGGGCGCTGATCGGGGCCCAAACAAGACCCGCGTTGAAACGGAAAAAGAGAAACACCAGGGTTGCCAAGCCCAAGATGATTTGTCAGACATATGTCATATGGCGGATTTGGGAACATCTGCCGGACTGCGGCAAAGCCGCCAAGCAAGTGACCAGACCCGAGGGGAAGGGCCTGGCGCATCAGGGAACGCCTACTGCTCTGCAATAAGGAGGGAGCTCATGCATATCACACAGAAACTTGTCGCCGCGCTGGCCGTCGCCACCGCACTGACACTGCCAGCCATGGCGCAATCGACCATCACGGCGCCCGGCCAGTCCACGACCGGCACCTATATGGACTATATGAAGACGGTCTATGACCGCGCCACATTTGCCGAATTGCTGCAGATACCAATCGCCACCTTTGACAAGGAATTCGAACTCACGCCCATGGCGGCCGAGAGCTGGAGCCAGTCGGAAGATGGCCTGACCTGGACCTTCAAGCTGCGCGAAGGGCTGGTCTGGTCCGATGGTGAACCGCTGACGGCCGAGGACTATGTCTTTGCCCTGCAGCGCGCCGCAACGACCGGCTACGACTTTGCCTGGTATTGGGATTTTGCCGGCGGCATCAAGGGCTGGAAGGAAGTCACCGAAGGCACTGCAGACGTGTCCACCCTCGGGCTGGTTGCGGTCGACGACCTGACCATTGAAGTCACCACCACTGCACCCAAACCCTATCTGCCCTCGGTGACCAGCCTTTGGTACCCCGTGCCCAAGCACAAGGTCGATGAACTGGGCGATGATTGGGCGCTCAACGTTGACACCATCGTGTCCTCAGGCCCCTTTGAAATCGAGAGCTGGGAGAAGTCAAACAACTCCGTCGTCTTCACCAAGTCCGATAGCTATACCGGTCCCTGGCAGGCCCAGATCGATCGTCTCGAAGTCGACCCTAGCCTTGGTGCTCCAGAAGTCGGCCTGCCGGCCTTCCTGGCCGGTGACGCAGATTATTCCTTCCTCAACACCGGGCAGGTACCCGTGGCCATGGCGGCCGATCCCGATGGTATTCGCCGCAATGCGGTCTTTGCCACTTCCTACCTGTCCTATGATCTGGAATCCGAGCCCTTCAACAATGTCGATGTGCGCCGGGCCTTCTACCACGCCGTTGACCGCGAAGAGCTGACCTCGACGGTGCTGCGGGACATCGCCATTCCGGCCGGTTCGATCCTGCCGCCCGGCTATCCTGGCTACAATCCCGACGTCGTGGCCCAGGCTACCTTCGATCCGGAGAAGGCCCAGCAATTCATGGCCGATGCGGGCTATCCGAATGGCGAAGGCTTCCCCGAGATCGAAATCTGGATCCGCGAGGAAGGCGGCTACAATGGCGCCATCGTGCCGGCCATGGCGCAGTATCTGCAGGCCGAACTCGGCGAGCACCTTGGAATTACCGTAAGCATCCGCCAGCTACCCGGCGCGGACTGGATGGATGGTCTGCGCGGTGCGAAGAACAACATCTTCATCGCGCCGTATGAATACGACTATCTCGATCCGTCCAACTTCTACGGCATCTTCTACGATGGCGGTCGGCACAACTACCATGTCGACGAATATGATGCGCTGGTTGCCAAAGCGGACTCCGAAAGCGACTGGGACACCCGCTACGACCTCTACGAGCAGGCCGAGCAGGTGATGATTGACCAGGGTCTGATCGTGCCGCTGGTGCACCCGATCACCACGGCCATCATCTCAAGCGAGCTGGGCGGCGAGGCTTCGACACCCAATGAGCTGGGCTTCACCCCACTGGACCGCCTCGGCCACTACTTCTTCACCCACCTGACGAAGTAACCCAGCGATCCATCAGAGGCGCCTCCCGGGCATTCCCAGTCGGGAGGCGCCACCAGTTTCGGGGACCAGCTTATGGCTTTGGTAGAAATCGCCGATCTCAAGGTCAGCTTTCGCCAATATGGCGGAACCATTGATGCGGTGCGCGGCATCAGCTTTACGGTCAATGAAGGTGAAAGCCTCGGCATCGTCGGGGAAAGCGGCTCGGGCAAGTCAGTAAGTTGCAGCGCCCTGCTCCGCCTGTTGCCGGCAACAGCAGAGGTCAGCGCCAGCAAGCTAGAGCTTGATGGGATTGATGTAAGCAAGGCGCGCAAGGACGACCTGGCCCGCTTGCGCGGTCGCTCCGCCGCGATGATTTTCCAGGACCCGATGACGGCATTCGATCCTGTCTTCACCATCGGGCACCAGATTACCGAAACCATCCAGGCCCATCGCAATGTCTCCAAGCGCGACGCCCTCAAGGAAGCCGAAGAGCTGCTGCTGCGCGTCGAGATCAAGAACGCCAGCGACGTTCTCAACTATTTTCCGCATCAGCTCTCGGGCGGCATGTTGCAGCGCGCCATGATTGCCATGGCGCTCTCGTGCCGGCCCAAGGTGTTGATTGCCGACGAGCCGACCACCGCGCTCGACGTCACCATCCAGGCGCAGATCCTCGACCTGCTGGCCGATCTGAAGCGCGACGAGGGCCTGTCGATGCTGTTCATCAGCCACGATCTGCGCGTGGTCAAAGCCCTGGCGCACCGCCTAATCGTCATGCGCAATGGCCAGGTCATCGAACAGGGTGCAGCCGCCGCTATCTTTGCGGACCCGCAGCAAGCCTATACCCGACAATTGCTCGCGGCCGCATTCGATCTCGCCGCGCCGTCAAATGTGACGGATGATCGATTGCCGCCGCCCCCCACAACCAGATAACCTCTTGATCGACTGTCCCAATCGGAGCCACGCCATGACGCTGTCCCTCAAGCTCTCCTCGCTGCTCGCCATCGGTTTTATTGCCGCCGGCATAATGAGCCCGGCCCTGGCGCAAACCCCGACCGACACCTGGGTTAACTCCTTTACCCTGGAAGGTGAGCCCAAATACGGGCCGGACTACCCCCATTTCGACTATGTCAATGTCGACGCTCCCAAGGGCGGCACCGTGCGGATGGGCGATATGGGAGGCTTTGATACCTTCAATCCCATCCTGCCCAAGGGCGAGATGGCAGGCGGCATCGGGCTGCTCTATGAGTCGCTGATGACGCCCTCGCTGGACGAGAACAACACCTATTACGTGCATCTTGCCGAAGCGCTGAAAATTGCCCCGGACTATGGCGCCGTGACCTTCCGCATGGATGCGGATGCCAAATGGCACGACGGAGAACCGGTGACCGCCGAGGACGTGGTCTGGACCTTCGAAAAGCTGATCGAGGTCAACCCGGACCGCGCGCAATACTACGCCAACATCACCTCGGCCGAGGTCACTGCACCGGGCGAAGTCACCTTCACCTTCAACCAGACCGATAATCGCGAATTGCCACTAATCCTGGGACAATTGCCAGTGCTGCCGCAACATTGGTGGGAAGGCACCAATGCCGAGGGTGAAAGCCGCTCAATCAGTGAATCGACGCTCGAGCCACCACTAGGGTCGGGCCCATATCGTCTCGCCAGCTTCGATGCTGGACGGTCCATCACTTACGAGCGAGTGGAAGACTATTGGGGCGCCGACCACCCGACCCAGATCGGCCAGCACAATTTCGACGAGTACCGCATCGAATACTTCCTCGATCTGACCGTGATGTTCGAGGCCTTCAAGGGCGACCAGTTCGACTGGTGGAGCGAAAACCAGGCCCGCCGCTGGGCTACGGCGTATGACTTCCCGGCTGTTGAAGAGGGGCGCGTCATCAAGGAATTGTTCCCGCAGGACTATGCTGGTTCCGGCCTGATGGTCGGCTTCATCATGAATTTGCGCCGCGACAAGTTCGACGATCCGCTCGTGCGTGAAGCGCTCAACTATGCCTTCGATTTCGAGGAACTAAGCAACACGCTCTTCTATGGCCAGTATGAGCGTATCGACAGCTTCTTCTTCGGCCTGCCCTTCAAATCCACGGGCCTGCCCGAGGGCGAGGAACTGGAGATCCTCGAAAGCGTGCGCGACCAGATCCCGGAAAAGGTGTTCACCACACCCTATACCAACCCAGTCAGTGGCGATCCGACCAAACTGCGCGAGAACCTGCGCACGGCGCTGAACCTGTTCACCGAGGCTGGTTACACGCTTGAGGGCACGCAGATGCTTGCCCCTGATGGCCAGCCCTTCACCTTCGAAATCCTTCTCAACGGCCCCACCATCGAGCCGGTGGCGCAGAATTTGGTGACCAATCTGGCTCAAATCGGCATCACCGCCACCATTCGCACAGTCGACAGCCCGCAATTCATCAACCGGGCCCGAAGCTTTGACTATGACATGATCTATGCTGGCTGGTCCCAGTCCTATTCGCCGGGCAATGAGCAACGCTTCTTTTTCGGGTCGTCCACCGCCGATCAGCAGGGCGCGCAGAACTATGCCGGCGTGGCCGACCCCGCCGTAGATGCCCTGATCGAAAAACTGATCGTTGCCGACGACCGCGAGACCCAGGAAGCGGCGACCAAGGCGCTGGACCGTGTGCTCCTCAACAAGCACTTCGTCATCCCCAGCTACACTTTGCGCACCACGCGCTCGGCCCGCTGGGACCGCTTCAGCCGCCCCGAGGAACTACCCGAATTCTCGTCAGGTTTCCCCGCGCTCTGGTGGTGGGATGAGGAAAAAGCCGCCCGGACCGGCGGGGTCACAGCGCAGTAAGCAGGGGCGGCGCAAGAGCCGCCCTTCTCATTCGGGCTTGCGCGCCACCAGATCGACCAGCGCGGAGATTCCGCTATGCCGATTGCCTTCGCTTAGCTCGGCGTCATAGCTGCGCAACTCGACGATATCGAGCGCCGAGAAGCAATCGGCCAGCAGCTCTTCGGTGTAGAGTTGCTTGAGGATTCCTGGACCACCGGTCTTATACTGCATTTGCTTGGGACCATACCCCTCGACCAGTAGCAGGCCACCGGGCGCCAATGTGCGGATCATGCCTGCAAAGATGGCGTCACGCATGGCCGGTGGTGCGAACTGGAAGAAGATACCCACAACGACATCAAACTGATCTTCTGGCCAGCGATAGTCTGCAATGTCGGCCAGTTCCGTCGTCAGGGCCACGCCGCGCTTTTCGGCAAGCCGCCGCGCCTTTTCAAGCCCGACAGGCGATGCATCGACAGAAGTAACCTCCAGGCCCTGCTCCGCCAGCCAGACGCCATTCCGGCCTTCACCATCGGCGATGGCAAGTGCGTTGCCGTAACCGGCCAGACGTTCACGCTGGGCGGCCAGAAAGGCATTGGGCGCTTCGCCGAACACATATTCGTCCGTGTCGTAGCGTTCGTCCCAGAAGCTCTTGGCCATCGGCTCAGTAGTCTTTCTCGAAGAATACGCCAACGCTGGAATTTCCGTCCTGGCCGGCCGACCCCTGGATGGTCAAATCTTCGGTGACATCGAGATTGATCGTCACCTTCGACTGCCCATTGGCGCCGACCGTAGCCCCGAGATAGACATTGTCCTGGATATAGGTGCCGGCCTTCACACCGACATTGCCCTCGTCATCGGTGACCACGTCGAGATCGGCGAGGCCGGCAGCGCCACGCAGGCTGTCGACCAGCCCGCCGCCCCCGCCGCCGCCGACCAGTTCAGCCGCCGCTGCCGCCAACTGCGCTAGCTGGATTGGCGAAAGCTCGCCCATCGAGCGGTTGAATATCAGCCGGCTCAGAACTTCGTCCTGCGGCAGGGTCGGATTGGAGCTGAAGCTGATATCGGGCGCCGAAGCGCGACCCGACAAGGTCACGAACACGGTAATGCCATCACCTTCGGCGCGCGCTACGAAATTGAGCTGCGGGTCGAGATCACCCACCAGGGTCACGGTGCCGGTTTCGAAGATGACGCGCTGACCCAGAATGGACAGACGGCCCCGGATGAGATCGAACGCGCCGACCGGCTGGATATCGTTGATCGAGCCGGTCAATCGAACTGATCCGCCGACCTCGGCATCGAGCCCACGGCCTCGGATGAAGATCTGGTTTGGTGCGTTGACATTGATGTCGAGCTGCAATTGCGGTCCTCCGCTACCTGCAGCGACACCCGTGCGTTCATTGATCCGGGCCCGATCCAGCGTCCGCTGCACATCGGCGGGGGGGCGCTGGTGCTCGACATCGATCAATTGCGCGCCGCCGCCCAGCCCCTCGGGCACGGTGATATTGGCCTGCTCGACGAACACATTGCCCGCCAGCAGCGGTGCGCCGGTCAGGTTGCCAGTCAGGTTGAGGCCGCCGGACAAGGTTGCGACGAACAGGTCGCCATCTGCATAGCGGGCCGAATTGATCTGCGCCGTCACATTGACCGGCAAGCCGCCTGTCAGACCGATTGTGCCGGATGCAGAGACGCTTCCCCCTGTGGCGAGATTGGCCGTCAGGCTTTCGATATTGGCATTGGTACCCGAAAGTCCCACGCGCCCAGAAATGCCGGTGAGACGCAGATTGAGCGAGGGATCGACATATTCGGCGCCGCTGGTCGAAACGTTCCCAGAAAATTGCGGGTTGGAAAGGCTTCCGCCGACACGCGCATCGAATTGTGCCGTGCCGAAAACCCGAGCGCCGCGGCTGGCGACGAACTGATTGGCAAGTGACAACGGAGCTGAACCGTTCAGTGACACCGCAACGCCATTGCCCGCCAGTGGCACCCGGCCCGATCCGCTCACGGCCAGCCCACCGCTGCCATTGGCAGTGAAGCGGTCGAGTGTCACCACCTCCTCGGCAAAACTGCCCGAAGCGTTGAAAGTCAGCGGCACAATGCCGAACGGCGCGACGGCGCTGGCGCCAATGCCGTCGCCGCGCGCCTCGAACGACACCTGCGGATCGTCGGCCTGACCCAACACCACCGCGCGACCATTGAGTGTTCCAGACAGACCCAGATCGGGCGCCACGGCGTTGGCGATCGAGAGCGGCAGATCGGCAATATCGACCACCATGTCGAGCGCCTGCCCGGCCGTGCCGGTCGCCGTGATGCTGCCCGAACCGACATCGAAGCGCAAAGCGTCAAGCGCGACGCTCTCGCCTTGCACCATCAGCACTGCCGGATTGGCAAGGCGTGCCGCCAGGCTGCCCTGCTCCAGATTCGCGCGATCCAGCGCCAGGCGGTATCCGCCATCCACCGGGCTCAGCGCACCGGCAAGATCAAGATCAGTGCCCGTGGCAAGGCGCGCTTGCGCATCGAAGCTGGTGGTGTCACCCGCCTGCGTGGCGCGCGCACTCAGCGTATCAACCACGACGCCGCCGGCGACCACATTGTCTGCGCTCGCGGTGCCATTGACCACCGGCACTCCGAACAGGTCTGAGATACCCGCCGCGATATCGGCCCGCCCGACAGAAATATCGTTGATCCGCAAATCGGCGACTTTGGCCGTTACGCCGGCCCCTTGCTTGTCATTCTGCGGGGTGAGTTCGATGGCGGCATCGACCGCGCCCGACGCATCGGCCAACATCAGCGCTGCCGCCAGGGAAACATCAGTGGCGGCAACGTCCAGCCGACCATCGAAAAGGCCGGAATCGACCATGCGCCTCAGATCGCCGGAAATCCGCGTACCGGCAATTTCGAAGACAATGCCGGACAGCGCCTGCATTTCTGCATTGGTCTCGAATTGAGTTTCCAGGGTGGCGCGATGACCATCGAGCATCGCGTTGCCCGTAATGTCGCCATCGACCATGCCTTCGAGCAGCGTTGCCGCCACGCCAAGCTTGGCATCGCGCAGGGTATACGCGCCCAGGGTGCCGCTCGGCACCTGCGCGTCCAGCACCAGCATTAGCGGTTCTTCCGGCGCCGTCAACCGCGCTGACCCCCGCACCGCCAGGGCGCCGCTGACTTCCTCGGAAATCAGTCCCAGATCGGTTAAATCGAGAGCGATGTCGAAATCGGCGGCGTCGCTGGCGTAGACGCCATCGGCGCTGAATTGCACCTGATTATTGGCAATCAAGAAGTCATCGGCCGAGATGCCGGCCTCCGTGCGCGCCAGCCGGCCCGACAGATCGACCCGCCCTGCGAGCAAAGCATCAACCGCAGCATCGTCGACCCGCAACTCCGTGCCGGTCCCGTCGAACACCAGGTCGAAACCGCCAGTGAGCGGGAAAATCCGGCCGTCCGCCGTCAGCTCGAGGCCACCGGACAGGGAACGCCCCGCCAATGCGGAAAACGGCGCTATGCTGTCGGTGGAAAGCCGGATCTGACCGTCGAAATCGGTGCCGTCGATCTCCCCGGCCATCGCCGCCGTCAGGGCCTGGCCCACCACCCGAAATTCGGCCAACTCGATCGGTTCGCCCGCATTCCACAGCCCGGCAATGCCCAGCCCGACCGAACTGCCCAACGCCGCCTCGATGCCAGGATCGGCTGAAATTCCGGACAGGGTGCCATCGCCATTGAAAGTCACCATGCGGCTGGCCGGATCGTCGAGATTGCGCGCCACCCCGCCTATGCCCAACCCGAAGGTCTGCGCATCAAAGCCGTCCGTCTCCAATCCTTCGACATCGATCCGCGCCTGCCACTGGTCACTGTCCTCGGTCCCGAAAGACACGCGAACTTGCCCGCCCTGCACCAGGGTCGAGCTGCCGGCCACCGGCAGGGTCACCTTGTCCCCGTCGGGATCGGCAATGGTCGCGGTCAGGTCGAGCAGGTTAACGAAATTATCTGCCGTGGTCTGGGCGCGGGCCGTCAACCCCAATTGCCCGCCGCTCAGCGTCAGATTGGAGATGTCGACCCCACCAGCGCTCTTGACGAGCGCGTTGGCGGTCAGCCGGGTTTCGGCTCCGAAGAACTCGCGATAGGGCAAGGCCACCAGGGTCGAAAGCGGCCCGCCCAGATTGGCGTTTATGGCAAAACCATCGGCCTGCTGCGCTATGGTCGCCGTACCAGCTAACGCGGTCTGGTCATTGGCCAGCAATTGCATCTGCGTGGTGAGATCGGCCACTGGCCCCTCGCCATCCAGTGTCAGCGTCATGGCCGGGCGGTCCTGGATGTTCAACAGGTTCACCAGCACCCCATTGGGGGGCTCCACCAGCGACAGGCCCAGATCGACGGTAGCGCCCTCGCGCCGATACGCGACATCCAGATCAAGCGTGCCGCCCGGCCCATCGAGCCGCTCAATATCGAGCACTGCATCGAGATTGCCACCTTCGAGCGTCATCGACCCATTAAGCGCAATTTCCGACCCCAGCCCGAACACCCCCTCCCCGAAGGTCACACTCGGCACCGCCAGTTCGCCGATCTGAATGGCGACGGGGAACTCTGGAATTTCCAAAGACCCAGCCTCGGGCGGCGGCAAATCTACCGCCCCTTCCACCGGAATGGCATTGCGGACATAGTCGATGGACTCGGCGCGCAGCGAGTTGACCTCAAGCCGCCCGCCGAACAGCGCCGCCTGGTTCCAGTTGAGGCTGGCATTGTTGACGCGCAACCAGACCCCTTCTGCGTCGGAAATGGTGATCTCGCGGATCGAGACGTCCGACCCGAGAATGCCGTCGATATTGGACAGTCGGATCTGCCTCTCGGGGGAAGACAGCTGCCCTTCGACAAAGCTCGTCAACCAGTCTTTCTGCTCTTCATTGTTCATGTCCTGCGCTACCAGCGCGACAGGAACAGCAGCCGGAGCCAGCAGCAGCGCAGCGATCATCAGGCGGCGGCGGTTGGTAGCGGAGAACATGGCCATCAGAACGCCTGCCCGATACCGGCATAAATCGCGTAATCCGGATCACCCGCTTTGCGGTTGAGCGGGACGGCCACATCGAGCCGCAATGGTCCAAGGCCGGTGTAATAGCGCACCCCAAGCCCGGCCCCGATCCGCAGGTCATCAAGACCCGGGAAAGTGTCAGCCGCCACATAGCCGCCATCGACAAAACCGACCACACCAATATCGTCGGTCACCCTTGCCCGTGCTTCGAGCGAGCCCTCGAGCAAATAGCGGCCGCCGGTGATATTCCCCATGCCGTCATCGACACCGATGGATTTAAAACCATAACCGCGCACCGAGCCGCCGCCGCCGGCAAAGAACAGCTTGTCGGGCGGAATGTCCACCAGCGCCGGACCAACCACGGCACCAGCCTTGAGCCGCCCGGCCAGCACGAAGGGATCATTCTCGCCGAAGCCGAAATAGGTGCGCCCTTCCACGACGAGTCGTCCGCCCGGTGCACCGCCCAAAAGGTCGAAAAAGGGTTCTATATTGGCCGAGGCGTACCAGCCCTCGGTGGGGTCGACAGTGCTGTCGCGGCCATCATAGACCAGGCCCGCGTACACTCCCGCCGTCTGGAAGTCGCGGGTGCCGAAACTGTCGTCAAAACGGGCGATTTCGAAGCTGGCGCCGCCCTCGAAGGTCAGCTCATCGGAAAAGAACCAGCTCAGCCCAACCCTGCCGCCCGCTGAGGTCTCGGTATACTTGGGATAGATCGTCCGCTCTGCCGAAATGGTGGCCACAAGATCGACATCGGGGTGATAGAAGCCCGGCTTGGTGAAGGTGCCGCCAATAAAATAATCGAACTGGGCAGTATCGAGCGGCCAGGCAATGCTGGCCACGCGGGCGTCGAGACGCAGCCGCTCGGCCTGCCCGAATAGATTGCGCCAGAGGTGGTAGCCCTCGAGCCCCAGCCCGTCGACCGTCGAAAAGGTCGCGCCCAGGCCAAACCGCCGACCCGGCAATTCCTCCACGATCAGGTCATAGGGGAGCAAGCCGTCGCTGCCGATGCTCTCGGCTGCTTCCAGCCGCGCTGCACGAAACACTTCGAGCCGGTCGAGACGCTTTTGCGCGCGCTCAAGATCGTCGGGGTCATATTCCTGCCCCACGGCCAGACCCGTTTGCTGCGCTACAAACTCAGGATTCATCCGCGTCGTGCCGGTGACTCGCACCGGCCCGAAGGCGGCAAGCCTGCCCGGATTGACGGTAATCGTTGCAGCCACCGTGTTGGTCGCATGGTCGGCCACCACATCGCGCGACACGATCTCTGCCTTGGCGTAGCCCTGCTGCCGCCAGGCCTCCAATGCCAATTGCTCCGCCCTCAGGATCACGGCCGAACGGGCCACCTCGCCCACGCCGAAGCCGCGCAGTACTGGCAGATCGACTTGATCGTATGGATCGGCCGTCGGCGGCGCCTGATTGACGATATCCAAATTACCAAAGCGGAATAGCGGGCCCGTCGTGACAGCGATCGTCACATCGACCGGATCGGGCAAACTCGTGTCGGGCGCCAGGCCGGAGGCTTCGCGTCCGCCAATGCGGATGCTGACCGCGCCACCATAATATCCCTCGCCATAAAGCGCTGCCAGCAAGCGTCGGTAGTCGCCCCGCGCCTTGGCGATCAATCCGGCCGCGCCCGAGGCCGGCTCTGCTTCATCGGCCAGCAAGGCGGAGGCGTTGCGCAGCGCCGTTTCCACGCCGCCACCTTCGCTTGAGGTGAAGGTCACGAAATAGGGCTGTGGATCAACGATCACCGCATCCGCGTCGATCTCGGATTGGTCTTCGAAGAACTTGATGCCAAACAGCTCGAAGCCGACAGCCGGCATCGCCGCCGCAGCCGACAGGGCCAGCGCGATGCACAAAGCGCCAAAACTCGTTACCAGACGCGCGTTTTGCAGTGGTCTATCCCGCCCTTTTACGCTTCAACCAAACCGGGCTGAAACCAAGATTGCCGCAAGGACGGAAAGATTGCGTTAATCCTTCCCCGCCCCCTTTTGCTCTCGCCCAGAAGGCGAAGATTTCTTGGCGAGTTTAGGGCTACCAAGGCGCAGCGAACAGCCTCTGCATTGAATTTGTTGGATTTTGGGTGGCCGGGCGTGGCTCATCTGCAACGTTTCGAGCGATACCCAACCTACTCCCGTGCCAGCGCCTCGACCGGATCAAGCCGCGCCGCTGATCGGGCAGGCATGAAGCCGAAGACCACCCCGATGACGCTGGCAGAGATGATAGCCAGCACAATGGATTCGGTGGAATAGGCCAGCCGGGCACCTGACACGATAGCCGTCAGTCCCTGCCCAAGCGCAAAACTCAGCGCCACGCCGGCAGCGCCACCGGCAAAGCACACCAGGATCGCCTCGATCAGGAATTGCCGCATGATGTCGCTGCGCCGCGCGCCCACGGCCATGCGGATGCCGATCTCCTTGGTGCGCTCACTGACGGACACCAACATGATGTTCATCACCCCGATACCACCCACCACAAGCGAAATCACCGCGATGGTCGAAATCAGGATGGACAGCGTCGCCGATGTCGACTGGATGGTCTCGCGGATGGTGTCGGTATTTTGCAGGAAGAAGTCTTCGGTGCCGCCATGCAGCCGCGTCAGCAATTCAGTGATTTCGACTTCCGCCCGTGCCGTATCGTAGTCGTCGGCAATCCGCACGGCGATGGAGTTGAGGTAACTCTGGCCCAGGATGCGGCTCATTGCTGAAGTATAGGGCACATAGACATTGGCATTGTTGCCGCCCGGTCCGAAGCCCGAGCTGGTCTCAACCACGCCGATAACCCGCACCGGCACCTTGCCCAGCATGATGACTTCGCCGATCGGGTTCTCGCCGTTGACGAAAATGGAGTCGACGGCGTTCTGGTCAATCACCGCCTCCTGTGCCATCGCGGTGACACTGTCTGCATCAAAGCCAGAACCGGCGGTAAAGCTGCGACCATTGACCTGGAAATAGTCCGCACCAACGCCCGTTACCGAGGCATTCGTCGCCGTATTCCGATAGAGCGCCGTGGCATTGGCGCTGACCTGAGGCGTCACGCTGTCGGCATATTCCTGTTCGGCGAGCGCTTCGGCATCGGTCGGTCGCAAGGTTCGCACCCGCCCCGAGCGCATGTCCCCAAAGCCGGACCCGGGATACACATTGATGGTGTTGGTGCCGATCGAGGAAATATTCTCCAGCACGGTCTGCTGGCTGCCCTGCCCCAGGGCCACCACGGCCACCACCGAAGCTATGCCGATGATGATACCAAGCGTGGTCAGGAACGTCCGCAATTTGTGCGCGCCCATGGCGCGCAAGGCCATGCGCAGGGCTTCCCCGGTACTGTCCAGACCGCGCCGCCAGCTTGCCGCGGCCTTCATCTCGGCGTCGGCCTTTTCGACCCGGCGCGGCTCGACATTTTGCCGATCTGCAATGATCTCGCCATCGGCGATTTCGATCACCCGCTCGGCCTGTGCAGCGATCTGCGGGTCGTGAGTAACGAGGGTTATGGTGTGCCCGTCGGCATGCAGCTCCTTGAGCAAAGCCATCAATTCCTTGCCCGAGCGGGAATCGAGTGCGCCGGTCGGCTCGTCGGCCAGAATGACCTCGCCGCCATTCATCAGAGCCCGCGCCACGCTGACACGCTGCTGCTGGCCGCCCGAAAGCGCGTTGGGCCGGTGGTCTAGGCGCTCGCCCAGCCCCAGCCGGGTCAATAGGGCAATTGCCCGTTCGCGCCGCGCGGCCGCGTCGACACCGGCGTAAACCGCGGGAACCTCGACATTCTCCACCGCATCGAGATCGGGCAGAAGCTGATAGCGCTGGAAAATAAAGCCGAAATGCTCACGCCTGAGCGCGGCCAGCGCGTCGGCATCGAGCTTGCTGACATCCTCGCCGGCAAAACGGTAGCTGCCTTCGCTGGCCCGATCCAGACAACCCAGAATGTTCATCAGTGTCGACTTGCCCGATCCGGACTGACCGATGATCGCGACCATTTCGCCGCGATGGATATCGAGATTGACGCCCTTGAGCACAGCTACTGTTTCCGGGCCGGCCTGAAAGCGTCGCACCAGGCCTGCGATCGAGATGAGGGGTTCTGTCGAGGCAGGAGGCGTGCCGACGCTGCCCGTCGGGGTGAAGGCGCGATTCATCTGCTTGTCCTAACGTCTGGGTCCGCCGCCGCCGAACCCGCCGGGGCCGCCACCAAGTCCGCCCGGTCTCCCCTGGCCATCCTGTCCGCTGCTGGCGAGGCGGGTGCCCGTGCCATTGACAACCTGATCACCTTCCTCGAGCCCAGAAACGATCTCGGCATTGATATTGTTGTTGAGCCCCACCTCGATGCGAGCCGGGCGGACTTCTTCACTGGTCGGGTCGTACACCATCACCACGGTCCCGCCCTGCGGGCCTTGCCGGGCAACCAGGCTCGACGGCAACGTAAGCACGTTGCGGGCCTCTGCCAGAACGATGGTCACCGATGCCGTCATTGCAATTCGCAGGCGATGATCGGGATTGGGAACCTCGAACAACCCATTGTAATAGACCGCGCTGCCGGAGGTTGACGTGTCATCAGCGATGGAGGTCGGCGCCGGCTCGATTTCGCGTAGCGTCGCCTCGATGCGCTGGTCCGGCTCGCCTAGAATGGTGAAATAGACCTTCTGGCCAGCGCTCACCTTGACGACATCGGCTTCCGAAATTTCGGCCTTTATCACCATGGTGTCCAGGTTGGCGATCTTGGCGATAGTCGGGGTAGCCGAATTGGCATTGAGCGTCTGCCCTTCCTCGACCAGCAGCGCCACCACCGTTCCGTCTGCCGGAGCCACGATCTGTGTACGCGCAAGATTGAGTTCTGCGGACTCTACGGTCAGTTCCGCCTGGGAAATCTGCGCATCGAGCTGGTCAATCTGCGCCCTGGCCTGCTCAACGGCAGCCTGGGCCGTTTCCAGATCGGATTGGGAGACGATACTATTGGCGCTTAGCTGCTGCTGCCGAGCCAGCGCGGCTTCTGCCTTGGCGAGCGCTGCCTCTTGATTGCGCCGCTGCGCTTGAATGCCAGCGAGTGCCGCTTCCGCCGATTTGACGGCGTTTTCCTGATTGAGACTATCGATTTCGGCGATGAGATCGCCTTTGGCAACATCGTCGCCCAGGCGCACATGCACCGCCTTGATACTGCCCGACACCTCGGCCCCGACGCTGACGAGTGCACTGGCCTCGAGAACGCCGGAGGCCAGAACCGTGGTTTCAATATCGTCGCGCCCAACCGTCACCGTATCGGGCGTGGTGCTGGCCTGGGTCGGGGCCCAGAAGTACCACCAACCTGCCCCGGCGCCACCGGCCAGCACGATCAGAACAAGCAGAATTTTGGCAAAGCGCTTCATGGCCAGGAACAGCCTCAATAAATTCGGTATCCTTTGGCCATACGCCCAATAGGCGGAAAATTCACGTTAGCTATGGGTAAGTCGCATTAAACTTTGGAAATGTTGACGAGGCCATGAGCCGCGGTCCACCCTGCGCCGGCTTCGTGAACCAATGCCTGCCAGGACCATCCATGTATCCGCTGCTCGATCCCACCCGCTTTGTTGTCTTCATCACCGGTGCCACCTCTGGTTTCGGCGCCGCCGCCGCCCGGCGCTACGTCGCCGCGGGCGGCAAGGTGATCGCAACCGGTCGCCGCGAGGACCGTCTGCTGGCCCTGCGCGACGAGCTTGGCCATGATAGCTGCCACATCATTCCGCTCGATGTGCGCGACCGCGCCGCCATGGAGGCAGCCATCGCCGCCATTCCCGCCCCGTTCGACCAGATCAATATCGTGCTGGCCAATGCCGGGCTGGCGCTCGGCCTGCAACCGGCCGCCGAGACGGATCTGAATGATTGGGAGACCATGATCGACACCAACATCAAGGGTCTGGTCTATACTGTGCGCCTGCTACTGCCCGGCCTAATCGCCCGCGGCGGAGGCCATGTGGTGACCCTGGGCTCTGTGGCAGGCGAATTCGCCTATCCCGGTGGCTCGGTCTATGCCGCTTCCAAGGCGTTCGTGAAGCATTTCGCCCTCGCCATTCGTTCAGATCTGCAGGGCAAGAATGTCCGCGTCACCGATATCGAGCCGGGACTGACCGAAACCGAATTTTCCGTGGTCCGGTTCAAGGGGGACGAGGATAAGGCGGGCAACGTCTACGCCCACACCAAAGCTATGACCGCCGAGGACATCGCCGAGTCCATCTTCTGGGCCACCTCGCTGCCCGAACATGTCAACGTCAACAAGATCCAGCTCATGGCCACGACTCAGGCCATTGGCGCCTTCGACATCTATCGCGAGCAATAGGCTAGAGCCCCAGGTACCGCACTGTATCGGGATCGACGGGGATGCCATGGGCACGCCGCCGGTCCAGCTCTTCCCATTCCCGATCTCCAGGTGCCATCACGTGCCCGCCCGCGCGAACCGCGGACCCACGCAACGCCGCCAGATAGGTGGTGATCGCGGCCCCGAACGCGGCCCGGCCGGCGAACTTGTCCGGGTCGATCACCAGCACGAAATGCCCCATATTCCGCGGCGTCGAAATATCATCGCCGCCATACATGGGAATGAAATCGGGGTCGAGCGTGGTGCCGGTTAGCAACGCCGAAAACAGCGTCGCGACCCCTGCCAGCGCGGCACCCTTATAGCCGTAGTCCGTGCCTCCCAGCGGTAGCAGCATATCGGCTTCATGAGGATCGGTGGTCATCTCCCCATCCGGCGTCGCGGCAACGCCAACGGGCAGTTCCTTATCGAGCGAGCGATGCAGCAACACCCGGTTGAGAGGAATGGAGCTTGTCGCCATGTCGAGGAGCCATGGCCTGCTCCCTGGCACCGGCGCCGCAAAGGCCAGCGGATTGGTGCCGTGGAACTTCTGCGCACCATCGAACAGCGCCACCATGGAATCGGTATTGGTAGTTGCAAAGGCAATGAAGCCTTGCTCAGCGCCTGCCAGCGCGTAAGCCCCCGCCGCGCCCAGATGCGAGGAGTTCTTAATCCCAACCGCCCCGACGCCAGCCTCCCGCGCCAATTCCATGCCAACCTCGACGGCCTTATAGGCCGCGTAATGTCCCAGCCCGTCATCGCCATTAACCATGGCGCTGCCTGCACCGCGCTTGTCTACGCCAAGCTGCGGATTTTTGCTGAGCCGCCCACCGCCCAGCATCCGGCAATAATGCTCGGTCAGCCGCACGCCATGGCTGTCGACGCCCACCAGCGAAGCATGCAGCATCGCCTTTGTTGCCGCCGTTCGCGACGCAGCGCTCGCGCCCGCCTCGGCCAGCCGCGTCTCGACGCGCTCGACCAGCAGGGATTCGGCAAAACGGGGCGCTTCACTTTCCACGACGTATCATCCTCATTTATTCCTCAGCCTGTCGAAGGGCGAGGTCACAGCCGTCTGGGCTTTCGACCGCGCACGCACAGCGACGGGCGCACCATGCGGTCTTGGCGTGTTCAGTGTCCACCATCATGCCTCAGGCATATCGCCCATGCCCAACTTTGTGCTGGCACTCACCGCACACCGGGTTATGCTTGGCCAACACAGTAGAGACTGCCCATGCCTAACGCCCCCGATCCGATCACCCGCAATCTCTGGCACGTCGTCGCCGCCACCAGCGAATTGCCCATTGGTCTTGTCGAGACCACGCTGCTGCTCGACACGCGTCTGGCACTGACCCGCAGCCTTGACGGCGAACCGGTCGTCTGGCTGCGTGGCGATGAGGAGCAGGGCGACGAGATCGACGCTGATACCATCCTCGAACGCCTGCCCGTCCGCACTGCCTATGGCTATACCTGGACCTGCCTCGGCACCCCAAACGACGACCTCTTCCCCATTCCCGAATTCGCCGAACCCGACCGGGTCAACATGAGCTGCGGCTCCATCGGCATTCATGTCTCCGCGCCGCGCGCGGTCGAGAATTTTCTCGATATGGGCCACTTCCCCTACGTCCACACCGATATTCTGGGCTCCGAACCGCACACTGAGGTCAAGGAATACGACGTCGAGGTCTCCGAGGAGCGCGACGAAGTGCTGGCCACCAGATGTCGCTTCATGCAGCCCCGCGCGGCCAAATCGGCCACCGAACCCATGGAAGTGGAATATGTCTATCGCGTGCCGCACCCCTTCTGTTCGGTGCTCTACAAATCCTGTCCCGAGGATGAGAGCCGCCGCGACGTGATCGGCATCTTTCTCCAGCCCATGACCGAGGAACGCTGCCGCGCCCATCTGTTGCAATCGATGATTGATTCGACTTCGACCATCACCGACCTGCGGCGTTTCCAGCAGACCATTTTTGGCCAGGACAAACCGATACTGGAAAACCAGTACCCCAAGAAACTGCCGCTCGACCCGCGCGCCGAAACCCCGATCCGCGCCGATAAGAGCGCCATCGCCTATCGCCGCTGGTTGAGCCAGAAGGGCATCACCTACGGCGTGATCCCTCAAGCGAACTGATCGCTTCAGGTTGCCGCCTCGTACGCCAAGGGTCCCCGGCAACCGGTCCACAAAATCTGCAGTCGTGGCGCGACTGCCGGCCTTGACGGACAACAGCTATGCCCCTGAGCCTTTCCGACCCCAATTGGTATCCGATCGCCTCGAGCGCGGATCTACCCTTCCGCCATGTCTATCAGGGCCAGTTGCTTGGCCGCGAACTCGCCGTCTGGCGGGCCGATGATGGCAATGTGAATGTCTGGGAAAACCGGTGCCTGCATCGCGGGGTGCGGCTCTCCATCGGCATCAATGAGGGCCAGGAGCTCAAATGCCAGTATCATGGCTGGCGCTATGCCAACCAATCCGCCGGCTGCACCTATATTCCCGCGCACCCTGCCGACGCGCCGGCCCGCCGCATCGAGAACCGCAAATATCCGGTCAGGGAAGCGTTCGGCCTGATCTGGTCGGCGGCCAATGACGAACAGGCCTTTGCCCCCTTTGAAGGCGCCGAGGGTCACGAATGGTTCCCGCTACGGCCCATGCCGGTCAATGCAGCACCTGAGGATGTCCTGGCAGGCCTCGCCCGTCTGGCCCCCGACGATCAGCCGGCGGACCTCCTGCCCGGCCTGACGGTTCGTCTCGGCGGCGTGGTTTATTTCGTCCAGCCCGTCGACGCCGGACGCGCCGTGATCCGTGGCCTCCTGCCCAAGACCCCCGCCGATGAGTTGGCGACCCTGCGGCACTACAACGAGCATCTGACTAATTTGCGCGACCGTCTCGAACGCGCTGCCGCCAGAAAGCCCGCGCCCGAACCGCTGCACCCCACCTTCGAAAAGGTCTCGACCGACCTTGCCACCATGCCCGACATTGCCGTGCCACGTGGCAATACGCTCAATGTCGTGGTCAAGCGCAAATGGCAGAGCGCCGACGCTGTCATCGGTTTCGAATTGGCTGACCGCGACGGCAACCATCTGCCCACCTTCCAGCCCGGCGCCCATATCGATGTGCATCTGCCCAACGGCCTGGTCCGGCAATACTCCATCACCAATGGGCCCGGCGACCTGTTGAGCTATGTCATCGGTGTCAAGCAGGAAAGCGCTTCAAAAGGCGGCTCCAAAGTGCTGGTTGAAACCGTTCGCGAGGGCGATGTGCTCGCCATTTCCGAACCGCGCAACAATTTCCCGCTCCGCCGCGACGCCACCCGCACGGTGCTTGTGGCCGGCGGCATCGGCATCACACCACTGCTCTCCATGGCGCGCTTTCTCGACAAGTCGAGCCTGCCTTATGAGCTGCACTACTTCACCCGCACCGGGGAGAGCGTCGCCTTCAAAAGCGAACTGAATGTGCTGCATGGTACGGTCCACATCCATACTGGCCTCGCGCGCGACGCCATCCAGGGCACCATCAATCAAGTGCTGGGGCCGCACCAGCTCGCCAATCATGTCTATATTTGTGGGCCCGGCGCCATGCTCGAGATGGTGCAGGAAACCGCCGCCGGGCTGGGCTGGCCCGACGAGGCGGTACATTTCGAGTATTTTCAGAACGACAGGACGATCGACGCGTCATCCGCCTTCGATATCGAGCTGGCCCGCTCGGCCTTGTCCCTGCATGTCCCCGCCGGCAAGACCATTCTCGAGGTGATGCGCGAGGCTGGCCTGACCGTCCCATCTTCCTGCGAACAGGGCGCCTGCGGAACCTGCCTCACCACCGTCATGGAAGGCGAGGTCGACCATCAGGACGTCTATCTCAACAAGAGCGAGAAGGCTTCTAATAGCTGCATGATGACCTGTGTGAGCCGGGCCAAGTCCGCGCGCCTGGTGCTGGATATCTGACCCATGGCCATTACCCTTTACGACTTCGAGCTCTCCGGCAATTGCTACAAGCTGCGCCTGCTGATGAGCATTTTGGGCCTTCCTTATGACATCGTGCCAGTGGATTTCTTCCCCGGCCGCGAGCACAAGGCAGATTGGTTCCTTCGGCTCAACCCATTCGGGCAGTTGCCTGTGCTGAAGGACGACGATCTTGTGCTTTCGGACTCCGGTGCCATTCTCGCTTACCTGGCAAGGAAGTATGACGCCTCCGGCCAATGGTTTCCGAACGATCCCGCCGTCATTGCCGAAATTCTGCGCTGGCATGCCGTTGCCGACGACATTACCTCGACCAGTTCAGCAGCTCGTTTGGCACTGGGTTATGACTATGATTTCGATATCGAGAAGTGCCAGAAGGGCGCGCATCGCATTTTCCGGCTGATCGACGAGCATCTCTGGTTCGGTGAAAAATCCGGCCGCGACTGGCTCTGCTCGCCAGCCCATCCGACCACGGCAGACATCGCCTGTTTCCCCTATGTGATGCTGAGTGAAGAAGGCGGCATATCCCGCCAGGATTACCCCGCGCTGCGGCGCTGGACCGACCGGGTGCGCCGCATTCCCGGCTTCACCGTCATGTCCGGTATTTTCCCCGCCGGCCCGGCGAAGGTGGATTGAATTAAAAATTTGAGCCCCCCTCCCCCTATCAGGGGGAGGTTGAGTGGAGGGTAGTCCGAACCCGCCCCTAGCCCTGCGCCGCCATTCCCGCTATTGCCTTGGTCAAACTGAGGAGAAAATCCCATGATCATCGAACCCAAGATCCGCGGCTTCATTTGCACCACCGCCCATCCCACAGGCTGCGCCACCAATGTGCAGCGTCAGATCGATCATGTCGTGATCAAGGGCCCCATCCCGTCCGAGCGCAAGCGCGTGCTGGTGCTTGGCTGCTCGACAGGCTATGGCCTCGCCTCGCGCATCGTCACCACCTTTGGCTCTGGCGCGGACACCGTCGGTGTTTCCTTCGAACGCGAGCCAGGCGAGACCAAGCCTGCCTCGGCCGGCTGGTACAATAACCGGGCCTTTGAAAACCGCGCCCGTGCCGCCGGCAGCAAGGCCGTGACCATCGAGGGAGACGCGTTTTCTGATGCAGTCAAGGCGCAAACCATCGAGGCCATCAAGGAGACGCTGGGCCAGGTCGACCTGATCGTCTATTCGCTGGCCTCTCCGGTCCGCACCGACCCCAAGGACGGCGTCACCTATCGCTCGGCGATCAAGCCCTATGGCAGCCGGGTCACCTCCAAGACTCTCAATACCGGCACCGGTGAAGTCTCCGAGGTCACTGTCGAGCCCGCCACCGAAGAAGAAGCCGCTGCCACCGTCAAGGTGATGGGCGGCGAGGATTGGGAACTCTGGATTGCCGCCCTGTCCGAGGCGGGCGTGTTGGCCGACAATTTCGTCTCGCTCAACTACACCTATCTCGGCAGCGAGCTGACCTGGCCAATCTACCACAAGGGCACCCTGGGCAAGGCCAAGGGCGACCTCGACCGTGCCGCCGCCGCCATCCGTGCCACCCATGGCGACAATGCCGCCCATGTCGTGGCCTTGAAGGCGGTCGTCACCCAGGCCAGCTCGGCCATTCCGGTGGTGCCGCTCTATGGCACGCTGCTCATCAAGGTCGAAGACGAAATGGGCCTGGGAGAAGGCCCGATCCAGCAGATCGATCGTCTGTTCCGCGACAAGCTGCAGGGCACCATTGTGCTCGACGACGACAACCGCGTCCGCGTCGACGACTGGGAGCTGTCCGACGCCATGCAGGCCGAGTTGAAGAAGCGCTGGGCCGTGCTCAACACCGAAAACCTCGCCGATCTCGCCGACCTGCCGAAGTACCGCGAAGAATTCATGCGCCTGTTCGGCTTTGCCGTTGGCGGCGTGGATTATTCGAAAGATGTCGATCCGCGCGTGGTGGACTGAGGGCACTCACCTCGTTTGAGAGTTAAGATCGGTCTGCTTATGACCCTCGATGATCACCTGAACCGCCCCTCCCCCTATCAGGGGGATGTTGGGTGGGGGTACCCTCCTCCGACCGGTAATGGTGCTCCCCACCCTGCCAGTCCCGCACGGTAAAGCACCCGTCTGCCCCTGTAATCGAAGCCGCGCCGATATCCGTCTTGCCATACCCACCCGGAATATCGAGCACATAGACCGGCTGGCACAGCCCCGAAATCCGCCCGCGCAACGCCTGCACCAGACGCTGTCCTTCCTCGATCCCGACACGGAAATGCCCCGTACCGGGCGCTAGATCCGGGTGATGCAGGTAATAGGGCCGGATACGGTTTTCGACGAAACCGCGCATCAACGCCGCCAAGGTCTCGACGTCATCATTGACGCCCTTGAGCAGCACGCTCTGGCTGATTAGTGCGATGCCACCGGCCAGCATCAGATCAAAACCAGCTTTCGCCGCATCGGTCAGTTCGCGCGGGTGATTGGCATGCACGGCGAGATAGGTTGTCTTGCCGCTCGCGGTCAGCGCGGCCACCATCGCCTCGTTGATCCGCTCCGGCTCAACCACCGGCACCCGCGTATGAAAGCGGACAACTTTGACGTGCTCGATACCCGCCAGCCGCTCCATCAGGTCACGCAACCGGCGGGGCGACAGCACCAGCGGATCACCACCGGTCAGGATCACCTCCCAGATTTCGCTATGTGCTGCGATATAGCCGATGGCCGCATCCAGCTCTGCCGAATTCAGCGTCCCCAGCCCTTGTGGCCCGACCATTTCCCGCCGAAAGCAGAACCGGCAATAGACGGGGCACACATGCACCGCCTTGAGCAAGACCCGGTCGGGATAACGATGCACGATCCCGTCCACCGGCGAGTGGGTCAGATCGCCGATCGGATCAGCCCGCTCTTCTGGCGTCGTGTTCAATTCATCGGCCGTAGGCACGAATTGCCGCGCAATCGGGTCGTCGGGATCACCTCGATCAATCAGGTCCAGCACTGCCGGCGTAATGCCAATAGCGTATCTTTCGGCGACCTTATCGAGCGCGGCGTTCGGCGCAACAAGCCCATCGGCCTGCAAATCCGCAACGGATTTGAGCGATGAGACCTTCATTCCCCCACCGGCGCCCACAGCACCGCCTCGATCCGCTGCGCACCGGTGGCCAGCATCACCAACCGGTCGAACCCGAGAGCAACCCCACTGGCCTCGGGCATGAAATCAAGCGCGGCTAGAAAATCTTCGTCAATTGGATAGCGTTCCCCATAAAGGCGCTGCTTTTCTGCCATTTCCGCCTCGAACCGCACGCGCTGCTCGGCAGCGTTTGTCAATTCGCCAAAGCCATTGGCCAGTTCGACGCCGGCTGCATAAACCTCGAAACGTTCCGAAACCCGTCCATCCCCCGGCACGCGCCGCGCCAGCGCCGCTTCACAGGCAGGATAGCGATCCAGCACAGTCACGCGCCCATTGCCCAGTTCCGGCTCGACTTTCTCCACCAGCACATGCGTAAACAGATAGCTCCAGCGTCTTTCCTCGGGCAGCGCCATGCCTGCTCGCACCAATTGCTCGGCCAGCGCCGCATCATCGGGTTCGCCGTCGTCATCCATGGTCGCCAACAGGTCGATGCCCGCAAAGCGCTCGAAAGCCTCGGCCACGCTGATCCGCTCTGCTTCGGCAAGCGGATCGCAAAGCCGGTCGCGAAAAGTGAACCGCGCAATTCCCGTCACCTCTGCCGCCAGCCGGATCATGGCCAGCGTATCGGCGATAATAGCCTCATAGGGGGCGCCCGCCCGATACCATTCGAGCATGGTGAATTCGGGATGGTGCAGAGCGCTGCGCTCGCGATTGCGCCAGACATGCTGCAGGCTCGCAATCCGGCTCTCCCCGGCGGCCAGCAGCTTCTTCATGGTGAATTCGGGCGAGGTATGCAGGTACATGCCCTGCCCCACCCCGTCATTGCCGATCATCTGCGTACCAAAGGCGTGCAGATGCGCTTCATTGCCAGGCGAGCGCTGCAGACCTGGCGGATCGACAATCAGGAAGTCCCGCTCGGCCAGCCAGCCACGCAGGCGGGCCTCGATCCGCGCCCGCGCCAGCAGCGCCGGCCGCCGGTCAGCATGGCGGTCGGGATGCCACCAGGGCGATGTCTGGGATGCCGTCATTGATGGGTTTCTTGCCGTCCGGTCTGGCGAAAGGGCGCGGAATACTGTATCGGGCGCACCACATAGACATATTCCGGCGCCCGGATGGCCCTGCCTCTAGCCCGCGCCAACGATACGAACAAGGAAGAAATATGGTCAAGGTCATCGCCTCGTCGCTACGCAAAGGCAATGTCGTCGAACAGGACGGCAATTTGCATGTCGTGCTAACGGCGGAAAACGTCCACCCCGGCAAGGGTAATTCGATCACCAACGTCAACATGCGCCGCATCACTGACGGCGTGAAGGTCGTTGGCCGCTGGCGTACGGTCGAAATGGTCGAAAAGGCCGACGTGGACGACCGCGAGTACGACTATCTTTATTCCGATGGCGAGGGCCACCATTTCATGGAGCCTCAGACCTATGAGCAGATCACCGTCTCCGACGACGTGATCGGCGACCAGAAGGCCTATCTCACCGATGGCATGAAGGTGCATCTGATGACCCATGAGGGCATCGCGCTGTCCATGGAGCTGCCACAGCGCCTGACGTTTGAAATTGTGGAGACCGAGCCGGTGGTGAAGGGCCAGACCGCCTCTTCTTCCTACAAGCCTGCGGTTCTCAACAACGGTCTGCGCGTCATGGTCCCGCCCCATATCGGCACCGGCACCCGCATTGTCATCCTCACCGAAGACAATTCCTACGTCGAACGCGCCAAGGACTGATCGCCGGCGCCCACTTTCAGGCCCCGAAGTGTTCCCAGGGGTTGCTTTGCTAATACGAAACGGGTCCTTGCGGACCCGTTTTCAGTTTTCGTCCAGATCACGCTCGGCTTCGGTCCAGAACAATTCCGCCTGGTCCGGCGGAGCGCCGCCGGCAAGCCACCGATCATAGGCGAACTGCCGCACGAGCGCTTCCTTGGCACGGAGCCAATAGGCCATCGCCTGACCCTCGGGCCGACCATCCTGCTCCCACATGAAGTAGGCAGTCTGTCTGAGCTGCTCGGCGATGGCAGAATTCTTGTGCATGAACCGCGCCCCGTAGCAGCGGATCAGGCAGCGGCCTTGAGGTTGACCGCCGACTTGGCCAGCTTGGTCAACTTCTCGTCGGTGGCTTCTTCTTCCTTCAGGGTTTCAAGGAACAGGTCCAGCGCTTCGGTGTGGCCGAGCTGCTTTGCCCAGGTGGCCAAAGTGCCATAGCGGGCCATCTCGTAGTGCTCGACTGCCTGCGCAGCCGAAACGAGTCCGGCATCAAGAGCCTGGGTGCCCTTGAACTCTTCCATGATCTCCTTGCCCTCCTCGATAATGCCGAGAATGGCGTCACAGGTCTTGCCGCGCGGCGACTTACCGAGCAACTCGAACACCTTTTCAAGGCGCTCGACATGCACTTCCGTTTCGGACTTGTGCTGTTCAAAACCCGCCTTGAGATCTTCCGAAGTAGCCGCCTTGGCCATTTTCGGCAGAGCCTTCAGAATTTGCCGCTCGGCATAGTAGATGTCCTTGAGAGTATCGAGGAAGAGATCGTCCAGTTGCTTCTCAGCCATTTGTCTTCAGCTCCGGTTCGTATTGGAATGATGACGCTGGCTCTGGAACGATGGCGCTGAACCGAAGTTCCGGCACCACCCGATCACATCTGACTTGCGCTACACCCCGAAGCGCTCCGACAACCACGCCATCTGCTGGCGGTCCTGGAATGGCCCGCCGCCCTCGTGGTTGTTGAATTCATAGTCGATGATGG
The DNA here is from genome assembly GCA_041939225.1 of Devosia sp. Taxonomy (GTDB): domain Bacteria; phylum Pseudomonadota; class Alphaproteobacteria; order Rhizobiales; family Devosiaceae; genus Devosia. The sequence continues at coordinate 27,853 of JBGTUK010000001.1, forward strand.
TCTTGTCTGTACCCGCAAAGGCCTTGAACGCTCCATAGACGGTCGAGGGCGGGCAGATATCGTCCATCAGTGCCACGGAAAACAGCGCCGCCGCCTGGCTCTGCCGGGCGAAATTGACGCCGTCGAAATACCGTAGCGTTTTGAATACATCGTCCTTCTTGTCCCGATGTTGCGCCAGGAATCGCACGATCTCACCATAAGGGTCGCGCCCGGCCACGCGTACGGCCCTGGGAAAATCGCAGAGAAACGGAACATCAGGCATCACCGCTTTGACCCTGGCGTCGATCCCCGCCACCGCCAGCGCAATGCCGCCGCCCTGCGAACCACCGCAGACCGCGACGCGGTCGGGATCAACAAAGTCCTGCCCGATCAACGCATCGATGGCGCGCACGCCATCGGTGAACAACCGGCGGTAATAGTAGTCATCCCGATTGAGGATTCCCTTGGTCATGACCCCGGGAATCTGGCTGGTCGACCCGATCGGATCCGGCGTTGCGCCAGTGCTCCAGCCCGAACCCTGCCCGCGAGTGTCCATCCGGAAATAGGCAAAGCCCGATGCCGCCCAATGCAAGAGCTCGTGTGGAAAGCCTCGTCCCCCGCCATAGCCGACATATTGTGCCAGCAGCGGCAGCCGGCCTTCGCGTTGTTTCGGCAACGCCAGCCACCCCTTGACCGGATGCCCGCCAAAACCGGGAAAAGTGACGTCGAACACCTCGATCAGCTTAAGCGTGGTCTGCGCCGGTGCGATCTCCATGGCCCCGCCAGCCTGCCGCGCCTCTGTCAATGTCGAGTCCCAGAACGCGGCGAAATCGCCCGGCAGGTCCACTGCGCTTTCGTAAAGATCAAGGGCTGGATGAACGAGGTCGGGGAAGGGCATAGTGTTTCCAAGGGCCGAAAATAACCCCGGTAATCTGCCCGCTATGCACCGAATTATCTAGTCCTCAGAGGTCGATACGCAGTGCTTATTGTGCTCGGAACAGGCTGCGGTGATAGCCGACCATGGCCCGCTGCGGCCAGAGCGATATATTATCGGGCAACACCATATTGCGCCCATGCGCATCGCTTGCTTCCACCGGCTCGGAGACGATTTCAGGATGTGAAGTATAAGCGCAATAGGCGTCGCTGATCAGCAGATGGCCCTTGCTCAGCAGTCCAGCCACTACTGTGTCCACAACAACGGCATTGTCCGGGGCCATACGGCCACCATGTTCCAGGGGTTGAAACAGGAATACTTCGAGATGTTCGTCGGCTTCGTCTGCAGCGTAGCTCTTCCCGGTCACGGCACAGCGCCGGTTATAAGTTTCCAGCATGAGCTGCCGAAATGACACAGCGTCATCCAGCGCAAAGCCGCGCTGGATGCCCTCGGCAAACCCTACAGAACGGACTCGATCGGCCACCGGAATTCCCCCATCAGGGAAAACACTATGACTTTTTGACCATGAGACAATGGCCAATCTGCCGTTGATCAGACTGTTATCGATGACAGACTCTACCGCCCAACCGTTTCGCGATAATGCCTAAGGACTTTTCCGGCATCGACGCCTGTGCAGACGGTCTGAACTGGCCGATTTGCCCAATCCGGATGCCCACCCTTGCGAGATTCAGGCATCTGAATAGTCTGGCCAACCGCCACCCCGTCACGCACCACGAGAACCGGCCCCCGGCGGGTTTCGAACCATTCCGGATGAAGGGCATAGGTTACTGCCAACAGATCGTGCCCGACCACGCCGGAAAGTCCCATCATTTCCTTGTAAAAGCGGGCATAGTGCTCGCACATCTGGGCCAGGAGGGCGCCATTCTCGCCCACCTCGCGTGACAAGGTCTCAAGATAGGCGGTGTCCAGAATGATGTCGTGGGTCACATCGAGCCCCACCACCACAACGGGCCAGTCCGCCGCAAAAATCTCGTCGGCGGCGACTGGATCGCCATGAATATTGGCTTCCGCCGCCGGCGTGATATTGCCGCTCCGACCCTGATAGCCAAATGCGCCGCCCATGATGACCACCTGCTTGGCCAGCTTGGCCACCTCAGGCTCGGCGCGCAGCGCCAGGGCCAGATTGGTCATGCGACCGACTGCGATGATGCTGATTTCGCCCGGATGGGCTTTGAGCATATCGATGATGAACTGGCTGGCGTCACCGGGCGCCAACCCGTCTTCGTCCACCGGCGGAATTTCAATCTCGCCCAGCCCGTTGACGCCATGAACGATCACCGGCTCGGCCTTCTCGACCCCATCCAGCGTCTTGCCAGCCCCCTGCACCACCGGCGCAGACAACCCGAACCGCTCCTTGAGAAACAGGGCGTTACGTGTGGTTGTGGCCAGGTCGGCATTGCCAACCACAGTTGTGATGCCCAGCAGGTCGATCTCCGGCAGCTTGCTCAGGTAAAGCAGCGCCATGGCATCGTCGATGCCGGGATCGGTATCAAAAATAACTTTCATCGTCTCGTTCGCTTTCGTGCCGGCCCCTTTGGATCCGGAATCCGGGATAGGCTATATCCCTTGTTATTCTTATGTATCGACCGTGCTCTAACATGAAGCGGGTTGACTATCGATAGTTTTTGACCAAACGATCAAAAATCGATTGTCGCAGGTGGGAGGGACGACCATGCGTTTCGGGTACAAGGCTTCAGCCGAACAGTTCGGACCCAACGATCTGCTCCGTTTTTCGATAGAGGCCGAGCAGGCAGGTTTTGACTCCGTCTTCGTCTCCGACCATTTCCAGCCCTGGAAACACACCGACGGGCACGCCCCCTTTGCGCCGGGCTGGATGTCCGCCGTGCTGGCCCGTACCGAAAAAATCACGCTTGGCACCTCCGTCCTCACCCCAACCTTTCGTCTGCATCCCAGCGTGGTAGCCCATGCCTTTGGCACTATGGGCGCCATGTTTCCTGGCCGCGTCATCCTTGGCGTCGGCACTGGCGAAGGGCTCAACGAGGTGCCCGCCACCGGAATGGCGTGGCCCGAACTCAAGGAGCGCTCGGCCCGGCTGCGCGAGGCGGTCAGGCTGATCCGCCAGCTCTGGTCAGAGGACCGGGTGAGCTTCGAGGGCGAATACTACAAGACCGTCAATGCCACAATTTATGACAAGCCGGCTGAGCCGGTGCCGATCTATATCGCCGCCGGCGGCCCGCTCAACGCCAAATATGCCGGCCTCGCCGGCGACGGCTTCATCTGCACCTCGGGCAAAGGCGCCGAACTCTATGTCGATCAGCTCCTGCCCAATGTGGCTGCCGGCCGGGCCGACAGCTCCCTCAAGGACAAGCCATTCGAGCGCATGATCGAGGTCAAGGTCTCGTTCGACACCGACGCCCAACGCGCCCTTGAGGACACCCGCAACTGGGCCGCCTTGTCGCTCTCCGCCGAAGAAAAGCATTCGGTCAAGGATTCAGAAGAGATGGAACGGCTGGCCGACGCGCTCCCCATCGAACGTGTCGCCAAGCGCTGGATCGTTTCCTCCGACCCCGATGAGCACGTCGCGCAGATAAAGACCTATATCGACTACGGCTTCGACCATCTGGTGTTCCACGCCCCCGGCACCGACCAGAGCCGCTTCCTTGGGCTCTATGCGAAAGAGATTCTGCCAAGGCTTCGAAAGTTGGTCGGATGACCCCACGCCTATCTGTCTGGGGCATCACCGGCATCCCCGAAATCTCCCCTAACGATAACCTCGTTGCGCTGATCGCCGAGGCGATCACGACACAGTCCAACGCCGACCCGGATTTGGCACTGCAATCGGGCGATATCCTCGTCGTCACCTCAAAGATCGTCTCCAAGGCTGAAGGCATGCAGGTGCCCGCGGCCGAACGCGAACAGGCCATCGCTGCCGACACGGTCCGGGTGGTGGCCGAACGCGTGCATCCCGGCGGCACCTTCCGCATTGTCGAGACTCGCCAGGGCCTGGTCATGGCCGCCGCTGGCATCGACATGTCCAATGTTCCCGAAGGCACCGCCCTGCGCCTCCCCGCCGACCCGGACGCGTCCGCCCGTCGGCTCTGCGAGGGTTTGCGCGACAAGGTCGGACTGGAGATCGGCGTCGTGGTGACGGACACCATTGGCCGCGCCTGGCGTATTGGCCAGACCGACATGGCCATCGGCGCCGCCGGTGTGCAACTGACGGACGATCTGCGCGGTGCCAATGATGCCAATGGCCGGCCGTTGCATGTCACCCAGGCGGTCATTGTCGACGAGATCGCCGGCGCCGCCGATCTGGTCAAGGGCAAGACGACCGGAATACCCGTTGCCGTGGTGCGCGGGCTGGGCCGCTACGTTACCGATCTCGACTCGCCCGGCGCCCGTACCCTGAGCCGCACGGGTGATGACGACATGTTCCGCTTCGGGTCCGCCGAAGCCTATCGCCTTGGCTATGAAGCAGCCATGGCGGAAATGAACTCACGCAAAAAGCAGAAGCAGGACTGACCATGCGTCACCTCGGCCGTCTTTCGTTCATCTTGCCCCTCCTGGCCCTCCCCGCCCAGGCTAACGCCTATCCCGTGATCGTGGACAATTGCGGCCATACAATCACCTTTGACCAAGCGCCCGAACGGGTCGTCACCATCAAGTCAACGGCAACCGAAATGCTGCTTGCGCTTGGCCTTGGCGACCACATTGTCGGCGTCGGCTTCCAGGATGCCCCCCTGCCGCCGCATCTGGCCCTGGCCGGCGCGGGCCTACCAGTCCTCTCCGACAAATTGCCCAGCCAGGAAGTCGTGCTCGAGGTCGAACCCGACCTCATCTATGGCGGCTGGGAAAGCAATTTCGCCGCGGATGGCGCCGGTGAGCGCTCGACACTCGCAACGTTTGGCGTCGCCACCTATGTCGCCCCTGCCGCCTGTCGTTCGATCAAACCGGCCAAGCTGACATTCGACCATCTCTTTGACCAAATCGACGAATTGGGCACCATTTTCGAGGTAGGCGATGCGGCCGCTCGCCTCGTCGCCGATCAGCAGGCGCTCCTCAAAGCCATCACACCAGACACACGCGAACTGACCGCATTGTGGTATTCTTCCGGCACCAAGACCCCCTATGTGGGCGCTGGCAGCAACGCTCCGGCCATGATCATGGAGGCCCTTGGCCTGCAGAACATCTACGCCGAAATCGATGAAGGCTGGACCTCGGCTTCCTGGGAAGCCATCGTCGACGCCAATCCCGATGTTATCATTCTGGTCGACGCCGCCTGGAATTCAGCCGAGCAGAAGCGGACACTGCTGGCCGAAAATCCAATCACCAGCCAGCTCGACGCGGTCATCAACCAGCGTTACCTGATCATTCCGTTTCCAGCCTCCGAGGCTGGAATCCGCAACGTCCCCGCGACCGTTGATATGGCCGCGCAACTGGCCAAGCTGACCTTTGGGGAATGACGATCACGCATCGTCTCTCCCTGCCGGCCCTTACCGTCCTCCTTGTCGTCAGCGCTATCGCTGCGGTCACCTTCGGGCCGGCAGATATCACCCCTGGGGAAGTCTGGTCGGTCATCGCACACCATCTCGGTCTTCTCCCAGAAAGTCCGGTTTCGCGACTGCGCGATGCGATCGTCTGGGAACTGCGCTTACCGCGCGTGTTGACCGCTCTCGGGGTCGGCGCCGGCCTGGCGGTCTCCGGCGCCGTGATGCAGGCGTTGACCCGAAATCCGCTCGCCGATCCCTATCTCCTGGGCCTGTCCTCCGGCGCAGCACTGGGGGCCGTGCTTTTCCTGTTGCTAGGCTTCACCCTCCTTATGCCGCTCGGCGCCTTTCTCGGCAGTCTGGGCGCGCTGGCGCTTGCCCTGCTCATCGCCCAACTCCTGGGAGGCGCCACCCCAAGCCGGGCCATCCTCGCCGGTATCAGCATCGCAGCCCTGGCCTCAGCCGCCACCTCCTTTCTTATCTTCTGGTCGGCGACAGGCGATAGCTATCGCGAAATCCTGAGCTGGTTGATGGGCACGCTCTCGGGCTCGACATGGTCGGATGCGGCCCTGGTCCATCTTGCGCTGGTCGCGTGTCTGCCGATCATCCTGGTCAGTGGCCGGGCGCTCGATGCCTTTGCTTTTGGTGACACCGCCGCCGCCAGCCTGGGGATAGACGTGCCTCGCCTGCGCTGGACCTTGCTGGGGGCGACGGCGCTGCTGACCGGCATCATGGTGGCAATTGGCGGCGCCATTGGCTTTGTCGGTTTGGTTGTGCCGCATGCCGTGCGCTTGGCGGTCGGCTCGGCGCATCGCAAACTGCTGCCCCATGCAATGCTGGCCGGCGCCATCTTCATGCTCTGGACCGACACGGCCGCGCGTACCCTGTTCGATCCGCGCGAATTGCCCGTCGGCATTATCACGGCCCTGATCGGCGCACCGGTTTTCCTGGCCATTCTCCTGCGCTACCGGAGGATCACATGACCCTCTCGGTTGCCGGGCTGTCGGTCGCAAAATCCGGCACGCCAATCCTGACTGATGTGAGCTTCTCGGCTCCGGCAGGCCGCATTACCGGGCTGATCGGGCCCAACGGCGCCGGCAAATCCACCCTATTAGCCGCCCTGCTCGGCCTCTTGCAGGGTGAGGGCACCGTTCGCTTCGAGGGCCACGACCTGCCCAACATGCGCCGGCGCGATCGGGCACAGCTCCTGGCCATCGTCGAACAGTCCGCTGCCACCGAGGAGCGCCTGAGCGTGCGCGATGTCGTGGCTCTGGGCCGCATCCCCTACGAGGCGGCATGGCAATCCGAACCCAGTCCATGCGATCAGGCCATCATCGCCCAAGCGTTGGCGGACACCGGCACCACAGGTTTTGCCGCCAGACGGTTCACCACCCTGTCCGGCGGCGAACAACAGCGCGTGCATGTTGCGCGAGCGCTAGCCCAGCAGCCGCACCTGCTGCTACTCGACGAGCCGACCAGCCACCTCGACATTCGTGCCCAGCTTCAGCTTCTCGCACTGCTTCGGCAAAAAGCCGCTGCGGGAATGAGCATATTAGTGGTCCTGCATGATCTCAATCTGGCGGCCCGCTTCTGCGACCACCTGGTCGTGCTGGCAAATGGCCGAACGGCTGCCGAGGGGGCACCTACCGATATCCTGACCCCCGAACTGCTGCGTACGGTCTATGGCGTCGCCGCCAGGCTGGTCCCCGACAGCGCCAAGGGCCATCCCTTGATCGTCCTTGACGAAGCGATCGCGGAAGACCACTGGCAATTAACCGATTGACAATCGTGCCTCAGCCACTCAAAAATTTGATCGACTGGTCAAATTTCCAGATCTACGGGAGCGCAGAGGGACACAATGGAATTCGGCATCACCTTCAAGGGCTTTATCGAGCATGAGCGGGCCCGCTATCTGGTTCGCGCCGCCGAATATGCCGGCTTCTCTTATTGTTGGTTCTATGACAGCCACATTCTCTGGCGCGATTGCTACGCCGCCATTGCTATGTGCATGGAACACACCACCGACATGCGTTTCGGTCCGCTGGTCACCAATCCCGATGTGCGCGACTGGTCGGTTGCCGCCTCGATCTTCGGCTCGCTTTCCAAGCAATCCGGCGGTCGCTTCGATCTCGCCGTGGGCCGTGGCGACTCATCCATGCGCGTCATGGGTAAAAAGCCTGCAACCCTCAAGCGCGTCGCCGAATTCATCGACAAGACTAAAGCCATGGTGCGCGGCGAGGAAGTCACCTATGGCGAAATTCCCGCGGCGGTGAAATTTCCCTGGGCAGTCGGCCACGACATGCCGAGCTGGATCGCCGCCTACGGCCCGCTGGCCCTGAAAACCGCGGGCCAGCACGCCGAGGGTGTCGTGTTGCAGATTGCCGATCCGGGGCTTTGCAAATGGTTCACCGACCAATGCATCGATGCTGGCAAGGAAGCCGGCAAGGACATGTCCGGCTTCCGCTCCATGGCTGCCGCGCCGGCCTATTTCGGCGACAAGAAACGCGCCATTGAACATGTGAAATGGTTCCCGGCCATGGTTGGCAACCATGTCGCAGACATTGTCGAGAAGTACGGCGCCGATAGCGACAAGGTGCCATCAAGCCTGACCAGCTATATCGAAAAGCGCCGTGGCTACGACTACTCCAAGCATGGCCAGGCCGATAATCCCTATCTCGATTTCATCACCGACGATGTGGTGGAAAGCTTCTGCGTGCTCGGCGAACCTGAGGATCACATCAAGAAGTTGCACGAGCTGGAGGCGGCGGGTGTCACCCAGTTCAACATCTATCTCGACAGTGGCGATGAGGAAGAGATCATCGCTAATTACGGAAGGCACGTCATTCCCGCCTTCCGCTGAAGTCTAAAAGGGCGCGCCGCACGGTGCGCCCTTTTTGTTTTGGCATCAACGCCTTGTCGCGACCTTGGAAGCGCGAACAATTGGGGAATGATGCCGAGACCACTTCCACAATCCTCTCTGCGACGGCTAGATGACACCAGGGAGGCGACGACCAACAATCAAGCAAACGGGGAACGAAAATGGGAACTCTCAATCGCCGCACTCTGATCGCGGCACTCGGGCTGACCACCGCGCTCAGCCTCACCGGCGCCTCCTTGGCGCAGGACACGCCCAAGGTTGCTGCTATCTGGACCGTACCGGTCGAACAGCAATGGGCAAGCCGCCTGCATAATGCGCTGGTCGCCGCCGAAGAGGCCGGCGAGATCGACTATGTCTACTCGGAAAACATCACCAATACCGACTATGAGCGCGTCATGCGCGAATATGCCGAACAGGGCATCGCCCTGATGGTCGGCGAGGCTTTCGGTGTCGAGCAGCCTGCCCGTACCGTGGCCGCAGACTATCCCGAAATCAGCTTCCTCATGGGGTCGTCCCTGCCGCCGGTCGAACCGAACTTCGCCACCTTCGACAATTTCATCCACGAGCCCAGCTATCTCACCGGCATCATCGCCGGCATGAAGACCGAAACCGACCAGATCGGCATGGTGGGCGGGTATGCCATTCCTGAAGTGAACCGGCTGATGCACGCCTTCATGGCCGGCGCGCTCTCCGTCAATCCGGACGTGACTTTCTCAGTCAGCTTCATCAACTCCTGGTATGATCCGCCCAAGGCCAAGGAAACCGCCTTTGCCATGGTCGATGCTGGCGCCGACATCCTCTACGCCGAACGCTTCGGGGTGTCCGACGCCGCCAAGGAGCGTGGCATCTTCGCTATCGGCAATGTCATCGACACCGCCGCCGACTATCCAGGCACCATTCTCGCCTCTGCCCTCTGGCATGGCGAACCGATGATCAATCAAGCTATCGCCGATGTGAAGGCGGGCACCTTCGAGGCCAAGGACTACGGCGTCTATGCCTTCATGGAATATGGCGGCTCGTCCATGGTGGTCGATGAGGAACTGGCCGGCTCCGAAGCTGTGGAAGCGGCAAAGGCCGTCGAAGCCTCCATTCTCGATGGCTCATTCGTGGTCGAAATCAACGACAGTGAACCGACCTCGACGCAGTAAGTGCCCCCTCACCGAGCCTCCCCCTCAAACAGGGGGAGGATAGGAGGTAAACGAAGCAGGACACCATGACCAAACCCAATCTCCTGCTCTCGCTAACCAACATCACCAAGCGGTTCGGCGCCCTTGTCGCTAACGACCACATTTCTTTCGACCTTCGCGAGGGCGAAATCCTTGCCCTCTTGGGAGAGAACGGCGCCGGCAAGACCACGCTGATGAACATCCTGTTCGGCCATTATGTGCAGGACGAGGGCACGGTCCGCGTTCGGACCAATGGCGGGGATATGGCAACCTTGCCGCCCGGCTCGCCGGGCGCGGCCCTGTCGGTCGGTGTTGGCATGGTGCACCAGCATTTCACTCTGGCCGAAAATCTCTCGGGCCTCGACAATATTCGCCTTGGCACCGAGGCGCTGCTCTCCTTGGGGCGACGCACCCCCGCGCGCGCCAGGATTGAGACCATCATTGCCGAGAGCGGGTTGGAGGTCGATATCGACCGTCGCGTCGCCGACCTCACGGTGGGCGAGAAGCAGCGCATTGAAATCCTCAAGGCACTCTATCGCGATGCCCGCGTCCTCATTCTGGATGAACCCACTGCCGTTCTGACACCCCAGGAAGCCGAGGGGCTGTTTGTGGTGTTGCGGCGGCTGGCGGCCAATGGCCTTGGGGTCATCTTTATTTCGCACAAGCTGGGCGAGGTGCTGGCCGTCTCGCACCGCATCATGGTGCTGCGTGCGGGCAGGAAAGCCGGTGAATTGACCACCGCCGAAGCCGACCGTCGTGCCATTGCCGATCTCATGGTCGGCAAGGCGGTCGCTCAGGTCACCCGCACACCGGGTTACCCCGGGGACCCTTTGCTTGAGCTGGACCATGTAACCCTGGCCAAGTCGGGCAGCCGCAGCGCCGTAACCGACGCCAGCTTCACCCTGCGCGCCGGAGAAATCACTGGTCTGGCGGGAGTTTCCGGCAATGGACAGGCGGGCATCGCGGCCCTGCTCTCCGGCCTGGCAGTGCCCGACACGGGCACTATGCGGCTCTTCGGCGCGCCGGTGACCCGGGCCGATCCGCGCAGTCTCGTGCAACAGGGCGTCGCCCGCATGCCCGAGGATCGTCAGCACGACGGCGTTGTCGGAACCATGAGTGTTGCAGATAATATCGCGATCGAGGAAATTCGCTCCCCTGGGTTCTCGCGGCTCGGCCTGCTCGACAACACTGCCATGCGGGCCCGCGCCGAGAGCGCCATTGCGGCCTATGATGTGCGTTGTCCTGGACCGGACGCCGAGGCGCGGCTGCTCTCGGGCGGCAATGTGCAAAAGCTCATTATCGCTCGTGTGCTCGAACGCGAACCGCGTATCATTCTGGCCAACCAGCCCACGCGCGGACTCGATATCGGCGCCCAGGCCGAAGTGCATCGCCGTATTATTGCTGCGCGCGATCGGGGCGCCGCGGTCCTGGTGATTTCCGAAGATCTCGACGAACTCTTCGCCCTGGCTGACCGGTTCCTCGTAATCCATGCAGGAGAGGTGGCCGAGGCCGGTCCGGCCGATACACTCGACCGCGCCACCATCGGTCTGATGATGGCCGGACAGTCCCGCACCACGGAGCCCCTTGCCCAATGAGCCTCCGCCTCGACCCCCGCGAACATGCCCCCTTGCCGTTGAGCCTGCTCGTCTCTCTGCTCGCCGGTCTCGTCGCCCTGCTGCTGGTGGCCATTCCAGTCATGGCAGCGGGCGCCAACCCGTTCGAGGCCTATGTGCTCATGGCGCAGGGGGCATTCGGTTCAATGTTCGCCCTGTCCGAAACCCTTAATCGTGCCACCCCTCTCATCCTTACCGGCCTCGCCGCCGCCGTGGCCTTTCGCGCCAGGCTCTGGAACATCGGTGCCGAGGGTCAGCTCTACATGGGTGCCCTTGCAGCCGTGCTGGTTGGTTCGGGATTTCTACAGCTTCCGGGCCCGCTCGCCATCCCCGCCATCATGCTGGCCGGCTTCCTTGCAGGTGGCTTGATGATGGTGGTTCCGGCCATGCTCAAGCAACGCTTCGGCGCCGATGAGGTGGTCATCACTCTGCTGCTCAATTTTGTGGTCATCCTCTTCATCCAGATGCTGATCGAAGGCCCGCTCAAGGACCCGCTGGCCATGGGCTGGCCGCAATCGGTTCCGCTCGTCGCGGAGGCCAGGTTCGACAAGCTGATCCCGCGACTGCGCATGCATTGGGGGCTGGTCATTGGCCTTGTGGCCGCGCTCATCCTCTGGCTCATGGTCAAGCGCACCGTGCTCGGCTTCGAAATCAAGGCGGTCGGTGAGAACAAGGCTGCGGCCCGCTTTGCCGGCATTCCGGTCGACGCCACCATGCTCAAGGTTGCCCTGATTTCGGGCGGCTTGGCGGGTCTGGCCGGCGTTGGCGAGGTGGCCGGAGTGAAAGGTTATCTCTCGGCCGATCTCTCGCCCGGGTTCGGCTATTCTGGCATTGTCGTAGCCATGCTCGCCGGCCTTTCGCCCATCGGCAGTGTCCTGGCGGCCATCTTTATTGCCGCCGTGTTCGTGGGCGCGGACTCGATGAGCCGGGCCACCGGCATTTCCAACTATCTCGCCGATCTGGTCGTGGCCCTGTCCCTGCTCTGTGTATTGGTCGGCAGCTTCTTCCTGCGCTTCCGGATGCAATGGCAATCTCGGCAGGAGCTCTGAGCCAATGGATACCCTTCTTGATATCTTCAGCTCCGCCAATTTCTGGGCCGCCGCCATTCGCATCGCCACCCCGCTGATTTTTGGCGTGCTGGGCGCCCTGATCTGCGAACGCGCCGGTGTGCTCAATCTTGGTATCGAAGGCATCTTCGTGGCCGGGGCCATGGCCGGCTGGCTCGCCGTCTATCTTGGTGCGGGTCTCTGGGGCGGCGTGCTGATCGCCGCGCTAGCGGGCGCCATCTTCGGCTTGTTGCATGCCATTCTCACGGTCATTCTGGGCCTCTCCCAACATGTCTCGGGCATCGGCATTACCCTGCTGGCGACCAGCGCCAGCTATTTCACCTACCGCACCACATTGCCCGACGTCTCTTCCCCGCCGCGCATTGCACCATTCCAGCCCATCGCCGTCCCCGGCCTGTCCGACTTGCCCTTTATCGGCCCGGCTCTGTTCCAGCAAACCCTGTTCACCTGGCTGGCCCTGGCCCTAGTGGCACTCGTCGCCTTCGTGCTCTATCGCACGCCGCTGGGGCTCGCTATCCGCGCGGTTGGTGACAACCCGGCCTCGGTCGAAGCACAGGGGCTTTCGGTCCGCGGCCTGCGGATCGGCGCGGTGGTGATCGGTTCGGCCCTCATGGCGCTGGGCGGCGCCTTTCTCACCATGTCGGCCTTTGACGCCTTCTTCTTCGGCATGGTCAATGGCCGTGGCTGGATCTGCATCGCCCTGGTGGTCTTTGCCTCGTGGCAACCCGGCAAGGCGCTGCTTGGCGCTCTGCTGTTTGGTGCCTTTGACGCCTTCCAGATCCGTCTTCAGGCCGAGATCGGCCAAGTCGTGCCCGGCCAGGTCTTCCTGATGATGCCCTATCTGCTTTCTATCCTGGCCCTGGTGTTGGTCGCGCGCAAAGCCGACTATCCAAGAGCCCTGCTTCAGCCCTGGACCAAGGGGCAGCGCCACTAACTGCGGGACCATCCATGTTTGATCTCATGCTCACCAACGCCACCCTGCCTGACGGCCGCACCGGCATCGACATCGGCATCCAGCGCGACCGCATCGCGGCGCTCGAACCCAAACTCGGGGGCGATGCTGCCGAGACGATCGATGCCGCCGGACAACTCGTCTCCCCGCCCTTTGTCGACTGCCACTTCCACATGGACGCCACGCTCTCGCTCGGACTGCCGCGCTACAATGAAAGCGGCCTCTTGCTCGAAGGCATCCAGATCTGGGGCGAGCTGAAACCGCTGCTCACCCAGGAGGCTGTGATCCAGCGCGCGCTGGACTATTGCGATCTCGCCGTCAGCCAGGGCATGCTCGCCATCCGCACCCATGTCGATATCTGCGACGACCGTCTGCTCGGCGTGGAGGCCCTGCTCGAGGTCAAAAAACAGGTCGCGCCCTATATCGATCTGCAACTCGTGGCGTTCCCACAGGATGGCTATTTCCGCTCTCCCGGCGCCGTAGATTTGCTCAATCGCGCGCTCGACATGGGTGTCGACGTGGTAGGGGGCATTCCACATTTCGAACGCACCATGGCCGACGGCGCGGCCAGCGTGAAAGCACTCTGCGAAATTGCCGCCGAACGCGGTCTTCTGGTCGATCTGCACTGCGACGAGACCGATGATCCGCTCAGCCGTCATATCGAGACCTTGGCCTACGAAACCCAGCGCCTCGGCCTAGGCGGCCGGGTTAATGGCTCGCACCTGACCTCCATGCATTCCATGGACAATTATTATGTCTCGAAGCTGCTGCCGCTGATGGCCGAGGCCGGTGTCAGCGCCACCGCCAACCCGCTGATCAATATCGGCATTCAGGGTCGCCACGATACCTATCCCAAGCGCCGCGGCATGACGCGCATTCCCGAAATGCTGACCTACGGCATCACCTGCGCCTTCGGCCATGACTGCGTCATGGACCCCTGGTATTCGCTGGGTCAGGGCGACATGCTCGAAGTGGCCTCAATGGGTTTGCACGTGGCGCAGATGACCAGCCGCGACGCCATGCGCACCTGCTTCGACCTCGTCACCAAGGGCCCGGCCGAGATCATGCATCTCGATGGCTATGGCATTGAAATCGGCAACAAGGCCGACATGGTCCTGCTCCAGGCCGCCGACCCCATCGAAGCCATTCGCCTCAAGGCCACACGCTTGGCCGTCATCAAGTCTGGAAAGGTGATTGCATCCGCGCCGCGCCACGAAAGCGCGCTGTCACTGCCTGGACGCCCCAATTCCGTTGACGCCTCACGCGTCGGCCCGCGCTGACGGAGAACGCTTCCCCGTTCAGGCACATCGCCGATGCGAACTACACCTCCCACGGATGAAAGCCGTCGAGGCCCGACATTGACCCCAGGCGTTTGATGCGGCACTGCATCACCAGAAAACACCGATAAAGGTCCGTCCGCATGATCCCGATTATCGACACCCACCTGCACCTGATCTACCCGGACCGGTTTGCCTATCCCTGGCTCTCGGGCGCACCAGCCCTCAACCGGCCCTGCAGCATCGAAGACTATCTGGCAGAGGCCCGCCCTCTCGGTATTGAGGCGGCTCTGCATATGGAGGTCGATGTCGATGAGAGACACAGCGCCGCAGAGTCGCGCTTTGTGACCGAACTGGATGGCATGGTTGGCGCCATCGCGGGATGCCGCCCCGAAAGCCCCGATTTCGAGCGGCAATTGGACGAGTTGGCCGACATCGCAGGACTGCGCGGACTGCGTCGTGTTCTGCATCGAGCCCCCAACACGCTGAGCCAGACGCCTCATTTCGTCGAGAATATTCGCCGTCTCGCCGCCCGCGACCTGACCTTCGATCTGTGCGTCCGCCACGACCAATTGCCCATTGGCCAGGCCCTGGTCGATAGTTGCCCCGAGGTCAGCTTCGTGCTCGACCATTGCGGCGCCCAGGACATCACCGTGGGCGATTTTTCACCCTGGCGCGAGCATATCGCCGAAATTGCCAGGCGCCCTAACCTGAATGCCAAGATATCCGGTATCATGGCCTATGCTGGCAAAGACTGGACACTCGACGCCATTCGACCTTATGTCGAACATGTTATTGAGAAGTTTGGCTGGGACCGCGTCGTCTGGGGCTCGGACCACCCTGTTGTCACCTTGGGCGGCTCTCTGACCGACTGGGTCGGCGCGACACGGGAGATCGTCAAGGGCACCAGCCTGGACGAGCAGGCAAAACTGTTCAACGTCAACGCAAAGCGGATCTATCGCCTCTAGACGCCAGAAAATTGGCACGGCCCGTGGCTCATCCGTTTGGAGCCCGGGCAACCGGGCCTATTCCACCATGATATGGCGGATCTGGGTGTAATCGATCAGCGACTGCATGGAGAGATCCGATCCATAGCCCGAATTCTTCATGCCGCCATGCGGCATTTCGGTGGCCATCACGCCATGGGTATTGACCCAGGTCACCCCATATTCAAGCGCATTGGCGATAGCCATGGCCCGGCTGCCGTCCCGCGACCAGACCGATGACCCAAGCCCGTATTCGGACGCATTGGCCCAATCGACCGCCTGCTGGGCATCATCGAATGGCGTGATGCTGAGCACCGGCCCGAACACTTCCTTCTGTACGATTTCCGCCTCGATCGGTGCAGCCACCAGCGTGGGCGAAAAGAAATAGCCACCGGAATCGGGCGCTGCACCCTGCATCACATCAAAGCCAGCGCTGCGCGCTCGCGACACGAACCCGTCGACACGGTCCAACTGCCGCTGGCTGATCACCGGCCCGAATTCCACATCGTCCCGCTCGGGCCTGCCATAGACCAGCGATCCGATCATGGTTTCCAGCCGGTCGGTCAGATCTTGCGCGATGTCCTTGTGCACCAGGAGACGACAGGCCGCCGTGCAGTCCTGCCCGGCATTGTAGAAGCTGGCCTCGCGCAAGGTCTCGACAAGCTTGTCCAGATCGGCATCCGCACACACGATCACCGGCGCCTTGCCACCCAGTTCGAGATGGGTCCGCTTGATGGTGTTTCCCGCCGCCGCCTGTAACACCGCACGCCCCGTGCGCACATCACCCGTCAGCGAGATCATTCGCACCAGGTCGTGCGAAATCAGCCGGTTGCCCACCTCTGGCCCATTGCCGCAGATCACATTGACCACCCCCGGCGGCAGAATGTCCGCAAAGATTTCGCTAAGCGCCAACAGGCTGAGCGGGGTCATTTCCGAGGGCTTGATGACCACGGCATTACCGGCCGCAATCGCCGGGGCAATTTTCCAGGCCGCCATCAGCAGCGGGTAGTTCCAGGGCGCGATCTGGGCGATCACACCAATCGGGTCGCGCCGCACCAGGCTGGTGCGGGTCGTGGAGCGGTAGTTGCCCGCGGCCGGTGCCGGCACATTGCGCACCGCCGTGCCATAGAAGCGGAATACATCGGCGACATTGGCCAACTCGCCGGCCTTGACGAAGCGCAGTGGCTTTCCCGCATTGCGCGACTCGATCCCGGCAAGCTGATCCGCCTTGGCTTCAATGCTGGCGGCGATGGCCAGGAGCGCCGCGCTGCGTTCGCGTGGCGTCGTCTTGGACCAGGACCGATAAGCCGTATCCGCCGCCAGCACCGCCTGGTCGATCTGCGCATCGCTGGCCGAGGCAATCTCGGCCAGTGGTTGGCCCAGGGCCGGCTCAAAGGCGGCTTCAACCTTGCCTTCGCCCTCGACATAGCTGCCATTGATGAACAGGCGGGTTTCCATTTCACTCATGCGCTCAACTCCGATCCTGGGGCGGGCATGTAGCGTGCCCGCGCCGCCTCGCCCAGATAATGCCAGAAGGCCAGGTCATGTGCCCGCTCCGCGGGCCGCCATTCCGGATGCCACTGGACGGCAAACACCGGCGCCGGCGTATGGTTGGCCGAGATGGCCTCGATGACGCCATCGGGCCCGGTGCCATTGACCACCAACCCCTCGGCGAGGCGGTCGATGGCCTGAAAATGGACGCTGTTCACGTCCACGCGATCCCCATCGACAATGCGATGCAGCATCCCACCGGGGTTGACCTCGATTTCGTGCCCAAATCCGAACATCTCTTCAAGCGACGCGTCTGACGGAGCGTGATGCGGGTCGCCTTGATCGCTCTCGCGCAGATCGCGCAGGGTGCCGCCGAGTGCGACATTGATTTCCTGAAGTCCCCGGCAAATGCCGAAAACCGGCTTGGCCGCCGTAATAGCTGCATGGACCAACGCCTGGCTGAATGCATCGCGTCCATCATCAATCGGTGCTTGCCCAACGCGTGTGGAACCGTAGTGATGTGGCGCAATATTGGAATTGCTGCCCGTCAGCATGACCGCATCGAGCCGGGACACCAGTTCGACCGCCCGCCCGACATCCTGATTTGAGGGTACAATGAGCGGGACCGCGTCCGCATATTCTTCCACCGCCTCAAGGTAGCGGTGCTTGACCGCCTGTGCGGGTTCGCCTTCCACCATGCGGCCGCAGGCAATGATCCCGATCACCGGGCGGTGCCGAATTCTTTGCACATCCGTTGTTCGCATTATTGCTACACAGCCTCCCGCAACGCCTCGGCACCTGCTAGTTTGATGCTATGTCATACAAAAAGGGCGACGCACAGGCATGAGTTCCGATCCGATCGCAAACGAAGACATTGTCTCCTGGCTTGCGGCTAACCCCCAGATCGAAGTGCTGCACACGGCGGTGTGCGATCTCAACGGCATTTTACGCGGCAAACGCATCCCGATCGATCAGGCCCAACGCGTCGCGGAGAGCGGTATCCGCATGCCCCTGTCCATCGTCGGTGTTGATGTGTGGGGCGAAGACATTGTGGGCAATCCGCTGGTTTATTCGAGCGGCGACGTCGATGGCATCTGCAGCCCGACGGGACGCGGCGCGCTCCCCATCAACTGGACGACCCGGCCCAGCGCCATGATCCCACTCTGGCTGTTTCAGGATGCGCGCACACCCTTTCTGGGCGATCCGCGCCAGGCGCTGGCGCACGTCTTGCGCCGCTACGCGGAACATGGCCTTGAGCCCGTCGTCGCCACCGAACTCGAATTCTACCTGGTCGATCCCGACCCCGATTCTGCGCAACCGCCGATTTCCCCCTATACTGGCAAACGGCTGGACTCCGACGCCATCCTCTCGCTCGATGAGTTGGAGGACTTCGGTGAGTTCTTCCGCGACGTCTACCTGCAATGCGAACAGCAAAACGTGCCCGCCGACACGGCCGTCGCCGAGAACGGTATCGGCCAGTTCGAGATCAATTTGCTGCACACCAACGGCCTCAAGGCCGCGGACGACGCCGTTCTGTTCAAGCGCATCGTCAAGGGCGTCGCGCGCAAGCACAATCTCGTCGCTACCTTCATGGCCAAGCCCTATGGCGCCCGTTCCGGCAATGGTTTCCACGTGCATTTCAGCCTCAATGACCAGGCCGGCAACAACGTCTTCGACGACGGCACCGAAAGCGGCTCGGAGGTGATGCACCACGCCGTGGGGGGCCTGATGGCCGGCATGGCCGAAACCACCCTGCTTTTTGCCCCCCATTTCAACTCGTTCCGCCGGCTGCGCCCGGATACTCATGCACCCAGCGCTGTGTCCTGGGGTTACGAAAACCGCACCACAGCCGTGCGTATTCCGGGCGGCAACCCCAAGGCCCGGCGCATCGAGCATCGCGTTTCGGGCGCCGATGCCAATCCCTATCTGGTGTTGGCCGGCATTCTCGGCGCTGCTCTTGTCGGCATCGAAGACCAGATCAAGCCACCCAAGCCCTTCAAAGGCCGCGCCTATTCCGAGCGCCTACCCAAGCTGCCGGCTGACTGGGCCTCCGCCATCAACGCCTTTGAGGATGGGGACATGGTGCCACGCATCTTCGACAACACGCTGCAATCCATGTTCGTAGCCTGCAAGCGCCAGGAAAACGCTGGCTTTGCCTCGCAGGTCACGGATCTCGAATTCTCCGCCTATCTCGAGGTTGTGTAATGTCCGAGACGCCAAACGCCAGCTCGGCCTACCCGCCCAGTTACTACGCGGCATCACGCAATATCATTCGTGAACCAGTGGCTCTGGATGGCTCGGTCGAGGCTGACATCTGCATCGTTGGCGCCGGCTATTCTGGCTTGTCGGCGGCCATCAGCCTGGCCGAACGTGGCTTCAAGGTTGTCATGGTGGAGGCCGCCGAAGTTGGCTGGGGCGCCTCTGGCCGCAATGGCGGCCAAATCGTCAACGGCCTCAACGCCAGCCTCGATACTATTCAGCGCCGCTATGGCCAGGAGACGGCGAATTTCGTCGGCGGCCTGCTGCAGGAGGGCGCCGGCATCATCTACGATCGCATCGAACGCTACGGCATCAATTGCGATCTCAAGCGCGGCAATATCTACGCCGCCTATACCCCCAAGCACATGGAAGAGCTCAAGGCCAAGCAGGCGCTCTGGCGCAGCCATGGCATGGATGACCATGAACTGCTCGACAAGTCGCAGATCCGCCAGCATATCGGCTCGGACGTCTATGAAGGGGGCATGATCGATCACTCGGGTGCTCACATGCACCCGCTCAACCTGGCTCTGGGCGAGGCTGCCGCGCTGGAAAGCCTGGGTGGGGTCATTTTTGAGCGCTCGCCCGTCACCAAGGTCGAGCAGGATGCTTCGGGAGCGACCGTCTCAACGGCCAAGGGCCAGGTGCGTGCCAAAACCGCGCTGATCTGCGGCAACGCCTATCTCGGCAATGTCGTGCCTGAGCTGACCGCCCGCGTCATGCCCGTTTCAACCCAGATGATGGCCACGGAAGCCCTCGGCGAAGAGCGCGCCAAGGCTTTGCTGCCCACCGGAATGTGCGTCGAAGACGTGCGCTATATCCTCGACTATTTCCGTCTTTCCGCCGATCACCGGCTGATTTTTGGCGGCGGGGTCGTCTATGGCGGCACCGACCCGGCCGATGTCGAAGCCAAGCTGCGACCCAATATGCTCAAGGTCTTCCCGCAGCTCAAAGAGGTGAAGGTGGACTATGCCTGGAGCGGCAATTTCGCCCTCTCCTTCTCGCGTGTCCCCCAACTCGGCCGCCTGGGGAAGAACATCTACTTCGCCCACGGCTATTCCGGCCATGGCGTGACCGGCTCGCACCTCTTCGGGCGCATCCTCTCCGAAGCCGTCCGCGGCGACATGACCCGCTTCGACACCTTTGCCAACCTGCCATGGATCCCGTTTCCCGGCGGCCGCATGTTCCGCGCGCAATATTCGACGCTTGGCTCATGGTGGTATGCGCTTAAAGACCGCCTCGGCCTCTGAGTTGCCTTCGGACGACAGGCCTGCTGATCTCGACGATGGCCGACATCTGACGCCCCTGGGCTCAAGCGGAGTTAGCGATCCGATTCCTGCCAGCGCGGATTAATCCATGGCTGCACCTGCTCCGGCGGCAGCATGTCCCGTCCCAGAATATGGTCGGACGCCTTTTCGCCCACCATGATCGATGGCGCATTCAGATTGCCATTGGGAATGGTGGGGAAGATCGAGCTGTCCGCGACCCGCAAGCCGTCAACGCCGATCACCCGGCACTGTTCATCGACCACCGCCTGCCGGTCATCCGCCGCGCCCATCCGGCAGGTGCCACAGGGATGATAGGCGCTTTCGGCATGCTCCCGGATGTGGGCGTCCAGCTCATCATCACTCTGCGCCGCGGCGCCGGGCAGGATTTCCGCGCCCCGATAGGCGTCGAAGGCCGGCTGAGCGAAAATCTCCCGCGTCACCCGGATGCAATGGCGAAAATCCGCCCAGTCCTGTGGATCGGACATGTAGTTGAACAGGATCGACGGCGATTGCTTGGGATCACCCGACTTGAGGGACACCGCGCCGCGCGAGGCAGAGCGCATCGGTCCCACATGCGCCTGAAAACCGTGCCCCTCGGCCGCAGCCTGTCCGTCGTAACGCACCGCAATGGGCAGGAAATGGAACTGTATATCCGGGTATTCCACCCCCGCGCGTGAGCGGATGAAGCCGGCGCTTTCGAACTGGTTCGACGCACCCAGCCCAGATTTGAAGAACAGCCATTGCGCCCCGGCCAGCGCCTTGCCCCACAGATTCCAGTGCTTGTAGAGCGTTATCGGCTGGGTCGATGCCTGCTGGATGTAGAGTTCTAGATGGTCCTGCAGGTTCTGCCCGACACCCGGCCGGTCAGCCACCACATCGATTCCATGCTCGCTCAGATGCGCGGCTGGGCCGATCCCGGAAAGCATGAGCAGCTTGGGCGAGTTGATTGACGACGCCGCAACGATCACCTCGCGATTGGCCCGCACAGTTTCGATCTTGTCGCCCCGTTCGATCTCGACACCGACGGCCCGTCCATTCTCGATCACCACGCGACGCGCAAAGCATTTGACCAGTTCAAGATTGGATCGCTTCAAGGCGGGCTTGAGATAGGCATTGGCGGTGGACCAGCGCCGGCCGTTCCAGACCGTCTGCTCCATCGGGCCGAAGCCTTCCTGCTTCTCACCATTATAGTCGTCCGTGCGTTCGAACCCGGCCTGCTCGCCCGCATCGACAAACGCTTTGAAAAGAGGATTGTCTCGCTTTCCGCGCGTCACATGCAGCGGCCCATCGGTGCCGCGCCAGGTCGCGTCACCGCCATGGCCACCTTCATGCCAATTCTCCATCCGCTTGAAGTAGGGCAATACGTCGGCAAAGCTCCAGCCCTTTGCGCCGCTCTGCGCCCAGGTGTCGAAGTCGCGCGCATGCCCGCGCACATAAACCATGCCGTTGATCGAGGACGAGCCGCCGACCACCTTGCCGCGCGGCACCACCAACCGCCGTCCACCCAGATGCGGCTCGGGCTCGCTTTTGTAGCCCCAATCATACATTGCCATGTTCATCGGATAGCTCAGCGCCGCCGGCATCTGGATCAGCGGTCCGATGTCGCTACCTCCAAACTCCAGCACGATCACCGAGTGCCGCCCGTTTTCACTCAGGCGCGCGGCCATGGTGGCGCCGGCCGAACCCGAGCCGATGATGACGAAATCTGCTTGCATTGAACTATCCCTGCCACGGCACGCATGCCGCGGCCTTCCAACTTAGAAAGGCGCCTCGACGTCGCCCATGGCGACATAGACCGATTTGAGCTGCGAATAATGCTCAATGGCAGCGCGCGAGTTTTCCCGACCCACACCAGACATTTTCACGCCGCCGAAGGGCGCCTCGACCGGGGTGAGATTGTAGGTATTGATCCAGCAGGTGCCCGCTTCCAGCTGAGCCACAACCCGATGGGCACGTTTGATGTCTTGGCTGAAAACACCCGCTGCCAAACCGAACTCGGTCGCATTGGCGCGCGCGATGACCTCCGCCTCCTCCCCGAATTGCAGCACCGACAGCACCGGCCCAAAAATTTCCTCACGGGCAATAGTCATTTCGTCTGTCACGCCATCGAAAACGGTCGGCTCGATATAGTTGCCCTGTGCATAGTGGTCGCCCTGTGGCACACCGCCGCCCAGCACCAATTGCGCACCCTCGGCCTTGCCGGTTTCGATATAGGCCAGCACCTTTTCGCGCTGTGCTGCCGTCACCATCGGCCCGATCTGCGTTTCGGGATCCAGCGGATCGCCAATCACCGCCTGTCGGCTGCGCGTAACCAGCCGCGCAACGAACTTTTCCCGCATATCGCGCTGCACAAACACCCGCGTGCCATTGGAACAGATCTGCCCGGTTGAATAAAAATTGGCATTGATCGCCGCGCTCACCGCATTTTCGATGTCCGCGTCTTCAAAGATAATCAGCGGCGACTTGCCACCCAGCTCCATGGTGACATGCCGTATTCCCTCGGCAGCGGCGGCATAAACTTTGCGACCCGTCGGCACCGAACCGGTCAGCGACACCTTGTCGACGCGCTGGTCGGCGATCAGATTTGCCCCGACATCGCCATAGCCCTGCACCACGTTGAACAGCCCGGCCGGCGCACCCGCCTCGATCAGGATTTCCGCCAACTTTAGCGCGCCGAGCGGCGTCATCTCGCTGGGCTTGAACACCATGGCGTTGCCGCAGGCCAGGGCCGGCGCCGCCTTCCAGCAGGCAATCTGGGTGGGATAGTTCCACGCGCCGATCCCCACGCACACGCCTAGCGGCTCGCGCATGGTATAGACGAAATCCTCACCCAGCGGCACGGTCTCGCCAGTGATGCCCGCGGCGATGCCACCAAAATACTCCAGCGCCTCAGCCCCCGAAAGCGCATCGGCCACCAGCGTTTCCTGGATCGGCTTGCCGGTATCCAGCGTTTCAAGTTCCGACAGCTCCTGATTGCGTGCGCGGATAATATCGGCCGCCTTGCGCAACACCCGCCCGCGCTCAACAGGCCGCAGCGCCGCCCATTCCTTTTGTGCGTGCATTGCTGTGCTCAATGCCTTGTCGATGATGCCGGGCGTGGCCGAATGCAGCACGGCAATGGTCTCGCCCGTCGCGGCATAGACGCAATTGATCTCGGCGCCGGACGCGTCTTCAACATATTGGCCATCGATGAAATGGCTCGCTTCGGGCTGGGCGTTACGCATGCTCATTCGCCTCGCGGGTAGCGTTGATTGTGTTCAAGGACATTGAGGTCCATGTGATTGCGCATGAAGCGCTCGGAGGCGCGCTGCAATGGCTGGAAATCCCAGGGGAAATAGGCGCCATTGCGCAACGCCTCATAGCGATGAGCCGGCGGGCCTGGCTTTCACGCACCGCCGCATCGAATCCGGCAAGGTCCCATGTCTCCTGCACCTTGGCCGCAAACCGGCCCACCTGGGCCGCATAATCGGCGTCTTGCGCCAGGTTCCGCAGCTCACGCGGGTCGGCATCGAGGTCGAACAGTTGCGGCGGGTCGAGTTCGCAATGGATATACTTCCATTGCCCCTGACGGATGGCCACCAGCGGCGCCTCGGATCCTTCCGCGGCATATTCCATCAGCACCGGCGTGGTCCGGGCTTCGCCCCGGGCCAGCGGCACCAGCGTCTCCCCGTCGGTCCAGGGCAGGATTTCACCCAGGTCAATTCCCGCCAGATCGGCCAGCGTCGGATTAACGTCCATGGTGCTGACCGGCGTTTCGATCCGTCCGGCAGGCAAATCCGGCGAGGCGATCATCAGCGGCACCCGCGCCGAGCCCTCGAGAAAGCTCATCTTGAACCACAGGCCGCGCGCGCCCAGCATGTCGCCATGGTCGGAAACAAACACGATGATCGTGTTGTCGACCTGCCCCGTGGCCTCAAGCGCCCCCATCACCTCCCCGATCTTGTCGTCGACATAGGAGATATTGGCAAAATAGGCCCGGCGTGAACGTCGGATATCGTCCTGGGTGATGTCGAACGACCCTGCATCGCTCGCCTCAAGCAGTCGGCGCGAATGCGGGTCCTGATCGGCCAGGTCGAAGGCCGGCACCTCTGGATCGAGATGCACGCAATCCTCATAGAGGTCCCAATATTTCTGTCGCGCAACGTACG
>JBGTUK010000002.1:0-50382 GCA_041939225.1 Devosia sp.
TTCGTAATAGGCCCAGTATGAGCCCATGGCGATGCCCAGGGTCAGGAAGGTCCAGCTCAACATGGTCCAGGGGCGCACCCAACGCGCCCAGGCCTGATCGATGCGACCCGAAATCAAGGCTGCAACTGCAAAGGAAAAGCAGATCGAAAAGCCAACATAGCCCGCATAGAGCAGCGGAGGATGAATGGCCAGGCCCACATCCTGCAGCACGGGATTGAGGTCGCCCCCCTCTAACGGCGCAGGCGAGAGCCGGGCAAAGGGATTGGAGGTAAACAGAGTGAAGCCGGCGAAGGCAGCGGTGAGCAGGCTCTGCGTAGCCAGAACCAAATTGGTTAGATCGGCGGGGAGGCTGCGGCTGAACGCGGCCGCCAATGCGCCGAACAGCACCAGGATCAATACCCAAAGCAGCATGGAGCCTTCGTGATTGCCCCAGACGCCGGATACCTTAAAGATCAGGGGCTTGAGCGAATGGGAATGATTGGCCGCCAATGCAAGGCTGAAATCGGACACCACAAAGGCGTGCACCACGGCCAGGAAGGCCACCGCGACCAGCACGAATTGCAGGATGGCGGCCTGGCTGAGAACCGCCGCGAGCCGCTCCCCGCGCTGCCAGAGCAGAAGCCCGCCCAAAGCCGAAACGACGGCTATGGCGAAGGCAAGTACGAGCGCAAAATGTCCAAGCTCGATGCTCACTGGACGGTGTCCTCCGGCCGCCATTCCCCTTGGGCCTTGAGCGCCTCGACCACTTCCTTGGGAATATAGTTCTCGTCGTGCTTGGCCAGCACATTGCTCGCCTGAAAACGTCCATCGGGACCAAAGCTGCCTTCGGCGACCACCCCCTGCCCCTCGCGGAACAAGTCGGGCAGGATACCAATGTACTGCGCCACAATGTCATGTCCGCCATCGGTGATGGTGAACACATTGTCCTGGCCGTCGCGGGTCCAACTGCCGTCCTTGACCAGACCGCCGAGACGGATGGCCTGCCCTGGCACAACATCGCGCGAAACCACATCGCTCGGCGCGTAGAAGAACACAATCTGCTCGCGCAACGCAGTCAGCACCAGCGCCGTTGCGATCGCCAGCACAACGGCCAATCCGGCTATGACGGCCAGGCGCTTCTGCTTGCGGGTCATGCCGCGACGGGAATTTGCCGGCATGGTCATCGATCATCTCCGTTCAGCGTCAGGCCACCATCGAGGGCAAGCGTATCGAGTTCGCCACGGTCAAACGCGGCGGGATAGGCGTCAACCGCGCTATCGTATGCGCGCTGCGCACTCTCGCGATCATTCAGCACCAGGTAGGATCGGACAAGCTGGGCCCATTCTTCGACAGTACCTCCCTCAGCGTACAGCCGCTCGGCCAGGCCTCCGACCATGCCCTCGATCATCTCCAACTGTTCGACAGCCGTGGTGTCGACGCCATCATTTTGCGCAACCGCCAGTCCTTGTCGCGCAGCAGGCAGCCAGACTTCAGAGCCCTGCGCCAGGTCGATGGCCTGCTGCCAATAGGCCTGGGCCTCTTCATAACGGGCCAGACGCATGAATTCGGAGGCAAGATAGAGACGCGAGCGCACATGTCCGGGGTCCGCTGCGGCTGCCTGCTCGAGCTGGTCCATCGCTTCATCGGACCCGGCCCCATTGGCATCGAGCAACAGCGCCTCGGCAAGATCGGTGCGCAGGTCGGCACTCGGGCCAGCCAAGGCAATCACCTGGCGATAGGCCTCTGCTGCGTCGGCGAAGCGGCCCATTTCAACATAGGCCGGCGCGATGACCTGCCAGCCGCGCAGGTCCTGGGGCGCCCTGGCCAATTGCGCTTCGATGCGCGCCACTGCCTCATCAAGATCAAGAGACTGCGCAACCAGTTCCGGGCGTTCAGCCAGAGGTTGGGTGGGCAGGTCGGGTCGCCCTAAAAACGCATACAGACCAAGGCTCAGCGCGGCGGTAATGGCGAGTCCGAACAACAGGGGCGCGCGACCGAGCGACTTGGTAGTCGCCGCTACAGGCGACGCCTGGCTACGCAGAATTTCGCGGGCCAGTTCGCCCTTTGCAGCCACTGCCTGGCTGGCATCGAGCCTACCATTGCGCTCATCGGCTTCAATGGCATCGAGCGCCAAGCGGAAATGTCTGTTCTGATCATCCATTTCGCTGGTCGTCGCGTTGACCGTGCGTCCCGCCGCCGCATAGAACAGGGCAGCGCAGGCAATGGCGGTAACGGCAATGGCAATCGACCAGAATATCATGGGCCCCAAACGCTTGTCTGCCAGACGCGGCAAGGCATGGCCCTCTATAAGCCGAATGCGGCAAAAAACCATTAAAACAGCGCGTGAAAGCAGGGACGCATTGCCACAGGGGCCGGCGGTCGCAGGCTTATTTGCCGCATGAACGAGGCCGAATTCGACTTTGCGATCTTTGGCTCTACCCCCATGGCGCAGCTTCTGGCGGGGCTGCTGGGCGGTGAGCATGGCAGGAAGGTCTTGTTGGTCGGGCAGAATCGAGCAGGTTATCGCCTGCCTCGCGGCCTGGACATATCCGTTGCGCCCATAACACGACCTCAAAGCTGGACCAGGCTGATTGCCACGGCCCCGGAGACGGCGCGCCTCATGGTCCGAATTGCAGGCCGAAATGCCCTTTCACGCGTCGACCCCGTGTTTTTCGCCGAAGACCCGCGCGCCGTTGAAGCTCTCTGCCATATACGCCACATGGCCGGCGGATTTGGCATTGCGGCCGAGCCGGTTGGGCAATCCATGCTGGGTGGCAATCGATCGGGCATGGTCCTTCGCGACACGTTGCGGCTAAATCGCGCCCAATTGGAAACAGGTTTGGAGCGCTGGTTGAAGGACTGCTCCGTGGAGCGGCCGGTCCCCCGCTCGGTCGCGATCGAGAATGACGGTGCGGTGAAGATTGAAACCGATACGGGCATCCGCTGGGCCCGGCAGGCCGTCCTGGCCGACGACGAAGCGATCGTGGCATGGCTTCCGCTGCGCCAGTGGCCAACGCTGTTCCAGCGGGTGCGTCATACAAGCATCCTGACCACGCCGACGCGGCCGCTGGCTGCCTCCATCATGCTCGAACTGGACAAGGGCCTTTTCCTCACGCAGCAAACCGAAGGCGGTGTTGCGGCGTTCGGTCCTGGCGAGAGGGCCGCATTTTCCGAGCACGTGCTGAACCTTTTGGGCCAGAACCGAAAGGTGGAACAGGCGGGGCAGACCAACTACGTCGCGCTTGCCACTAAAGACGGCGCGCCGGCCTTTGGTCGCGCTGCTGGTCAGGGCGCGGACATCGTCGCGAATGTCGGGTGCTATGGCGCCTTCATTGCGCCAGCCCTCGCCCACTGGCTGGCTGGTGAGCCGTCTGCGGAGGAGGCCCGCTGGTTTGAGCAACATCTGGTCAATCGAACCAGCCGCCAAACACGCGTCGACGAATTCCAGTGGCCGCTGGAAGGGCACGCTGCATGAGGCCGCAGATCAATCGACTACCGGAGAATGCGCCCAAGGGTTTTGCCGGCACCGCAATTGACCGCACCAGGCCGTTGCGGTTTCGGCTCGATGGCCGGATCGTGTCGGGATTTGCTGGTGATACGGTGCTGAGCGCCGCGCTGGCTGCTGGCATCGACACTGTTGGCCAGCATCAAAATAGTCCCATTGGCCTCACATCGCGGGCCCAGCCAGCTATCAGCCATGCCAGCCTCGCCAGTGACCCGCAGTTCGCTCTCCCCATGGCCAGAACCCCGGCCCAGGACGGCGCCGAGTTCGTGACGCTTGGGGCCGAACGTTCGCGCGGCATGACGCGCCTGTTTCAACCTGGTCGCACGCTTGGGTTAAAGCTCGATGCGGCTCATCCTCTGGCCCGGCCATGGCGGACAATTCCGGGCGCGGTCGACACCTCAACGGATTTGCTGGTCATCGGTGGCGGTGTCGCTGGGCTGTCGGCAGCACTCGCCGGCGCGCGTGTCGGACTAACCGTCACGCTTGTCGAGGCAAGGGGGTTTCTGGGTGGACATTCTGGACTTTTTGGCACCCAGGAAGGTGAAGACGCTCCCGAGGAGAGCATGGCCCGCCTGAGCGCTGAGGTCGAAGCAGCCGAAGCGATCACCGTCCTGACCGCGACCCAGGTGTTTTCCATTAGACCGGGCCTCGCACGGGCGCACCGGATCGAAACCTCACCAGGTACCAGCCGCGGCCGCGTCATCGATATTGCCGCTGAGCGCATCGTTATCGCCGCGGGCGCTCTCGAACGCCTGCCAATATTTGCGGGCAACCGGCTACCCGGCATCGCCGGATGCTTGGACGCCTATGAAATGGCGACACGGTTTGGTGTATGGCCGGGCCAGCGCGCCATCGTCGCAACCGGCAGCAATCCAGCTTACCGATTGGCCATGCTTGCCAGCGATGCAGGGATCGAAATTGGCCGCATTCTTGACGCGCGCCCGGAATCCACATCGCGCTTTATCGCTTTTTCCCGCGCCTACGGGATTGTGCAATCGCCCGGCACCGTGGTGACTTCAGCGGGCACTGCCCGTGCTGGCGGCTTGCTGTCTGTCCACACGGAAAGCCGACACGGGCAAACCCTGGTCACAGACCGACTGCTGGTCTGCGGCGGTTGGCAGCCCGACCTCACTTTGTGGCATATTGCTGGCGGCTGCAGCGCCTGGAATGCAGACCGTCGCCGGCTCGAAGCGCAGGGACGTGTGGAATCGATTGCCTTGGCCGGCAGCGCGGCAGGCTATTTTACGCGGCGCGGCTGCATCCAAAGCGGCGCCGACGCCATCGATCAACTGCTCGGTCGGGAGCGTCGAGACGTGGACGATCCAATCGTTGATCCGATGCATGAAACACCGGATGGCCCGCTCGCGATCGCCTCTCCGGTTTCCGAGGGTGCGCCAACCTATCTCGATGCCGGCACTGGTCTGTTGCAGCGTCCGGCCGAGGCGGCACGCGAACGCAGGATTGCCTTCTGGCGACCAGCGCGAGGCGGGCTGACTCTCCTCTCAGAAGCACCCCAGCCGCTTGCGGTCAACGAGGTTGCGGCCGGCGTGGATCTTGCGCTTATTCCGGCGGAAGCTGCGGGCATCGTCGCGCAGGAACGGGTCGCTTCTGTGCCTTTGTCCGTCCAGAAGGAATTGTCTGGTCCCGACGATTGGGCCCCAATCAAACCGACCGAAATTCCCGCTTATCTCGTTGGACGCTATGGTCCAGAGGCCAGGATCGTTCGCATCGTTCCCAATGAGGCGCGCATATTGGAACCGGGAGCGCTGATCTTCCCCAATTCCGACGCCCGGCATCCAGACGAGGCAATTGGCGTGGTCTTGCGCCATGATCCGGCCGGAGCCGTCGGGCTGGTGGCAGCCAGGGCCGCAACAACTGGCTTTCCACTAACGGTCCGGGAAAAAGGGCAGATCGTGCGCGCGCAAATTGCGGAGCAGGACACCTGATCGATCAGCCGCGCCGCTGCGCCGCGGCCCGGGCGCGCTTCAGCGTGTCGGCATATTCAGGATTGAACCGGATCTCGGCCATCTTGATGGCCGCGTTCAACCGTTCCCCCGTCACCGCATCGTCGGGATTCTGACGCAGCAAATCGAGATTGCGCTGGATATGCAGTTCCAGCGCCTGCCCCGTCTGGCTCCAGGCCTGGTCGAACACCGCGTTGAGCGCCAGTGAATCGCGGCAGTCCCGAACGGCCGAGAGCAGATAGACGCCGTTTATGGCCCCCAGCAGGCGGTCATTGTCGATTCGGTCCGTCCCTTCGCGCGGGCGGCGCATGGCCTGGTTGAGATCGGTAACGACCTCCGTCAGGCGTGGCTCAACGCGGTCAGAGACCATTTTGGTAATGGCGGCGAGCATTTGCGTGGACCGGCTGCCGCGCGCAAACTCGACATATCCGGTTAGCGAGCGCACGAGGCGATGAAAGCGGTCCAGGCCCCGGCAGGCCATGTCCACATCCGCAAAGGGTCCACTCAATTGCAGGTTCTTGAGCTGGTTCTGAGCCTGTCCCAAAATGGCTTCGATCAGAGGCCCAAAGCCGTTTCGCGAGATGACCTGTTCGCTGGCATTGCCGCTCAGTTTGATCACCGCGGTGACCAGGCGCGTTGGATTGGCCACCTGCCCAATGGCGGTGTGGAACAACAGCCCGGCCAGCTTGGGGTCCTGCACCGGCATCGACTGCAAGGCAACGCCGAGCGCGGCGTCATCGGTCATGGTATTGACGGCCCGGCCGAAACCCTGAGCCTTCGGCAGCAGGGCCCGCGCCCTGAGCGCCGCCATAACCACGGCCGCTTCGTCCCGGAAATTGTCGCGGCCCGATTGGGCGCGCTGGCGGCGCAAGGCCTCGGCGTCGCCATCGATCCTGTCCAGCGCAGTCTTCATGCGCGCCAACACTTCAGGCATCAGAGGTTCAAGATCGGCCGCCGCAAAATTGCAGTTTGCCACGCCATCGGCAGAAATCAAGTCAGCACACAGGTCGCGCACAACCCATACCCAGGCGCCTCTGGCCGCTTCGACGCTGACCGAACTGCTGAGCGGGAACAATACGGGTTCATCCACCAGCACCGGATCGATCAGGCCACAGAATGGGCGGCGCGCACTGGCGTTCGCGCCCGCCTCGGATCGGGCGGGCGTTAGCGTTGCAACGGAAATGCTCCTGACAGGTTGGCTCATAAGGTCTTTGGTCAAGAAAGGTACCACCATCGACCCTACAGGGTCGTGGTAAACAATCCTTTCCCAAAGGACCTCTTGCGATCAGGCCGCGCCTTCAACCACGTTCCAATTGCCGTTCTGCTCGCGGCAGGCGGTGCCCTTCCTGACGTAGTCCTTGCCGCCGACTTTGACGGTGTGGGTGAAGTCGCGGCAATCGAGATTATTCACACGCACATAAGGCCCAACAGCCACCGACCCCGTCGTCCCCTGATCACCAGCCCACTGACGTGGTGCACCGGGACGGCCGAACTGCAAGGCATAGAACTGGGCACTATTGGCCTCGTTGGAGTCCTTTGCCGTCATCAGTGCCAACGCGGCCGGGTCGACAAAACCGTTGGCAATGCTGGTGGTCAGCTTGGCGGTCTGAACGGTCTGGGCCGAAGTCGGCACCAGGGGCTGCGTCGCCACTGGCTGAGGGCTAACCGGCACCTGGGTTACGCGCGTCGTGCTACCGGTGCTCGAACAAGCGGCAAGGGCCAAGGCAAGGATCGGGAGGGCGAGGAGCGAAATGCGATTCATGGAATGATTGGCCTCTGGTGCAGTCAGTTGGTTCTTGTTGCCGCAATGCGGCGAAAGTGCGTCAGTTCTCGGGCGGCCTGACCAAACCGCCCAGGCGCGCTGTCGGCAGCCGCAGCTCGACCAGCAATCCGCCCAATTGTGAGCGTTTGAGTGCAAGTTCGCCGCCATAGACATCAACCAGTTCCTTGACGATATCCAGTCCCAGCCCGGTTCCTGGTGTTTTCTCGTCCAGCCTGACGCCTCGACGCAACACTTTTTGCGCATCAGCCTCGGAAAGCCCCGGGCCATTGTCATCGATCCGCATCAGAAGCTGCGTGCCCTTTTCGCCGCGCACGCTGCTCAACCGCACGCCAACCTGCCCGTTGGACCATTTGCAGGCATTGTCGAGCAGATTACCGGCCATCTCCTCGAAATCGGCCTCATCGCCCCTGAACCAGGGCAGTGATGCATCGGGGCGCTGGAAGGCAATAGTCACATCCGGGTGTATCTTGCGCATCACCCGCGTGAGACGCAGCATGATCATCGTAGCGTCGGCTTTCTTGCCCACTACCGAGGTCCGGGCGGCAAGGCGTGCCCGTTCGAGATAGGTCGAGACCATATTGCTCATCTTCTCGGTCTCGGAGGCAACGATATCGGCCAGCGCGCCCTTGCGCGCATGGGCCTCGTTGCGCAGCACGGCAATGGGGGTCTTGAGCCCGTGAGCGAGATTGCCAACCTGATTGCGTGCGCGTTCGATGATTTGCACGTTGGAGCGCAGCAGTTCATTGACCTCTTCGGCCAGCGGCGCAATTTCCGTCGGATAGGTGCCGGAAACCTCGGCACTTTCGCCCTCCCGCACGGCTTCCACCGCCTTGCTCAGCCGCGCGATTGGGCGCAAGGCAATGCGGGCGACGATCGCGCTCATGATTGCAAGCATGATGCCGACGGCACCCAGCACGATAAAGGTCTGACCGCGAAATTCGGCGACCAGTTCGAGCACCTCGGTCAGATTGCCCGCAACGGTGATCCGATAGGTCGTCTCATCCAGGGTGACGCTGCGCTCGACCATGCGCAATTGCGTGCCAAATGGGTCGTTGATCACCTCGGTGCTGCGTCCCATGTCATCGGCTGCCGTGCCGACGCCGGGCAGATCGAGCCCGACCACGGATGTCGACAGGTTGATCAGCCCCCCCTCTTCGCCACGAATGATCCAGTACCAGCCCGAACGCGGCCGCTCGAAGCGCGGATCGGCCAGTGCGATGTCATTGTCCTGGGGGTCACCCGTCTCGAGCAAGGCGCCAGCAAGGCTCTCGACGTGGAAGTCCAGAGTATCGGTCAGCGTGGTATCGAGGGTTCGCGAATAGAGATCGGTAAGAAGGACGCCGGTTGTCACCAGCGCCAGCACCAGCCAGCCAGCCGATAGCCAGAACAATGCTGCCGCGACTGAACCCTTGCGCAACATCTCAGCGTCTCATCCTGCCTGCCACGCCGATCTCGGAACCAGCTCAGTCGCCAAGAATCTGATAGCCCAGTCCGCGGACGGTCTGAATACAATCTTCCGGCAGCTTTTTGCGCAGACGCCCGACGAAAACCTCGATCGTGTTGCTGTCGCGGTCGAAATCCTGATCGTACAGGTGCTCTGTCAGCTCGGTCCGCGATATCACCTTGCCCTTGTGGTGCATAAGGTAGCTCAAGAGGCGCAGTTCGTGGCTTGTCAGTTTCACCGACTGACCTTCGACCGTCACCTTGCCGCTACGCGCGTCAAGGCGCACCGCGCCACAAACAATTTCGTTGCTGGCATGTCCGGCCGCACGCCGTACCAAGGCACGCACGCGCGCCAACACCTCTTCCATGTGGAACGGCTTGGCGACATAGTCGTCCGCCCCGGCATCGATGCCCTGGACCTTGTCACTCCAGCGATCGCGGGCGGTCAGCAACAAGACGGGAGTGGTCTTGCCGGCTCGCCGCCACTCCTCAAGCACGGACAGACCATCCATCTGCGGAAGGCCGATATCAAGGATGATGGTGTCATACGGTTCGGTATCGCCGAGAAAGTGTCCCTCCTCGCCATCGAATGCCACGTCGACTGCATAACCCGCCTCGGTCAAGGCATCCTTGATCTGTCGATTGAGATTGGTGTCGTCTTCAACAACCAGAATACGCATGATCCGCCCCCCACAAGACTAGGCTGCTATTGTGCGTCCATTGTCAGGTTTTGCGCCTGACCGTCAGAGCTGAGTACACCGATAACATACACCAGCCTGCCGTCCTCGTCACACACATCCACATTGAGGATGTCCGAGCTTGGATCCACGCCGGCCTGCGCCAGCACGGCGTCAAGCGACATGATCTGTCCTGAAGACACGGCCTCCTGGATCTGGCGCTTGTCGAGACAAGCCTGAGCCTGGCTCGAACCGGTACTTGCAAGCGCAAGCGCCAGGGCGAGAGCCAGGGCGATGGAGGCGGTGGGTTTTGGGGCGTTCGTTTTCATGGCCAATCAATAGCGTCTGCAAACTGAATGGGACATGAATGCGGCACGCCTCCCCCGATTTCCACACAATTGACCTCAGGCTTTCCGGGTATCTCCCTTCAATCCCTTGCGCAGGAACAATATGGCCAACGATTCCAGCACGAGGCTCCCTGCCGAACCGCTATCCAGCGCCGGCAGGTCAATGCCCAGCATCTGCGCGAGGCCGGCCAGCAGCATGAATGCAGCCACGATATAGGTCTTGTAGCCTGAAAGGATATCCATGGTCTCATCTCCTTGAGTTGACTCTTTGGTCGGAGCCACAGCGAGCGCTGCAGCGCGAACTGCCTCTACGCGACGGGTCCAGCCGCGCCCAAACACCGGAAAAGTGGAAAGGGCCCTGAGAAAACCGAGTCTTCGGTTGCACAGCGCATCTATCGTTCTTGCGGCGCTGGATTGATGAGCGGCTGCCAGCGTGATGGGACCAACCAGACCGTCGGCGACAACGCCGAGCACCTGCTGCAGGCAGCGGATTGCCTTGCCTGGGCCGGAATTGACCGCGAAGTCGAACACTGCCAGATCGACACCCGATGGCATGTCCCCTGCCCGGCACGCATCCCAATAGCCAGCCCGGTAGATCCTGGCCGCCTCGTCCCGGCCCAGGTTTTGCACCTCCGCTTTTGGCAGATCCCACCAGGGCGAGATATTGCGCCAGCGCGCCAGGGTCTTGCGGGTGATCCCCATATTCGTGGCACCGCCAGGATCGGACGGATGATCCACATATCCGCCCTCATGCCTGAATATCTCGGCGAGGCAGGTGTCAAACCGTGCATCAGTCATTGAACATTCCAATCGCGCCATGGCCCGCACCGAGCGCTGCGCTGACTTGTCGAACATTGAAGGTGAAACCGGTCGCGGGGATGCCAAAATCGGCGATTTGGTCGGCCAGCGGATATTGGGCGTATGAATGCGCCGCATGCAGTGTCCTCACCGGCGCGCCGCCGGTCACGATCTCGACCTGCCAGCTTTCCGGCGAAAACTCGAGCGGTGGTTCGGCCACGCCCCAGCCGTCGCCATCGGCCCGGCTGCGGCGGGTCCATTCCAGCGTGATCGATCCATCCGCCAGCCTGGTCCCCTTGAGGTGAACGGGGGAGAGAGGCAGCACCGGCCCAACCCTGGGGGCGACCGTCACGATCTCGCCGGCGCCACCGCCGGCAACGGTTGCCCGCAGGTCGCGGCTTTCGCCAATCCAGTCCGTCTCCACCACAAGGGTCATCGGAGCCTGATTCAGGACGATCACCCGCCGACCAGCAGACACGGAGCCGATGGCTTGCCCGGACCCTTCCAGGCCCCGCAGCAATGCGGTCAGCCGATATTGCCCCGGTGCCACCAGTTCTGCAGCCGCAAACCCGATAATCTCCCACTCGCCGGCGTCCGTCTCAATTGCGACCCGGTTCGCACCCGCCAGTGCGGCCAATGGCTCCACATCGGCGAGGTGTCCCGCGTTTAACTGGATGTCGAGAGTATTTTTCAAATCCCACAGCGCTTCAGGCCCCGGGTGCAACGGCATGAGCAGTTCACCCATCGCCGACGGGCGGTTCAGCCTCGTCAGTTCGGTGCCCGTAGCATCGTCGGCAATCTTCACCGGCCCGGACCAGGGATCGGCGTAGGCGCCGAGAACCAATCGGCTGCGCAGCGGATCGGACGGCAATGGAGGCAGATGCGCTGCAACCACCAAGGGCGTCATCACAGGCATTATGGCCGGCTGGTTGCCACGCGGTCGATCTATGCCGGTGGCCAGCGCATCACCTCGGCGCACTGCGCTCGCCGAGATCTGACGCACGGCACCATCGCGAATTTCGGTAATCTCGAAAGGCCCCTCGGCAAGATCAGTCAACGTCACCCGGTCGCCCGGCTCAAGCGCAATCTGGCCAGGCGGCAGAGCGAACGCGATCCTGTCTCCACCCGCCGCATGTTGGTCCAGCAGTCGTTCGGCGGCTCGTCGGGCAGCGCCGCTATCAAGCACGACCGGCTTGTTGTGGGTCACCAGCGGTCCCCGATCCGGCCGGATCGCTGCCGATGTCGCTGCCAGATAATCGCGCTCCCGGTCAAAATGTCCGAGCGTCAGCCGCGCCGGCTTCTCGGCGCCATCATCGCGCCGACGCGACAGCACCGGCGCGTCAGTGCTGGCCAGGGTCTCGTATTCCAGCTCGAGCGCCGCCCCCCCACCCTGGGCGATGCCGACCATTGCATCGCCACGCGCTGCAAGTTTTTGCCCGGTCAGGTCAAGCACGGTTTCGAGCATGTCGCGGGCCGTTCCGGCACCTGACACAGTCAGTCCGCCAATCAGCGGGGCCGAGGGTGCCGCCAAGACGATGCTGTCATGCTCTGAAACCATGGCATGAGCCAGCTCATCGCTGGCCAGCCCACCCAGTCGGCCGGTCAGCCAGTGACCGGTGGCATGATTGGTGCCGTCGGACCACACTTCCGTCAGCGCCGGAAACACCGGAAACGGCCGTGCATCCCAGGTCCAGCAATAGAGCCGTTCAGGATCAACCATGCCGGTCGGATTGTAGGCTGGGTCGTTCCAGAGCAGATGATGCGCTCGCAGCACCTGCCGCTGGATCAGCGCGTCCGGAGTGCCCGCAGAGAAGTAGGGCCGCCCATTCTCGGCACTCTTGCTATCACCGAAAACATTCGGCTGATTGGCGCCCTTGTCGACAGCGCCACACCCGATCTCGGTCAGCCAGACTGGCTTCGAGCCGGGCACCCAGGGGGTTGGTGACGTATTTCGCACCCCGCCTGGCCGATCAAAATGCTGCTGGCCCCAGAACGCTTCGATATCCTTGTAGCGCCAGATCCAGGGCTCGCCATGCGCCCCGTCGGTTATTGGCGTGCGGAGCTGCGCCCGGCGATCCGCTTCGCTGGCGTAGAACCAGTCATAGCCCTCGCCCCCGGCAATATTGCCCGCCAAGTAGTCGAGCTCATATCCCGTCCGCGCCAGCGCCAGATCGGCATGGTCTTCTCCGTCCCGCCAATCGGCCAGCGGCATGTAGCAGTCGATCCCAACCGCATCGATGTCGGCCGAGGCCCAGAGCGGGTCGAGGTGAAAGAATTTGGCACCATCCTTCTGGCACCCCGAATATTCGCTCCAGTCCGCCGCATAGGTCAGTCTTGTAGCAGGTCCCACAATGGCCCGCACATCGGCGGCCAGTGCCACCAGCGCATCGACAAAAGGGAAGCTGTTGCCCGCCCCGCGCACGCTGGTCAGCCCGACCATTTCCGAGCCGATCAGCATGGCATCCACCCCACCTGCCTCTACGGCAAGTTGGGCATAGTGCAGCACCATGGCGCGATAGCCGGGCACAAAGGCTGCCACCTGGGCTGCTGCGGCGGCGCTGCCCTCGGGCGATCCGGGCAATCCTGGGGCCGGCGAGCAAGCGATACGCCCGCGCCAGGGATAGGCCGCCTGCTCGCTGCCACCATAGGGATCGACCAGGCCATTACCCTGCGGAATATCCATCGGCACAAAGGGATAGATCGTCACCTTGAGCCCACGCGCCTTGAGGTCGGCGATTGCGGCGAGCACCGAAGCGTCAGACGGCGTGCCGCCATAGGCCGGTCCCCCGGCATGGCTTGATACAGCCTGCGCCGCTGCCCGTGTCACACCCGCGACACTCCAGCTGGTTCCCTCTATATTGCGCGTCGCGTCCTCAACGCGCGGCTCCACCGTGCAACTCGCGCAGCGCAGATCGTCGCCGAACCAGCTCACGACCAGCGCGACATGTTCGAGATTGGGACAAAGCGCCTGTAACTCGTCGAGCGAGCAGGTCCAATTGCTGGTTCCGGGCAGCAGATGCGCATTTTCACTCACGCCCGCACCCGGCCCCACCACCCTGATCCGCGGTTCGGGGTCATAACCAAATTCGGTTGCACCCGGAATAATCGTCATGGCGCGGATGGATGGCTCCAGATCGCCAACCACACGGCATAACTCGGCGGAAAGCTGCGGGATGCGATTGCCGAACCGGCTCAGCGGCAGGTTTTCGACCACAAGGTAGCAGACGCCCCGATAAGCGGGCGCATTGCCGTTCCCCTGTGTTGCCTCGATCAGGCTGTCGGCAGCTTGCTCTTCGTCGCCGTGGTAGAAGCGCAGATTGAGACCAGCCGTGTCGAGCAACTGCCCGTCGGCCCAGATGCGCCCAAGCCTGGCCACCGGGCCCTCGCAAAAAGCGACAGCGAAACTGGCAAGGATCTCTTCAGGTTCCTCTGCTGCCGACGGCATGCCCTTGGAACCGGCGGTATCACTGACATGGCGCACCAGTTCGCGGGCCCAGATGATGTTGCCCGACAATCGCCCCCAGCCATAGAGCCGGGGGACACTCAGCCCCTCGCTCGACGCCCCCAGCCGTACATCGAATAGCGGGGCCTCAGCCTTGTCACCGCCAAACAGCCAGCCGTCTACCGCACTGCCGGCCAGTGCCCCCAGCGCCCGCCCAACTGTCGCGCCGATAGGTCCGCCCAGCAGCCCACCGGCAAACTGCCCGGCAACTGATAGTGCCAGTGTCGCCATCTTATTGTTCCTTGGAGTTTAGTCTGCCGCCGTCGACGCAGGTCGGCCTCAGGTCTGGGCCGGAAACCGGTACCGGCCGCTGACCCGTTTGGCCCAGCCTGAAGTCAGGTTCGCCTCGATCACCCCCAGATGCTCCTGGGCATGGATGAAACGGTCCGGTGCGATCAGAATGCCGCAATGGCGCGGCTCCGCAGCGCCGCCCAGTCGAAACAGAACCGCCTGCCCCGCCTGTGCCGGCCCCTCAACTGCGATGAGAAACCGTTCCGCCGCCAAGCGCAGTGCAGGATCGCTTTCCTGGCCGCGCCGGTCCATTCGATAGGGCGGCACCAACACCGGCTCGTCGCCGTAAAGCGTTCGCCACACCCCTCGCAGCAATCCCAGGCAGTCGCACCCGGCGCCCAAGGCCGAGGCCTGATGCCGATAGGGTGTGCCGAGCCAGGCCCGCGCGGCCTTCACCACCAGTTCGGCGTTCATGGCACCACCGGCCGGCCATCCATGGCGTAGCCGCTGCGCGGGTGACGCAGGACATAGTCGCTGCCGGGGATATGCGGAAAGCCGCGGAAATTGGCCGTATTGGCAAACTTCTCCCGACAGGTGGTGAATCGCTGGTCGCAACCCACCGTCACGATCAGCGCATCGCCCAGCGCGCACCACTCGCCAACCCGGCTCGAAAACCCCAGTGTGTCGCCATCGGCGTCACGGCGATGTGTCATGATCGGGTCGCGCAGTCCATGGCGCTCGCCATCCGTCCATTGCGCCACCCCGAAGGCGAACCAGTTCTCTTCAAACCCGGCCAACCCACTGACGCGAAGGTGGAAATCGTCGATCACTCCGACAACAACGGCCTCCGCGCGATAGGCAGCATTTCCAAGGTCGACACCGCAGCGCTCGTCCCCGACAATGGCGTCACACAGCCCCTGGAACATACGCCCCCTGGTGATGTTGAGTGCCTGCTGGGGCGACCGCAATTCAGCCCGAAACACCCCGTCTTCCCGGACAATCTCGCCGATGGTATCGACCCTGAGCATCAAGCATTGGCTCGGGTCCGACCAGTTCACAAGCCAGGTTTCGACACGCGCGCCATCATAGCGACCCTGCAGAATATCGGCCTCGGCAATGGCGGCATTGTCGAGCACGCCCAGAACCTCGCCGGTTTCCACCTGCTGGCCCAGCCGCGACGGCACTTCGCCGCCATCGAGGCCAAAGGTCGGCGTGCAATCGGTGCCCGCAATCACCAAAGGCCGGTCGTGATCGGTAAAGCCTAACGTCACCCCGTCCTTGCGGATCAGGCGCCAGCATTTTGCCGTCGTTGTCTCGTTCTGCGCCAGATGCGTCGCCAGGTCGTGTGGCAGCTCCCTCATGGCAAGATCTCCAGCAGCGGAATGCTCGGCGCCTCGGCCGCATCAAAGCTGTTAAGTTCGATGTCGAGCCGGTCGGTGTCGAACCGCACCGGCACATCGAAGAGAAACCCGGCGGTTACGCTTGCCCCGTCTGCCGGCGCACTGACAAAGCCCACGATGCCGCTGGTCACATCCACGCTCCAGCCGCCCGCCTGCTCCACCCCATCCACCGCCACGCGCACACTGCCCGAGACCGGCTTTGCAACGGGCCGCAAATACGGGTCGAATGCAGCGCCATAGCGTTTGGTCAGCTGAAACTGGGTCTGCACCCCGTCGCCGGTGCCAATGGCCTGGTCGGTCGGCAACGGCACCGCACCACCGGAAGAATGATCCAGCCCGTCGTGCCACAAAAACCCGTGCAACCGCCCACGCCGCTCCTCAAAAAACGCCAGCACCGCCTGCATGTCAGCCCGCGATTTAATGCCATAGCCGGCATTGTAGCGCCGCCGCGAATGCGCCCAGCGCCCATTGCGCTTCTCGCCACCGCCCGCCAAGGTCACGACATCGGTCCTGCGCTCCGGCCCGCCCCGCGCCCCCAGCGCGATATCAAGCGGAAAGCGTATGTGATGAAAGCTCATGTTTTCCTCGCTGCCCCCCTTTAGCTTCCCCGCGTGCCGCGCCGAACCGCCCGCAGCAGCATCGCGCTCACCTCGGCTTCACTCGCAGCGAAGCTGCGCGCGTCGCTTGCAGTCACATTGAAGGTCACGTTGATCGCGCTGCCACCCCCGGCGACACCAAGCCGTCCATCCGGCCCACGCTGCAACGGCATGATCGCCTCCGGCCCGGCCTCACCGGCCAGCCCCAGGCCCTGCCCAAGCGGGAAGTAGCTCGGGCTCGCGATCACCCCGCCCTTGGCAAATTTCGTCAATGCCGGGTTGGTCGCGGTGAAGATATTATCCACCAGCCCGCCGACCAGTGTTCCAAGCGGCTTGAACGCAGCTTTCAGTGCGATATCGGCAAAGGCACCGGCAATATCGCTCAGTACCGAGCGAAACGACTTGCCGTCCATCACCGCGCCACGAAAGGCACGGCTGACCGCACTTGCCACGCCGTCGGCCAGATCGCTGATACGCCCCAGCTCGACCTGCACATCGCTCAGTTCGTCGTGAAGCTCCTCGCCAAACAGATCACTGGCCATCGGGAAAGCGCTCCATGAGGTTCTGCAGATCGCGCCGCTCGAGCGGCCCGGTCCTATTCCCCATGATCGCCCCCCAGGCGGACGCCAGTTCTCGCGGTGTCATGGCCCAGAAATCGCGCGGCGGCAGTCGCAGCACCCCCAGCCCAAAGCTCATCGCATCCGACCACGGAAACGGCCTCATTCGCGTTCTCCAAAGGTTGCTTCCAGAAGCCGCACGGCGATCTCGGCCGCGCCCCGCAATCCACCCTCGACGCTCATGCGCGCCAGCTCATCATCGCTGAGGGCATTGCCGCCGCCGCGCAGTCCAGCGCCCAGAATGGCGGTCAGGTCACGCGCCGAAACCCGGCCTTCGCCAAACCGCTCGGCCAGTCCGGCTAGATCCCCCGCCCCCAGCCGTGCCTCCAGTTCCGCCAACGCCCCCAGCGTCAGGCAAAGAGTTCTCGTTTCGCCACCGATCTCGGCAGCGATTTCACCACGATGAATATTGGTCATGCTTGTTTCCTACGCAGCCGCGAAGCTCACTTCACCCGCACTTTCCAGCGCCAGGTCAAACGTCACTTCCCCCGCATGATCGGCGGAAAATTCCAGCGCCACGATTTGAAACGGGCCTTCCACGATGCCAAAGTGCGGCAGAATGAGTTGCCAGTTGCAGATGGTGCCGGCAAAGAACAGGCTGCGGATCGCTGCGTCCGAAGCCTGATCTTTGAACACGCCACTGCCTGATACCGAGGCCCGCTTGACGCCGCCGCCGGCCAGCAACTCGCGCCACCGCCCGGCGCTTTCCTGGTCAGTGGTGTCGATGCTTGCTGCATTGAAGTTGAGACTGCGCGTGCGCAACCCCGCCACAGTGATGAAACTGCCCGACACGTTCTGGTCGAGTTTCAAAAGCATATCCTTGCCGCTCTGGGCTGCCATTCTGTGTTCTCCTGGAAGACCCCCTCATCCGGCCCTTCGGGCCACCTTCTCCCCGAGAGGGAGAAGAACAGAGGCAGGATCGGTACTTATTCCTCTCCCTCTCGGGGAGAGGTGGCTGGAGCGAAGCGGAGGTCGGTGAGGGGGATGCCGCCACACGCTCGAAGCCGCTACTCGCTGAAAAACCGCAGCGTCACCGCTGCCCGCGCCTGTCCGGTCGCGGTGTCAATCGCGGTGTCTGTCCGCATATGCTCGGCATGCGTCACCGCCAAACCAACCGGTGCCAGTTCAGCCAGCCCCACCGTCACCACCCGCTCGGCAATTTCCAGCGCGGCCTTGCGGCTCGGCTGACTGCTCCAGCAATGCAGCAACACCCGGTGCTCCTGCCCTGGTGTTGCGTCACCATCGCGTTGCCGAACGTCGTGCCGGTCGATCACCACGTAGGGCGCCGGCCGGTCGCGCGGCGGCGCATCGAACACGCCATCGGATCCGATCAGCGCCACCAGCGTCGCGTCGGTGGTCAGCGTTTCCACAAGCGCCGCCTGCAAACTTGCTATTGGGTGCATGTTCTCACCCCGTGAAACTGGTTTCGCTGCAAGCGCAGCTCAGATAGGCCCGTCGTCCATTGAGATCGGCAGCGCTCACCACATCGAGATTGCGCCCGCGATAGACGATCCGGTCCCCCGGCGAGATGTCATTGCGGAAGCGCAGCACCACGCTGTGCGAGATTGCCACGGCGCGCCCATCGGCATTGGTCCCCTGCCGCCCGGTCAGACTGCGCACCCTTGCCCAGAGATGGGCGACCGGCAGGTAGATCCTCACATGGCCACCGCCACCGTCGTCCTGGCTATCGCGGCGTTTGAGCTGGACCCGGTCCGTCAGGGTGCCGACCGGCGGGACCTTCTCCCCGCTCACAACCGCACCC
This sequence comes from Devosia sp., assembly GCA_041939225.1. Lineage (GTDB taxonomy): Bacteria > Pseudomonadota > Alphaproteobacteria > Rhizobiales > Devosiaceae > Devosia. Next base: position 18,605 of record JBGTUK010000002.1, read on the forward strand.
GCTTATAACCCGCCACGGCACGATCGAATCCCGAGGGCACGATGGCCCCTGACCCGGCCACGATCACGGCGTCGCGGTGCTCATACCAATGCGCCACCAGGCCCAGCAGCGCCTGGCACAAATCGGCCGGCACGTCGGCGGGTTCGGCGCCATAGCCGGCGACATAGTCGATCTCCAGCCCCTGGCGGGTGCGCAATGCCGGCATGCCGACAACGACAGGCGGCACGATCAGCCGATCCGGCTCGCTGAGAAATTGGGCCATCGCGATTTCGTGGCTGTCACCATTCTCGTCGATGGCCGCGATGCCCGTCACCGACAAGAGGGGCGACACCGGCAGTTTCACCACGCCCCGCTCGGGCCAGGCATCAAGCACCAACCGCCAGCTTTGTGCCAGCAATGCCTTGCCCGTCACGCCTTCAACATGCAGGCGCGCCGCGCCAATCAACGTGCCGATCAGCCCGTCCTCGGCCGTATCATCGACCTTGAGGAATGCCTTGGCCTCGACGAGTGAAACCGGCTCCTCGGCGGGCCCCGCCAGGAGATATGCAGTCATGTTCTTGTTCCTTGTTGAAAAGCCCCCACCCCGCGTCCCCCTCGAGAAGGGGGAGGGGTTGGCGGGTGGTCTGCTGAGATCGAGGCATGCTCGATAGGTCCCTCCCCCTAATTCAGGGGGAGGCCAGGTGGGGGTGGGTCTCAGCTCACACCAAATTTGAGCAGCTTGATCGCGTCATAGTCCGCGATCCCCCCGCCAACGCGCTTGGTGGTATAGAACAGGACGTAGGGCTTTGAGCTGAACGGGTCGCGCAGCACCGAGACGCCCTGGCGGTCGACGATGAGATAACCGCGGCGGAAGTCGCCAAAGGCAATCGAGAAGCTGTCCGCACCGATATTGGGCATGTCTTCGGCCTCGACCAGTGGAAAGCCCATGAAGCTGGCTCGCCCATCGGCCGCCGCTGCCGGCTGCCAGAGATAGTTGCCGTCGGCATCCTTGAGCTTGCGCAGCGCGCCTTGGGTCTTGCGGTTCATCACCCAATTGGCGTTCTGCCGGTAGCCGGCCTTGAGCGCATAGACCAGGTCGATCAGCACGTCGCTGGCATTGCTCGCGGGCATGGCACCCGATACGCCGGTTGCCAGATAGCCCAGATTACCCCAGCTCCAGCTTGCCTCCTCCACCTTGGCGCCGTTGAGGAACCCGCTCGGCTTGTTATTGCCGTCGCCGGTCACGAAGGCCGTGGTTTCCTGCGCCGCAAACGCTGCGTTCACCTCATCGGCAATCCACTGCCCCACATCCACTGCCGCGTCTTCGAGAAACGCCGTAGTCGCCGCGGGCATGGCGTAGAGTTCGGTCGTCGGATAGCTCAGTTCTGCCAGCATCTGGCTGTCGGTGGTCGGGCGGCTCGCCGTCTCGCCCGCCCAGCCGGTCTGCGGCCCGGTGACCGTGATCGGGCGCTTATAGACCGAGCCCGAAACCTGCCGCACGCCGGCAATGGCGCGAATGGGCGAAATATGGGTCATCAGCCGAGTAATCTCGGTCTCAACCTCGCCCGGCACGACATAGCCGCCATCACCAGCCACACCAATCTGCAGCGCCTTTTCCTCGCCGCGCTTCACATAGGCCGAAAACGCCTCCTTGTATTCGCGGTCCGGCACCGTTGCACCCTTGCCCTCCAGCGCCGGCCGCGCCCGCTCGGCGCTGACGCGATCCAGCGCCGCCTTATGCCCGTCGATGACCCGGTTCAAGCGCTCCAGCTTGCCCTCGAGCAGGCCGTCGGCCGAGCCACGTTTCTCAATCTCCTGGAGACGCTGGTCATTGGTGGCCTTGAAATCCTCGAACGCGGAGGAGAATTCAGCGAAGAGCGCGGCAATATCGCCCCCTGCGTCGGCCTTGGTTTCAAGGCCGTCGTCGATCCGATCCATGTCGGTGTCCTTCTATCGGTTACGGATAGTCTTGGTGGCGGCGGCAATGGCCGCGCTGGCGCTGAGGGGGGAAGCGATGCGCGCCTCCTCCATCATCGGAAAGGTGACGATCGAGACCTCATAAAGGTCGATCTCATGCAACAGGCGCTTGCCCGCCTGGCGACTGGCCCTGACGGTTCGGAACCCAATGGAAAGTCCATCGAGCGCCTGGTTCTCGATCAGCCGACGCAGCGCATCCGAGCGCGGCACGCCCGGCACCAGCTGCCCGGTCACGAACAGCCCGTGGCTGTCCTCGGCGATGCTTTTCCAGGTGCCCACCGGCTCCTTGGGATCATGCTGGAACAGAAGTCGAATGCGCCCGCGCCGCTTGGCGAGGCTCTTGGCGAACGCTCCGGGCAGCACGATATCGCCGCCGCTGTCGAGCTTGTTGAACACGCTGGCATAGCCGGCAAACCGCCCTTCCTCGTCTATCGGAATGGCGCTCATCCGCGCTTGGCCCCGCGCGCGCGCTGTTTGGGTGGCGAGCGCTGCTTGTCGGCCAAGGTCCCCGCCAAATTCCAGGCAAATTGCCGGAACGTTTGCTGTGCGGCCTCACGATTCTGCTTGTCTGCCATGGGCTTAGTCCTCCTTCCAGAAAAGCCGATTCAACTGCGCGATCTCCTGCACGAAGTCGTTGAAGTGTTGATTCACCCTGGCCATCTCGCGCAGCGCCCACACCAAAAGGGCACTCGCCCCGCTGGCCCACAGGAACAGCGCCAGATGGGCGAGATCCCCGCGCTCGATGACGGTTTTTGTCAGGTCGTCCATGTGTTCCTCCGGGCACCATTGCTTACGGCCCAGTACCGATCCCGGTCAGCTCCCGCTTCTCCGCATCGCTCAGGAAGTCCGCCGCCCCGACCCGAGCCCAAAGCGCCGCCCGGTCCTCGGCCAGCGCCTCGACGCTCTCGAAGTCCGGCACCACTTCCGCACCTTCGAAGGCCGGCCCCAGCCAGCCGCTCAATTCCTGCGCCACCCGTACCACCAGCGGCACCAGGGTCTGGCGCCACAGCGCCTTGTTGGCTTCGGCCAGGTTCGCATAGGTATTGTCGCCCGGTATCCCGAGCAGCATGGGCGGAACGCCGAAGGCCAGGGCTATGTCCCGCGCCGCGGCGTGCCGGGCCTCGATGAAGTCCATGTCGCGCGGGCTCATGGCGATGGTTTTCCAGTCCAGCCCGCCATCGAGCACCATCGGCCGCCCGGCATTGGCCGCCCCGGCGAAATGGGCCTCCATCTCTTCCTTGAGGCGGTTGAACTGTTCTTCGGTCAGGCTCCCAGTCCCGGCCGAATAAACCAGCGCCCCGCTCGGCCGCGCCGCATTGTCGAGCAGCGCCTTGTTCCATTGGGCCGAGGCATTGTGGATATCGAGGCTGGTCTGCGCGGCCTCGAGCGGTCCCATGCCGTAGTGGTCATCCAGCGGGTGAAACAGCGCCATGTGCAGCACGCCCGGCACGGGAACACTGTCCTGCGAAATCCGTGACGCCCTGCCGCCGGCCTTGTAGTCATAGGCCACGGGCCAGCCGTCGCGCCCCGCCACCACGCTCATCCGGTCGGGCCGCAAGACGAAGAGCGTGCGCACCGCACCATCGACGATCCCGGCCTGCAAGTAGGCGTTCCCCGAAGTCTGCAGGTAGGCATAGACCGCTTCGAGCATTTCGGCGCCCGACTGCCGCCCATTGGGTTTTGCCAGCAGCGAGACCAGCGGATGTTCGCTCAACGCCTGGCCGTCAACCTTCACCGTCAGCGGCACCCGGTTGGCCGCCTCGGCGATCAGCCGGACGCAGCGATAGACCACAGGATTACGCATGAAGCCCTGATTCACCAGGCTCGCATAGCCGCGCCCGCTCCACTGCGCGGGCCCCAACTGGCTCAACGTCAGCATGGTATGACCGGCGAACGCCTTGGTTTCTTCAGGCGTGTTTGTGCGACCGCCAAAGAGGCGGTTCATCCAGTTGGGCATATGTTGTTCCTCACAATCCGCGAATACGCGGCCTTTGGTCGTTCAGCACCAATTCCGTCAGCGCCCAAACCAGTGCATCGACGCGGTCCGGCGAATGGCCGTCCGCCTTGCCGTCCGGTCCGAAGGCGCACAACTCGTCTTCCAGCGCGGTAAGCCCCTCGACATGCTGCACCAGGCCGCGGGCATAGAGCGCCGCCACGGGTTCTGCCCGCACCCACTTGCCACGGCTGGCGTAGGCGGTTCGCACCGGCACAACGGCGTCGACCTGGGCGATCATCTGACGCACCAGATCACCGCCCTGGTTCACCTCGACAACAATGCAATCGGCGGCATGGGCGTGGAATGCCGCCACAGCCCGTCGCGCCCAGGCGATCGGCGAAGCCTGCTTGAGCGTGGCGTCCTCAAGCACCAAGGCGCCCTCACCCAGCCGACCCGCAATAATGATTCCGCACGCATCGGACCGGGCGTGTCCGGTCACCGGCGGGTCGACCGCCACCACGATCCGACCATCGGGCGCCGTCGTCGCCCGGCCAAACATGGCCCGCTGCCAGAGCGCGTCGGGACGATCCTCGATCAACTCGCCATCGAGTTCCTGGCGGCCAAGCAAGGTGCCGCGATAGCGCGCCACCACCGCGTCCAGAAAGGTCGGCGCCAGATGCGCCTGGTTCTCGTGCGTGGCTATATGCACTACGGCCGTCCGCTCGTCCCCGAGCAGGCGGCGTATCAATGGCGTCGGGCGGGGCGTCGTCGTTGCCAATTGGCGTGGCCTGTCGCCAAGGCGCAAGCTGAATTGCAGCATGTCCCAGGCGGCTTCCGCATGAGGCCATTTGCCGATTTCATCGCACCAGGCCGCCGCGAATTGCGGTCCACGGAAGCGCTCGGGGTCCGATGCCGTCAGGATCGTTGCCTCGGCCCCATTGGGCCAGCGCAAATGGTTCTTGCCCCACAAGGTGGGCCGCTCATCATCCTTGTGCACGGCCATAAGACCGCTTTCGCCGCGCACCATGATGTCGAGCGCTTCGGTCATTGTTTCACCCACCAGGGCGATCGGCGATATTTGCTCTCGCGCCAGTTGCCGCACCCATTCGGCACCGGCCCGGGTCTTGCCCGAACCGCGTCCCCCCATCAGCAGCCAGGTCGTCCAGTCGCCATCGGGCGGCAATTGCTTGGGGAAGGCCCATTTCTGCCAGTTATAGTATTGGTCCTCGACCTCGTCATCTCCGAGGGCGTCGACCTCGGCCTGCGCGCTAACGGGACCTGAACTGGTCAAGGCGCTTGACGAGTTTGGCCCGCAGATCGGTCATGTCCTTGCGGCCGGCCGGGTCCACGTTGCGCTCCGCCGCGCCCAGTTCGATCAGCTTGTCCAGGGTCTTGACCTGCGTGGCCAATGTGTTCGTGCGTTTCTCCACCGGTTCATTTCTGGCCATTTCCAAATCTCTTATCTGTCGTTCGAGCACCTTGAGCATCCGCGACACCAGCACCGCCTCTTTCGGCCTGCGCTCGCGCTGGCTGAGCCAACCTTCGCATTGGCGACGGTAGCGCAGTTGCGACACGGTGATGCCGTGCCGCTTGCAGATGATCTTTGGCTCGAACAATCGCCCTTCATATTCGCCGCGAATAGTCTGCCAGTCGGGCGGCGCGGGCCGCTCGATATCGTCAGGGCTTTCCATGCCACTATGTCCTGAAATTGCCGGGGCTCGCCGCCCCTCCATCAACCCAATTTGTCGACCATGCCTGAACAATAGCAGACCGGCGTCACGCGGGGATAACTTGGAGGCGGCGGCGCAGCCGTAACGTCCTTCAGGTGCAATAATTCTAGATCAGAAGGTCACGAGACCCATGGTCAAATGGCCACTTGGCCGGAGGCCGAGCAGTGACCGAACCTTCTATTCCATTTTGGCGGCAGCCTTGAGCGCAGCTTTGTCGCTTTTCGCGGTCATCGCTGTCTGGCCCCGCTCTACCGCGTCGGCAATCATGCCCCTGGCTGCACGCTCCAACTCGGGGCGGCAGCGCGCCAGGGTTTTCAAGCCTGCAATCATGCGCAACATCACTTCAATGCTACCAGCCCCGTCCCTTGCGATAGGTCGGAAGGAGTCAGCCATGAGGTCGTCGGGGTCGAGCGGCGCCACCAATAGCCTCTCAAATTTCACTTCGCTGTCCTCTTCGGGCCGCTGCGCCAGCACACGCACCAGCGTGCCCACAACAGCGATGGCGGTTCCCGGATCGTTGATCCCTGGAGACAGCGCTTTGCTTCCAATCTCAGCCAGCACGATCAGTCCAAATCGCGGATCACTGTCGAAGGTGCGGCCGTTGCCAATTGTGAAGGCATTGACCAGTCTGTCTGCCATTTCCTCCGGCAGAGCACCGGCAACCAGCATGAGAGGGCGGTCGGGCGCCGCATAGGCGCCGGGCCGGGCGGTCACGGTAATGAGTAACTCGTGCTCTTCGGCCAGTTCCTGCAGGCGGGTCAGATCAATGTGCTGAACATATCCGGTCTTTCGGCCAAAGACGGGGTCTCCCGAGGGCTCCCCACTGAGCCGCCGGCACCCCAGCAAACCGTCTCCCGGCACCGTTTTGAAAGCCTTTTCGGTGGCAGTCCCGACCTTGCTGACCGTTTCACCGACGCGGCCGATGGAAGACATCTGGCCGATCCAGCGGATAAGCGCGGCGACGACCAGCACCACCACGGCCAAGGTTACCGCAAACAGCAGGAGGCGTCCCGCCTCGCTGTAAATATTGGCGGACAACCCAATGATCCCGACAATGGAAAACAGAAACGCCCCGATGAACACAGAGATCGACGTTTGCGCGCTGCGATCACCCACGATCAGGGGTACGGCTCTGGGCGTGGTGGAGGCGGAAGCGCTCGAAAGCGCACTGACTATGGTGGAGAGTGAGAAGACCGCAACTGTCAGCAGGCTCGAAGCCAGCACCGTCAGGATGGATTCCACGGCTTCGGACGACAGGGTGAACGGCAATTTATCGGGCACCAGGCCCGACATCGCATAAGCGACCACCACGGTCGCAATGGCCACCAGCGAAAATGCGGCCGGCAGGAACCACATTCTCTGAACCATCTGCCGGAGCTTGAACGCAATCTGACTCATGGATTCTCCCCTCTAAAGGTAAGTCTTACCTCCAAGGATTGGTTGCGCCCAGCCCGGTCGGAACTGATTCTAGGAACCGAAAATGCGCCGCGCTTCGAGAGCCAGACCCAGCCCGACGCTTCCCAGTACGTCGGTTCGGACAATTTCGGCTTCGGGGAATAATGCACTCAGTCTCCCGGCAACGGCCGGGACCAGTGTCGAGCCGCCCGTCAGTATCAGGCTGTCTACCTGTGCCGCCGTAAGACCAGCCACGCGCAAGGTCTCACCGATTGTGCTCTCCAGTCTTCCGATGGAAGGTGCCAGCGCGTCGGCGAGTTGCGCGCTCGTCATCTCTGTCGTGATGCTGTGATCCCGCACTTCAAACGAAAAGGACACGGCCTCCTGATCCGAGAGAGCAATCTTGGCGTCTTCCACCGCGCCGATCAGGCGGTGGCCCAGCCGTTCTTCCACCAGCGCCACAAAGGTCTCGACCTTTTCCGCCTCCCTGGCCTCCCGGATGGTTGAGCGCAGATCGCGCTGCGCCTTGGCGTCATAAAGCCTGTTGATGCGGTGCCAGGTTGCAAGATCGACATAGGGCGCCACCGGCAGATGGCGCTTGCCGTCCAGCGTTCGCGAACCAAGACCAAGCTCGGGCATCACCCGGCTCATGGCCAGCAGTCGGTCGAAATCCGTGCCGCCGATATGTACACCGGCGGTCGCGAGAATGTCGTCACTCCGGTCTGACCGACCGGCCCGTTCCGGCGCCACGCGCACTAGCGAAAAGTCCGAGGTGCCACCGCCAAGATCGACGATGAGGGCGATGCGCTCGCCGCTGACCTGTCGCTCATAGTCAAGCGCTGCCGCGATAGGCTCGAACTGAAACGCGATTTCGTCGAAACCCTGCGCCCGGACTGCGGCCTCAAGTTGGCCCTGCGCTTCCCGATCCGCCGCAGGGTCGTCATCCACGAAATGCACGGGGCGTCCCATCACGACGCTAGTCAGCTCCTGCCCAAGCGTGTACTCGGCCCGCCGCTTGAGTTCCCCGACATAGGTCCCGATGATCTCGCCAAAGCCCAGCCGCCGCTTCTTGACCCGGGTCGTATCGGCATAAAGCGCCGTGCCCAGCACACTTTTGAGCGAGCGCATCAACCGGCCATCGGCGCCGCTGACATATTCGGCGAGGGCGGCCCGCCCGAGATAGAGCTGGTCATCCTCAAAGTTAAAGAACAGGACGCTTGGTAGTGTCCGCTCGTCCCCTTCCAGCGGCACCAATGCGGGCTGGCCGTGCTTGTCGATCTGCCCAAGCGTCGAATTGGATGTGCCGAAATCCAGGCCACAGGATTGGGTCATGGCGCGCCGTCCGCAAAAATGGAGAGGTCGCGCCTACCGCGCGGGACGGGTCTCTTAGTGGCTGCCAGTCTCCCTGACAACCATTGGTATATCAGGCCGCCTTGCGCCTTTTGTCGTCACGCCCGCGCAGGTCCATGACTTCCAGCCGCGCCAAACCGCGCCGCTGGGCCCTCTTGACCGCCTGGGAGGCGGCATTCAGCACCGAGCGATCCAGTTTTCCCTGCGGATTAACCACGGCGATCCCTGTGCTCAGCGTCACCTGCCCCGCATGACTTTCGCGATTGGGAATACCCTCTCGGCGCAGCGCGGCGGCAATCCGACTGGCCAGTTCGCGCGCCATCAGCGCCGGCATGTCGGGCAGCACGAGCACAAAACCGGTCTGTCCGCTGCGCAGGCAGATATCGGTTTCGCGAGTCAACTGCGCGCCAATGATCGAATCGATGGAATCGAGGCTCTCCTCGACCGCCTCGCGGCCATAAGCAGCGAAATACTCGGCATAGCCGTCGACTTCGAGGGCCAGGACGCAAAGCGACACATTTCGCTCGGCGCACTGGCTCCAGCCGCGCCGCAATTCTTCGTCAATGCGTTGTGCCAGTCGCGGTTTCTTGTTGGGATTGCGAGCGATGGCGGGATGGCCATAAGGCGGCTCGCGCGTGTCGCTGCTGCGCGCCAGAGCTGCGCGAATACGCGCCCAAAGCCCTTCGCTGCCGCTCATGATCACTCTGTTCATCAAGCCTGTCCTGGGCCGCTACCAAACTGGGACAATCAGGCCACACTTATGGTTAACAGCAGGTAAGCACATCACCTCAAAGACTTTCCGGCGGCTCCCATTCGGGCCAGTCTACGGCGTGCTCTTCCCATTGCTCCGGATCGACTTCGGTTTCCAGAAAGGTGCGCCCTTTGGCCGAAACCCCTGCGTCCACCACGGTTTGCGGATCACCCGAAACCAGCGGATGCCACCAGGCCAGGCCCTTTCCCTCCGCCAGACGACGGTATGCGCAGGTCCTGGGGATCCATGGGATATTCCGCACATTCTCTGGCGTCAGCTTGATGCAGTCTGGCACGATTTCCTGGCGCCGGGGATAGTTCGTGCAGGCACACGTATCACCATCGAGCAGCTTGCAGCGCACATCGGAGGTTATGAGCGTTCCGGTGTCCTCATCCTCAAGCTTGATCAGGCAACACCGGCCGCAACCGTCGCAGAGAGCCTCCCACTCGGCCTGGGTCATCTGTTCCAGCGATTTTTCTTCCCAGAAGGCCATGTTCACCGTTTGCCATTCATGTTGTTGCCGGTTTGCCCTTGCGGGCCGGTCGATGCAATCATATTCCAGCGAGTGCGTTGCCTTGTCCGGCTTTTGCGGACAATCCTCCCCATACCGGGGCGTTGGGGTGCCAAGTGCAGGATCCGTTTTACACAAAGCAGAAGAAGCGCAAGCCGAAAGCCGGCATGATGGCCGCCGACGCCTGGCTTGATTCCTCGCTCTATGAGTTCTGGCAGACCCTTGGCCGCGGCTATACGCGATACCAGGACTTCATGTCCCGCTTTCATGTGTCGGGCATAAAGCGCTTTTTCGTCGAAATTCTGTCCGACGCCTTCAGTTTCGGTGCCATTGGCGCCGTTTTGATGACCGCCCTTGCCCTGCCGGCTTTCGACATCATTGATCGCGGTGCCTTCAACAAGGCCGAAGACTATTCGGTCGTGTTCATGGACCGATACGGCAACGAGATCGGCCGGCGCGGCATCCGCTCGGATGATAGTGTCGCCCTCGATCAGATGCCCGACTATCTGCTCAAGGCTACCCTGGCCACCGAGGATCGGCGCTTTTACGAGCATTTCGGCATCGACGTGGTGGGCACGTTACGCGCGCTGATGAGCAATGCGCAGGGCGATCGCGGCACCCAAGGCGGCTCCTCGATCACCCAACAGCTCGCCAAAAACCTGTTTCTCTCCTCCGAGCGGACGCTCGAGCGCAAGATCGTCGAAGCCTTCCTTTCGATCTGGCTCGAATGGAACTACTCCAAGGACCAGATCCTCAAGCTCTATTTCGACCGCGCCTATATGGGTGGCGGCAATTATGGCGTGACCGCCGCCGCAGAGTTCTATTTCGACAAGCGCGTGCAGGATATCAGCCTGGCAGAGGCCGCCATGCTGGCCGGCATGTTCAAGGCCCCGGGCAATTATGCGCCCCATGTCGATCTGGCTGCCGCGCGCGGCCGCGCCAATCTGGTGCTGACCAATCTGGTGGCTTCGGGCTTCCTCACCGAGGGTCAGGTGACAGCAGCGCGCCGAAATCCCGCCGCCGCTATTGACCGCAGCGACGACATCAACTCCCCGAACTACTTCCTCGACTGGGCGTTCGAGGAAGCCAAGGCCATCATCGAGACCACCAACGCGCCGGGCAATAATTTCATTGTTCGCACCACGATCGACACCACCTTGCAATCCTATGCTGAGGAGGCAATCAACTCGGTCATCCGCGAGCAGGGCGAGCAGTATCGGGTCGAACAAGGCGCCATGGTGGTCACTGATACTCAGGGCGCAATCCGTGCCATGGTGGGCGGCACGGACTATGCCAAGAGCCAGTTCAATCGCGCCATCGTCTCCACCCGTCAGCCCGGTTCCTCCTACAAGCCTTTCGTTTATGCGGAAGCTTTCGAGCAGCTTGGCCTGACACCCAGCGACACGATTTCAGATCGTCCTGTCTGCATCGGCGACTGGTGTCCGCAGAATTATGGTCGCTCCTATCGTGGCCAGACGACCCTGCTCAGTGCCTTTGCATCGTCAATCAACACCGTGCCCGTCACGTTATCGATCAAGACCGGACGTGATGCCATCGCCCAGCTCAGCTATCGCATGGGGTTGCGGCAGGAATACCCCGTCACACGCTCTCTGGCGCTCGGCGTGGCGTCGGTTTCGGTGCTGGACATGACAAGCTCCTATGCTGTGTTCGCCAACCGCGGCTACAAGACCCAGGCCTATGGCCTGACCCGCATGACAACGCTCGGTGAGCAGCTCGTCTGGGAACGCGACACCGACGCGCCGCGCGAACGCGTGCTCTCGGAGCAGACCGTCTCCTATATGAACCAGATGATGCATACTGTGGTTACCGGTGGCACAGGCCGCCGCGCCGCGGTCGAAGGCGTCCCCGCACTTGGCAAGACGGGTACCACCACGTCCTATCGCGATGCCTGGTTCTGCGGCTTCACCGGCAATTACGTGGCCGCCGTCTGGTTCGGCAATGACGATTATCGGCCGACCAATAATCTCACCGGCGGATCCCTGCCCGCCACGGCTTGGCAAAAATTCATGGCGTTTGCGCACACCAACATCGAAGTTCTCCCGGTCTTTGGCGTCGATTTCGAACCCCCGCAGACAATCGTCGCCGACGCAGACCTCGAACAGGTTGAAGATGTCATCGAACGGCCGCCAGGCCTCAAACCGGCCGCCGCCCGCAAACTGCTCGACCTGGCCGATCGCCTGGAGGCCGCCAGTGCTGCCATCGCCCCGGTGCGCGACACGGCGCAAGCCTCCGGATCGGGACCGACTGGCCTTTGACGTTACAAACGCCTTCCGCACCGGCCGTTGCGTTGTTACAAGCCTTGCCAATCCTCAACGCAGCGGCCCAGCCAATCATGCCCAAAATGCAGACGAGCTGACCTGTGCGTTTCATCCTGCGCCTCCTCACCGCCATCTGTATTGCCCTGGCTGTCGGCTTCGGGCTGAGCTATTACGCCCTCACCGATGGGCGTCTATTCGGGGCGGTGTCCCTCGGGCCCTGGACGGCCTGGCCCGATGTCGGATCCCCTAGTCCCAATCCCTATACGCGCGGCCACATTACCCGGGAGGCGGCGCTCCAGCTTGGGCAAAGCGAGGGCCTGGAATTCCTGGCCACCACTGACAGCGATGGCGCGCCGCTCGATCTGGCCTGCTCCTATATGGTCGCTGGCCATGTACCGGTCTCCACCTTCTGGACGCTCTCGGCTGTCGATAGCGAATGGGTGAACCTTGCAGCAGCCGGCACGGACGCAACCCTGCGCTCCAGTGAAATCGTGCGCCAGCCGGATGGCGATATGCAGCTTCATGTCGGCACGCGGTTGCGACCGGGCAATTGGCTTGAACTGACCGGCAACGGTACGTTCCAACTCGTGCTGACGCTCTACGATACCCGCGCCCTGTCCAGCATTTCCTCATCCGACACCACCATGCCCTCCATTACCTTGGAGGATTGCCAGTGATACGGACCCTGCTCTGGCTGGTCGGCGGGCTGATTTTGGGTGGCATCATCCACATCACCGTCATTCTGACCCTGCCACTTCTGGCCGAAGAAACCACCTGGTCCCGCGTCAGCGCACTTGAGGCGAACAATCGCCTACTGGTGCTCGACCGAGTAGCACAGGGCGAGCCCAACCCGCTGCATCTGGATCCCGAACTGAGCTACGGGCTGTGCCAGATCGATCTGGGCGAAGGCCCGACCTATCTCAATGGTGTGCTGCCCGACGCCTTCTGGTCGGTGGCCGTTTATGACCGGAATGGCGTCGTCATCTATTCCACCACCAATCGCGACGGCATCGGCCAGACCGTCGACATGGGCATTTTCAACGCCGCGCAGACGCGCCTGCTGGCCCAGCAGCAGATCGATATCGCCGAAGGCCTGCTTATCGTCGAAGCACCGACCAATGAACTCTTTGTTCTGGTACGGCTATCCTCGCCACACGAGGCTATGCGCGCTCGCTTCGAGCAGGAACTTTCCGAGATCACCTGTGGGCCAAGAGCTTGAAAACAGCCGCTGAATTCGCCGAAACCCTCGCCGACACGGTTGGCCGCTATCTGTCGGAAGTGGCCGCGCCCGGCGAACATCTTTCCCTGCTCCGCTGGCAGATCGAGCAGGGCCACCGACTCGATTTGCGCACGACCTATCCCGGACACGTCACGACCAGCGCCATTATCCTCTCGCCCGACCACCGCCAGACTTTGCTGATCGACCACATCACGATCGGCCGTTGGCTACAGCCGGGCGGGCACTATGAGGACGCATCGGCGTTTCACCACTCCGCCAAGCGCGAAGCCGAGGAAGAGACCGGCGTCACCGGCCTGACCCTACACCCCTGGCATCAAGAAAGTGACTTGCCCTTCGCCATCGACAGCCATGATGTGCCAGGCAAGGCCTCGCGCGACGAGCCACCGCATATCCATCACGACCTGCAATATCTCTTTGTTGCCGACCCGGCTCTGCCCCTCGTTGCCCAACTCGAAGAGGTCAACGCCGCCCAATGGTGCGACGCCAGCAGACTGGCCGAGTTCGCCCCCAAGGCGGTCGATCGGCTGGGTATGGTGACTGCGCTGGGTTAGGGCCCGTCGGACGACGAGTCATCCGGCAGGCAATCAGACAATCAACTGCAGCAACAAGCCGGCGCACGCTGAAAGCGCCAATGTGCGCAGCACCCCCCAGTGCAGAATGAATAGCGAGACTGCTGCCAGAACGGTAAGCGCCAGTGCGCTCCAGTTCAACGTGCCCCATACGGGCCATGCCATGGAGATGATGCTCGCCTCGATCCGGCCAACCTCGTCGAAAACCACATGCAGTGCGAACCACAAGGCCAGGTTGAAAATCACGCCGACCACGGCCGCGGTGATCGCCGCCAGCGCCCCGGCAAGCGCGACATTTGAGCGGAGCCGCTCGATATAGGGCGCCCCCAGGAAGATCCAGAGAAAGCAGGGCACGAAGGTCACCCAAGTCGCCAGGCTTGCTCCCAGCACCCCGCCCCAAAGTGGATCAAGGCCGAGCGATTGCCGAAATCCGGCAATGTAGCCGACGAAGCTGAGCACAAGCACCAGCGGGCCCGGGGTCGTTTCGGCCAGAGCCAGACCATCGAGCATTTCCCCTGCCTGCAACCAACCGAAAGTGCCAACGGCCTCGCTCGCGACATAAGCCAGCACGGCGTAGGCCCCGCCGAACGTCACGACCGCCATTTGTGAAAAAAACAGGAAAATGTCGGCAAACACGCTGCCCCACCCCCAGATGATGCCAACCACCAATAATGGTGCGACCCACAGACCACCCCATATGCCGATTACTGCAAACGCCCTGCCCCAGCTCGGCGACACGTGGATCGTTGTGTCATCGATTACCGCGCTTGCGTCCTGGGCAGCGCCGGAAGGTCTATGCCCCCCGCCCGAGAGCAGGTCCGGCCGACTCTTCGCAACGCCATAACCAATGAGCCCCGCGCCGAGAACCACCGCTGGAAACGGTACGGCAAAGAAGAACAAGGCGACAAAGGCGCCCACCGCCAGGCCATAGGACAAGGCATTCTTGAGCGCTCGGCGTGCCACACGCAGCAAGGCCTCGATCACCACCGCCAGAACCGCGGCTTTAAGGCCGAAGAAGATGCTCGCAACCCAGTCGAGTTGCTGAAACAGCGCATAGCCAGTCGCCAATGCCAGGATGACCGCAAATCCCGGCAACACGAACAACACGCCGGCAGCCACACCGCCGCGCCACCCGTGCAGCAACCAGCCGACATAGGTAGCAAATTGCTGCGCCTCAGGTCCGGGCAGCAGCATGCAATAGTTGAGCGCATGGAGGAACCGTGCCTCTGAGATCCAGCGGCGGTCCTCCACCAACTCTTTGTGCATCAAGGCAATCTGGCCAGCCGGCCCGCCGAATGACAACAAGCCGATTTTCGCCCAGACACGCAGGGCCTGAGCGAAACTGGGATGGGCTGGAGGGGAAATGTCGTTCATGGGACCCGCTCAGACAGGAAGCGCTACTTGGGTACCACAACCTCTTTGTCATAAACCATGGTCTGGAAGCGCGACGGTATGGTGACACCATGGCCGCTGCCACTTCCCGAATTGGACGAACAGAAATCGCCGCGATTGGCCCGGTCGACCCAGGGGCGCATGCGGCGCAGATTCTCGTCGACGCTCATCGACTGTTCATGGGGCGTTTCCACCAGCAGGTGGTCAAGCGCGTAGGAATAGCTTTCGTAGCGATAGTTGAGCGCGCGCACGAACCACTCGATATGCCACTGGTTTTCGGCGTGCCGGGCTGCGACATTTCCGGCAACGCTGTCTTCAATCCCACTCAGTTCTGCAAGTGCCACGCGCCGCTGCCGATCCACCTCCTCGACGGCGCAAATCGACTGGAATGTCGTGGGCAGCGTATCGATATCGGCCAGAATGTGCCGGCCGACCGTGTTGTAGCGCGTCGGCGAGGAGCGGTATTGCGTCGTGCGCAGCCAAGTGTAGTAGCGCTCAACCTCGTAGCGGTAATCGCGCGCTGGCCCGATCCGGGTGCGCTGCAGTTCCACCGAGGCGTCAAACATCCAGTCGCGACTATGCGCTGCAATCAGGAAGCGCCAGGTGCGGTCGTGCATCTCGCGCTCCTGGTCGGTCTGGTTGAAATTGGAAACCGGCTCCTTGCGATTGGTCGCAATCAACTGGCCGGCATAGGGCATGACCTGGTCATGCAGCACGCTGGGCTGCGCGCGGCCGAAATCACCAACCGGCCGGGCCACACAGCCCGCCGCCAGAGCAGCCATGGCGATCAATACGAAACTGCGGAAGAAACATCCGCGATGGCGTTCAGACACGCTTTCGCTTGCGCCTGTTGTCGCTGTGATTGGTTGGTGGCGACGGCGTCCCGCGTTCATAACGCACCCCGGTGAAAATGAGGATCTGGGCGTCGCCGGGAATTTGTTTCTCAGCGCCGACGGATGCTCTCCGCCTCTCGAACTTAATCAGCTTAGCCACGCTAGCCTCCATGCTACGCCGCTCCCCCGTCCCTAATGGGGGCAGTGAGTTGAGTAGTCTCGTCCCAGCGCGACGCCCCTCGCGCTGATCTGCATTAAGAGATCGTCAAGGTTAACAGTCTGCTAACGAATTGGCGGCAAGAGTCTGACCTGCATCAAATCGGATGCGAAGTGAGTCGATGGTTCCGCCGGATATGCTTGGATTTCAGCCCTACGAGACCTTTCAGTTGCTGATCGAAACCGGTGGTGTCGATCGTACCAACACGCTGCTGATCGCGGCCTGCGACGCCTATGCGCGGCGCGGCAAGCCCACTGCTCCCGAAATGGAACAGTTCGAGGCGCTGGCCGGCCGGCTGTTCCCCATCGCCGGCCCACAGGCTCGCGCCAAGGGAGCGGCAATCCTGGGACGGGCCGAAATGCTTTCCCCGACCCTTGAACGTCTGGTTGTGGAAAATATCGGCGAAGACCTCATTCCGTTCCTTGAAGGGGCGGTCGAACTTTCCGACCAGACCATGCTGGACACCATCAGCCGGTATGATGTGCCGGCCTGCGCCACGCTGGCGGCCCGCGCAGACCTCAGCAATGTGGTCCTCGCCAAGTTGTTCCAGATGAATTCGCGCAAGGTCTATCGTGCCCTCGCCGGCAACACCCACATCGTGCCGCGCGGCGCCTATCTCAGCGCCCTCGCCCGCTCCGCTCAGATGGATCATCTGGTTGCAGAAGCACTGGGCAAACGCGACGATTTCGACGCGGCTCTGCTGGCTCCCGCCTTTTTCGATCTCTCGGACGAACACCGGGTCAAGGTCATTCAGGCCTTTGCCAACCGCACGACGCCGACAGCGCCGATTTCCCGCACTATCGAACAACTCTCGGTGGCCACCGGTGAACTGACCAAGGCGCTGATGAAGCTGTTCTCGGAAAACCGCCGTCCCGAGGTTACGCGGCTCTTGGCCCAGATCACCGGCCTGGATGAAGTGCGCTGCGGCCAGATTGCGCATGATGTAACCGGCGCCTCGCTGTTCGTCATCCTGCGGGCCTTCGGTTCCACGGCCTATGATGGGCTCAAGGTGCTCATCCACGCAACCAGCCATGACAGCGAACGCTCACGAGCCCTGGCGGACTTTGCCACGCTGTTCGGCGCGGTTTCGCCCGAATCCATGGCCTATCTGATGAGTGCATGGCGTGGCGAAGTGAACCTGCTCGAGCTGTCCAAGCCGCAGCACCAGCCGTTCACCCAGGCCAGCCGCCGCACGGCATCGGCTGCCCCGGCTCACAACCCGGTCATCGATCAGGCCATCGAGGCGCTGGCCAAGATCGGCGTACGCCGTGCGAGCTAGGCTCGCAACGACAAGCTTACCAACGTATCGCATCGTTTTTGCCGGGCTTGTCCCGGCAAGATCTTTCGTGCGGCCTCAGTCGCTGTCAGTGAAAGTGGATGCCGGCTAGCCCTTGGGCTCACGGACCATGTCGATCCCCGGATCATCGCCGCGCAGATCGATGCTGAGCACCCATAGGTCCGGATCGAAGGAAATTTCCTGGTCGATGCGTTCGCGCACCTTGGCTGGCTCCACCCGCGCGAACCGACGTTGAAACATCTGCCCCGCACTGTCGCCTCGAGAGATCGTAGGTGCCGGAGTAAACAGCGAGCGGGTGCCATCAAGGTGATCGACCTCGATGAAGATCTGTCCGGCTATGGGATCACCACGCCGCGCCACGACACACATATTGCCCAAGTCATTGTGACGCCGGACAAAGGCCATGCACCACAAATCGCTGCGAAAGCTGGACACGTCAGATCGTCGCGCCTGCCTTAAGCAGGAGCTCCACCAGGTCTGGCTGCACCTGCCCGGTCATTCTGTATCGGTGGAAGTTTTCGAACTCGCGGATGGCGCGTGCCGTTTCCGGCCCCGGCTTGCCGTCGATCGGCCCACGGAAGAAACCGAGGCTGGCCAGTCCGGTCTGGATCTGGGTGACCAGCGAGACATCGGTCGCGGGCGGGATGGCTGCGGGGGCAGCCGCAGGAGCGGCGCTGGCAAGCTGGACAGCCTGGCCCTGCGGGGCGGCAGGCTGTGGGGTTTGGATTGCGGCTACCGGCTGTACGGGCTGGGCATCCGGACGCAGGGCCGGTAGCGACGCACTTGGAATGGGCGGATTGCCGGCAGTCCCGGCGCCACCACGCGATCCATCGACAGCGGCGATGATCGAATCAATGGTACTGGCTGCCGACTGGGCCACCTCGTCGAACACTTGCTCGGCCGGAGACAGCGTTTGCAAACGGGCGACCACCCGATCCTGGTCTTTCTGTACGACTGGAGCCGTGGTCGAAGCCGGTGCGCTCACCACCGCAACCTGCTGCACTGGTACCGGTTGCGCGGCGACCGGCGCCGGCGCACTTAGGGCCTGTGGCTGGGTAGCGACGGGAGCACTCACGCGCCCGGTGGAGTCCGCATCGAGGATCGCCTCGATAACAACCGGGTCGTTGGCGCCGGTCGGGGTCATGCCGTTGCGCTGTTCGAACGCCCGAATGGCCTCGGCGGTCTTGGGCCCGTAATAGCCGTCTACTTCCCCGGTGAAGAGCTGCAACTCCAGGAGCTTTTTCTGCACCGCGAACATCTGCGCATTGCCCACCGGCGCATCCGGCACGATCCGCTGCGCCGGCGCTGCAACGCTGCCGGTCGTCTCTGGGCTCGCTTGCGGCAGCTCGGGGAGCAGCGGCGCCGGCTCGACTGAACTGGTCTGCGGCGCGACGGGGCGCTCGACGATCGGTGTCGGCAGCGGCGCAACAATATCGCGCGCCGGTGCAAAGAATGGCGAGGGATGCTGTGCCGTTTGAAAGAACAGGGCATTGCTGCCCGCCAGTGCGGTCAGGGTCACCATTGCCAGCAGGCCGGTGGATGCCAGAGGCGCGCGCATATAGCGCGAAATGGTCCAGAGCCCCGCGCGGCCTACGGTGCCAAGCAGGGCGCTGCCAGCCATGAGCGGCAGGTGGGTCAGGGTCGAAGCCGTCATTGTGCTTTTCTTTTTTCGTTTGGCCATGAAGTGGGGGCCGCAGCCACGGGCTCACGATGAAGTTGCAGAATGTCGGCAGTTTCGCCCGGTTTGGTTGCTGGACCGTTTATAGGGAGCAAAACAGTGATGGTTGTCCCCGCCCCGATCTCCGACATGGCGCGCAATGTGCCCCCATGCAGCTCAACCAGGCCTTTAACAATGGACAGTCCGAGGCCAGTACCCTCGTATTTGCGGCTCAGGCCATCCTGAGCCTGGAAGAAAGGTTCTCCGATTCGCGCCATGTCTGCCGGAGCCATGCCGATACCGCGATCTTTCACAGAGAAGTTGATCGACTGCCCCTGCCGCTTGACCGCAACGGTCACCAACCCACCTTCATGGCTGAACTTGACGGCGTTGGAGAGCAGATTGATCACAATCTGTCTGCAGACCCGTTCATCTGCCGAGATCAGCGGCAGACCCGGTTCGATCTCCGATACCAGCCTGACATTGCGTTCTTGGGCCAGCGTTTCAACCATGGCGAAACAGGCCGGAATAATAGCGCCGGCATCCATGGAATCGGCTTGGATGTCGAACTTTCCAGCCTCAATGCGCGACATGTCGAGCAGCATGCTGACCACCTCAAGCAGGTGCTTTCCGCTTTGCTGGATCAGGCCGGCATACTCCTTGTGCGTCGGCGAGAGTTCCCCGCCGATACCGCTCGACATCATCTCTGAAAAGCCGACCACCGCATTGAGCGGCGTGCGCAGCTCATGCCCGATGGTTGCCAAAAAGCGCGACTTGGCCTGCGACGCGTCTTCGGCGACACGGCGCGCTTCGGCCATGGCCGCTTCGGCGTCCTTGCGGGCCGTAATGTCGCGCAACAGCGCAATGACATCGCGATGATTGTCGCCATTCGAATCGTCGATGATCGGTGAAAGCTGCATTTCGACCCACAGGAAGCGGGGAATATTGCTGCGTGCATGCGGATCGTCCTGACGCAGGCGCAGCTCGATCAGGCGATTGCGACCATCCTGGGCAGCCTCGGCCAGAGCGGTGAGGAAAGCGGGACGATCCATGATGTGCAGACGCTCGGCAAGCCTGGCGCCAGCCACCTGATAGCGCGGGCAGCCGAACAGGGTTTCCGACGACCGCGACGCCACCAGAATGTTGCCGTCAGTCGACAGGCGCAGCACGGTGTCCTGAACATGTTCGATCAGATGGCGATAGGCGCTGACCTGGGCCTTATCATTCACCTCGAACGCCATGTTGATCTTATGCGCGCTGAAGGCAACGACGGCAAACGCCACTGCAAATCCAGCAACCGAGCAGTAGGTCAGGACCGCGCCGGTAAGGGGCAACGACGGCAAGCCCAGGCTGGCCGCAGCTATGCCTAGCGCCGTCACCGGCACCAGACCGAGCCAGCTCAGCCGGCGCAACGGGCTGCGCGCGATCAAACCTGCGAGCACAGGTCCCATAACCGCCATGGCCATGCCGGCGTCGCCCAATCTAGGGTCAGCCAATGTCAAAACCATGCCTGTAGCCATCAGCGTGGCCACCTGCGCTGCGGCCGCGATTTCATGCTGGCCGCGCTGATGCAGCGCCAGGCTAATCAACCCGCCAGCCAGCACAAGCGAGGCCAGCAGGAAGGGGACAGAAATACCTAAAACGAGGGCATAGACTGCCGGGACCATGCCCAGCAGCGCCGCAGCTGCAAGCAGTTTTGCATTATTCGCAATGGTTGCGCGGCGCAGCAGCTCGGGCCAGTTACCAGTGCCAGACGAAGCGGTGACGCTTCGTTTGCTGGCTCCGAATTGCATGAAGCTACGCATCAACAAAAAACTCACTAACCGACGCCTGTATTCCTGCGGTCCAGGGACCGTATGCTGGCCCTTCCCCGAGCCATTTGCGCCCGACTGACGCCGGGTCGTTGTTGACTTGAGCCTCGGCCAGCAACCGCTAAGACGGGCTTAAGCCCTGCCCCCAATCGATCTGATTCACGCTCGTGGCGCGGGTGTTTCACCAGTTAGCGTAAACAAGGTCTTGCCCGATTGCCGGAGCGGTTGGCATTTGATTCAAATTTTATCGACTTGCCCCAGTCACGCTTAATTGGCGGCCCCTAGCCTTGTCCTAGCAGCCGGACGGTCTCCGGCCTCGATGGACTTGGAAAACATGTTTCTGCTTCGCTCAGTCTTCTGGCTAACCCTTGCCTTTCTGGTCATCCGGCCCGGAGCGGATGTGGGTGACGCCGCCACATATTTCTCCGGTGAGGCAATGGCGCGCGGCAGCCAGTTCGTGGCTGCGCAGATCGACGCCATAGAATGCAGTGAAATTCAGTGTCTGGGCGGCAAGGCCGTCGCCGCCGCAGCACTTCGGTCAACCCAGCTTGCCGGCGCCCCCATGCATGCAATGCCGGCACTCAACGCGGTTCCGATGCCCCGACCTCGGCCGGATCGCGCGGGATAACAGGCGCCTGCCCCGGCGCTGGAAGCTACTCCAGGGGTCGTGTCACTTCCCCAAGCGACGCTACTCCATTGACCCCTGGCTCCTGCCGCAGATGCGCTGCCCCGCATCTGCGGCTTTTTCCTTGGGCGGATTATGGCTCTGGCATTGGCGCGATCCATCACCTAGATAGGGCGCATGACACAGCCGCAGCCTTTTCAGGATATCGCCGACAACCTTTCCTTCCTTGACGATTGGGAAGACCGCTACCGCTATCTCATCGAACTGGGACAAGCCTTGCCCAAGCTCGAAGAGACCGAGCGCAATGCGGAAAACAGGGTCAATGGCTGCGTCTCGCAGGTCTGGTTGGTTGCCGAGCCTGGCAGTGTCGATGGCGCGCCGCATTTGCGCTTTCGCGGCGAGAGTGACGCCATGATCGTGCAGGGCCTGGTCGCCGTGCTGCTGGCACTCTATTCCGACCGGGCGGCGAGCGAAATTGCCGAAACCGACGCGATTGCCCTGTTCGATGAACTGGGCCTGCGCGAACATTTGACCACGCAGCGCTCCAATGGACTAGTGGCCATGGTCAATCGTATACGCGGCGAAGCCCGGGCGGCCCTGGCTTAGGCGAAGCGTCACAATCGCGCCGCTTAGAAACACTGCCGCGTCGCGCTCCCAGACCGGCCAGACGCCGCCCATGCATCGTCAGTTCTCCGGGTCGGGAAACATGGGGGGACGTTCGGGCAGCCAGGACTGCGTTCTGGATCTCTCCCGACCGTTGGCCGTAGCGTTCAACCCCATCAGATGCGCCAGTTGCTCAAGGCCAATACGTAAGACGAGCTTGGCGCTCCGCCGCGGCCAGCGGCGTTCCAGCTCGATCTGTTGCAGACCCTTGTCATAAACGAAAACGTCTGCAAGCACGCCCCAGCAGTCCGAAGGAACGCGCTGCGCCAGCCGCGACAAATTTTGCCGGGCATCTTCGACCATTTCGGAGAGGCCGGATTGCCCATGCGCGCTTCCCTTGCTGCCAATACGGGTTGGATCATAAGCCATGGTCACCCGTTGGCGCAGCATGGATCGCTCGAAGGTCCTGGCGATCAGCCGCGCAGCCTCAATGTGGTGTGGGTGCAGAAATCCCTTATCACCACCCGCCCCCGACAAGCGCGCGACGGCGTCAGGCAATTCAGACATGATCGAGGCCCGCCAATGTCTGCAGGCGCAGTTCAAGATCGGTGACCTTGCGGTCAAAGTCCACATCGTCACGCATGTCTTCGATCAGACTGCATGCATAGGAGACGGTTGTCCTGTCCCGACCAAAGACCAGTCCTATATCGGTTAGACTTTCGCCAAGAACGACATGAGCGAGATACATGGCCAACTGGCGCGCGCGAGCGGTATCCGTGCGGCATCGTTGCCGGTGAAAAAGCATTGCGACGTCAATCGCAGCATGTTGAGCAACCAACAATGCCGCTTGTCGTACCGCGGTTTGGTCAAGACGAACCGCGAGACAAGCCGGCGCGACGTTGTGGTTCACTAATTCCATAGGAAGCAACTCCGGTCTGAATAGGATCATATTCCTATTTTTTAGCCAAAGTCACCCGCCCCGGGGATAAGTTGGTCGCTGATGTCGATGGGGGCCCAAAAGCAAATGGCCGCCCCGGCGGGCGGCCATAGCAATTCAGCGTCGATCTGTGATGAACTTGATCAATCGGCCTTTCGGCCCAGGCCATTGTCCTTGGCCAATTTGGAGCGCGTCGCCGAGTAGCTGGGCGCGACCATCGGGTAGTCAGCCGGCAGGCCCCACTTCTCGCGATACTCTTCCGGGGACAGGTTGTAGTGCGTGCGCAAATGGCGCTTGAGCGACTTGAACTTCTTGCCATCCTCGAGACAGATGATGAAGTCATTGGCCACAGACTTGCGGATCGGCACAGCGGGCTTGAGTTCTTCAACCGGAGCCGGATTCTCATTGGCCTGCAGTGCGCGCAGGGCACCATGAACCTCGGCAATCAACTTGGGCAGGTCGCCGGGGCTGACCGCGTTATGGCTGACATATGCCGAAACAATTTCTGTACTGAGTTCGATCAGGTCGGACTCTACTGCAGCGAACGCGCCGGTATCGTCGTTCATTTTTCAACCTTCCATATTTTTTTATTGGGCCGTAACAAGGGCAGTTACTAGCCTTACTGATTTAATATGAGCGTTTACTAGCAAGCGCAAGCCCCGAGAAGCACGCTTAACATGTAATATGGAATGGAAATAAGGCGACGAATATTATTCGTTGCTTTGGGCTATGTCATCGATAACAGTATCATTACATGGACGATATCCAGTAAGATAACTCGCACGCGCTAATAGATGGGCCGCAACAGGTGTAGTCAGCAAGACAAACATGACACCAATAATGGCACGCATCGAGACCGCTGCATCTTGGCTCAACACCGCCACGGCAAGAAGAATCAGGCCACCACCGACCGCGCCGGCCTTGGACGCTGCGTGCATACGAGTATAAAGGTCCGGCAGGCGCACGACTCCTACAGCGGCAAGCAGGGTAAATGCTGCACCCAGCACCAGCAGCGTACCACCGAAATAGAGTTCAATTCCCTCAAGCATTAGCGACCCTCCCCCTGCGCCGGATTTTGCCGGGCGCCGCGCAGCAGGATGTATCGGGCCAGGGCCACTGTGGCGAGAAAACCCAGCAAGGCCAGTGCGATCGCAATATCGAGGTAAAGCCAAAGCCCGGTTCTAACGGCGATGGCCCCGACGAAACCCATGGCCACAACAGCCAGCAGGTCAAGCGCCAGCACACGATCGGACAAGGACGGCCCGATAACGATACGCACTAGCGAAACCAGTAGCGCAACGGCCAGCAGAACGAGCGAAATCAATGTCGTCCACTCGATAAACTGTGTGGCGGTCATTCGAACACCTCGTGGATCTTTTTCTCAAAGCCATTGGCAATGTCGGCGATCATGGCGTCCCTGGTGGTCATACTCAGGGCGTGCACATAGAGCACGGACTTGTCGGCCGCGACGTCGACACTGAGCGTGCCAGGGGTCAACGTGATCATGTTCGCCAGAAGCGTGATTTCCGCGTCGGATTTTACTGTAAGCGGCACAGCAATGATGGCCGGGCGCACCGCATTGGACAAGTCAGGACGCAGCACCACGATGGCCACACGGACCGCACTGACGACCAGTTCGTAGAGGAACAGCGCGGCCAGTGAGATGACACGTCGGATGCGCCGCAAGGCTTTGGGGCTGGAGAAAGCCTCGCGCAGCACGAGAACAGCCACGCCGCCGACCAGCCCGCCTAAAAGAAGATTGACGCCGGAAAAGCTTCCCGAAATGCCGGCCCAGACCAGTGCGAGAACGACAACCAGAAAGACCGTACTCATAGCTCGTCTCCTGCAAGACCAGTGGCCTCCACATAGCGCGCCGGATCGAGGATATCGGCGGCGCCGGCGCCAATGCCCTCCATCAACGGTCCCGGCCAGAGCCCGGCGACCATGATGCCAACGACGAGGAAAGTTGTGGCGCCGAGGGCCAATTGGCCGCGTTTGTCGAAGGGTTTGAGGGCCACCGAACCATTTTCGGACCCCTGCCCTTCCGGACCGGAACGCCAGAAGACGTGAGCCCAAAGACGGGTGCCGGCGATGAGGGTCAAGACGGCATTGATCAACAATGCCAAGACCATAGTCATGCCCACCCAGCCGGGTGCTGCGCCCGTGACGCCCTGGTCGAGGCCGGCTTCGAGCAGCAACAGCTTGGGCCAGAAGCCAAGGAAGGGCGGCACGCCGGCAGAGGCCAGGACCAGCAAGATGAACAGAATGGAAAGCGGTGCACTTGCGGCATAGAGACCGCCCATCTGCCTCGTATCGGTTTGCCCGGTGGTCTTTTCGATCAGACCAGCGACCATATAAAGCGCTGTCATGGTCAGGATGGCATGGAAGATATAGAGGCCCGACCCGGCGACGCCATTCAGGCTGGGCATGGACAGACCAGCGATTATCGCTCCGATACCGCCGATCACCACAAAACCAATGGCGCGGCGCAGATTGGTTTCGGCGATGGCGCCCAGGGGCGCAATCAAAAGTGTCCCGATGGCGATGCACGCCAGCACCGGTTCGAGCATGTCACGGCTGGCGGGCAGCACCACCACAAGCGCGCGGAGCATGGCATAGGCGCCAACCTTGGTCAGCAGGCCCGCAAACAGCGCCGATATGGCCGCAGGCGGGGTGTGATAGGAGGCCGGCAGCCAGGCATTGACCGGGAATGCCGCCGCTTTCATGCCAAAAGCCAGCAGGAACAGCGCCGCCACACCAGCCATGGCAGCGGGATCTGCCGTGCTCGAGACACGCATGATGTCCGACATATTCAGTGTGCCGAGCAGGCCGTAGAGCAGGCCCAAGGACATCAGGAAGAATGTCGTCGCCAGGAAATTGAGAAACCCGTATTTGACTGCGCCATCGAGCTGCAGCGGCCGGTTGCCCTGAACGATCAGCCCGAAGGAGGCGATCAGCATGACCTCGAACCAGACATAGAGATTGAACAGATCCCCGGTGAGGAATGCGCCAGTGACCCCGGCCAGCAGCAGCAGGACCATGGGATGGAAGGCATCGCGCCCGTCCGCATCGGCCCGGTCCAGTTCTGCATAGAACAGCACAATCAGCGTCACCACAGCGGCAGCCAGGGCAAAGCTCGCGCCGAAAAGGTCAGCGGTCAGGCTGATGCCGAAGGGTGGCAGCCAGCGACCCATGGTCATACTGACCGGCCCACTGGCCAGCACTTCGAGCAATAGCGCGATCTCGCAGGCAATAATGGCGAGAACGACAATCACGGCACCGATCAGCGGCGCGCCATTACTGCGACGGAACATCATCAGCCCGGCGGACCCCATTAGGGCGAGGGCGATAGGCAGGACAATAACCCAGTCGGAGGCCGGGACCACCGTCTCAATCATGGCCTGAGGCAGATCTGTTGTCGGAGTGGAAGTGGCCATGGGGTCAGTAGCTCAGCGGCGGGTTGGGCGCATTGTCGGGCTCGGCCAGGCGCATGGTGTCGGTATTGTCGGCATCCAGGCTCTGATAGGCGCGGAACGCCAGGACGAGCAGGAAGGCAAACATCGAAAAGCCGATCACGATGGCGGTCAAAATCAGCGCCTGCGGCAGCGGATTGGCGATGGCGCCTTCGGGCACATCAAGCCCCTCGGGCACGATCGGTGCAACTTCCTGGGTCAGACGTCCCGCCGTAAAAATCAGCAGCAGGACACCGTTGCCGAAGATGGTCAGGCCGATCAGCATGCGGATCACCGAGCGCGAAAGCAGCAGATAGGTCCCAATAGCGATGAACAGGCCCACCAGGGCGGCGAGGATATACTCCATCTTAAAGATCCTCTTCGCGGTCGCTCTCAAGCGACAGGGCAATTGCAGACAGGGTACCGAACACGACGCAATAGACGCCCAGGTCGAAGAACAGCGGCGTGGAGAGCGGGATGATGCTGGGACCGAACTCCAGATAGAGCCAGATGCTGGTCATGAATGGGGAGCCAGTCAGCAGGCTCGCCAGGCCAGAAAGGCCGGCCAGCACCACACCGAAACCGGCAATCGCCATGGGGTCAAAGCGCAGGGACCGGCGCACTGCACTAACACCGGCGGCCATGCCGAACACGGCGACAGACGCAGCCGCGATCAGACCTCCGATGAAGCCGCCGCCCGGTTCGTTGTGTCCGCGCAGCGTCACATAGACCGAGAAGACAAGCATGATCGCAACGATGAAAGGGGCCAGGGTGCGGAAGATGACCGTGTTCATGATGCGGCCTTCCTGGATTTGCGGGTCCGCTTGGGCTTGGCCGGCTCCGATGGTGCCGGTGCCGGCTTCTTCTGGCGCCGCAACAGGGCCAGAACTGCCATGCCGGCCCCCATGACCACGGCAATTTCACCCAGCGTATCGAAGCCGCGGTAATCCACCAGGATCACGTTGACGATGTTATGGCCATGGGCAATGGGCACGCTGGTCGCTGTGAAGAAGTCGGACAGACGCGTATCGAGCGTTCCATTGAGCACCAGCATCAGCAGCAGGCTGACACCAAGGCCGCACACGATCGCCAGGGTTCCGTCGCGGGCCCAGTCTTCGAAGGGGCGGTGGTCGCGCTGATCGAGCCGCAGGCGGGTCATCACGAAGGTCAGGATGACCACGGAGAGGATTTCCACCATCAACTGGGTGAAAGCCAGGTCCGGCGCGCCAAAGAGCAGGAAGATCAAAGCGACTGCGGTGCCCTGCACGCCAAGCGAGAGGATCGCCACCAGACGCGACTGGGCAATCAACACGGCGATGAGCCCAAGCACAGCCAGCGCCAGCACACCCCATTCATACGGCGCCAGGGCCGGAACAACCAGGCGCTGGCTCCAATCGCCCAACTCGGCGGTCGGCTCCAGCCAATCGAGCCCACCCCAGACCAGCATGGGTCCGAACAGGGCAGCGGCCAGCGCGGCAAAGACGATCACCAGGTAAAATTCAAGCTGCCCGTGATGCAGGAAGCGGGTCAACGCCCCCGAAAAGCGGATCAGGCTGAACATGACGATGTCGAACACCGTGTCGGCCGTCCATCCAAGGGCCTTATCGAAACGGCGCAGCAGGGTGCGAATGGTGTCCGCCTGGCGATAGACCAGAACGCCCAATAGCCAAGTCAATGCGGACAGCCAGAGCAACAGGCTGGTGAAGTCCAGCGCCAGCGTCAGATGGCTTTCGACCGCACGGTCCAGAATAGCCGAAGCTCCGGGCACCAGCACGTCATGGCCAAGCCAGTCGGGCATGATACCGGCAATAATGCCACCGGCACCGAGCAGAATGGGGCCGGCGAGCATGGCGATTGGGGCCTCGTGCGGTTTTTTGGGTGTCGCAACGGCCTCGCCGAGGAAGGGCCGGATCATCACCAGCAGCGCCACACCAGCCAGCATGGCATTGCCGGCAATCAGCACGATCATCACCAGGATGGCAGTCCATTCACCGCTCATCAGTCCCAGATACATCTCTTCCTTGGCGAAATAGCCAATGGTCAGCGGCAGACCAACCATGGAAAGCGACGCCAGCGCCGCGCCGATAAAGGTAACCGGCATCTTTTCGGCCAGTCCGCCCAGAGCGGTAATTTCCCGGGTTCCGGCCTCATGGTCGATGGCGCCCGCCACCATGAAGAGGCCCGCCTTGTAGAAGGCGTGCGCCACGAAATAGACCACCATGGCAGAAATTGCATAGTCACTGCCCAAACCGATCAGCAGGACCAGGAGGCCGAGCGAGGCGATGGTGGATTGCGCCAGGATCTGCTTGAGATCGGTCTGCTTGAGCGCGCCCAGCGACCCCCAGATCAGCGTAACGCCGCCAAAGATAACCAGCGTATTGGTCCAGACATCCGTACCCCCGAGCGAAGGCGTCATACGCGCCAGCAGATAGACGCCCGCCTGCACCATGGTGGCCGAATGCAGGAATGCCGACACTGGGGTTGGCGCCTCCATGGCATTAGGCAACCAGAAATGCAGCGGGAACTGCGCCGATTTGGTGAACGCTGCGCCAAGGAAGCAGATCAGCACCAGCAAATAGAGCTCGTTGCCGCGCAGCACCTCGCCCATTTCGCGCACGGCGCTCATCTCCCAGGTCCCGGCAAGCTGATAGACCAGGATGGCGCCTGCAAGCAGGAACATGCCGCCGATATTGGTGATCACCAGCGCTTGGATGGCGCCGCGTCGCGCCGCCTGGCGCGAGTGGTCAAAGCCGATCAGCAGGAAGGATGTGACCGAGGTCAGTTCCCAGAACAGGAACAGGGCCAGCAGGCTGTCAGCCAGCACAAGCCCAAGCATGGCACCCATGAAGGCCAGCATATAGCCCAGGAACCGGCCTTGATGGTGATGCCCGGCCAGATAGCCCCCGGCATAAAGAATGATCAGCGTGCCGACGCCCGAAATGGTCAGCGCAAAGATCAGGCTGAGGCCATCGATCAGAAAGGACAGGTTGATGCCGTAGGCCGGAATCCATTCAATGACGCTGGACACCGTTTCGCCGTGAATGACGGTATCGGCGAAGCCAAGCAGATAGACGAAGATGCTGGCCGGAATGATCGCCAGGATCCAGCCCGCAAATGCGCCAGCGAAACGATGGATATACGGTGCCAGAATGGCAGCCACGAAGGGTGCAACGGCAGCAAGACCTATGCCTGCCTCAAATGACGACCCCAATGCTGCCACTCCTTTCTCGCCAAAGCGCGATTCCGATGGATTTGGCTTGCGACCTTACTGATTGGGGCCCGTGGAACAAGCGGAATCGGTCGGGGTGCGACCAAAGGGCCAACAGATTTCGATCTCCTGCGGGGGTGGCAAAGCCGGGTCGGGCGGCCTATGTCCTTTGGCAAGTTCTTATGGCAGCCCGCCGCCCACCCATTCGGAGACATCATGTCCAAGGCCACCCCGCCCATTGCCAGGCGCATTCCGCATTCGCATACGCATCATACCATCACCCGTGATGACCCCTATGCGTGGCTGCGCGCGGAAAACTGGCAGGAGGTGATGCAGAATCCCGAAACGCTTGATCCGGATATCCGCGCCTATCTCGAGGCCGAGAACGACTATTACGAAACCGAATTCGGCCAGCCGACCGCCGACCTGCAGGACAAGATCTACAAGGAGATTCGAGGTCGAATCAAAGAAGATGACAGTGGCGTTCCCTCGCCCGATGGTGAGTGGGCCTACAACACGCGTATGCTGGAGGGGAAACAGTACCCGCTCATCGTCCGCACGCCGCGCAATGGTGGCGAGGAAACCGTGCTGCTCGACTGCAACGTGGAGGCGGGGGACGGTTACTTTGGTTTTGCCGGAGCCGGGCACGATCCCTCCCACAGCTACATCACCTGGGCTGCCGACCGGGCCGGCTCGGAGTATTTCGATATTGTCGTGCGCGAACTGGCCAGCGGCAAGGATGTCGAAACCATCAAGGATACGGCGGGCAGCACTGTGTGGTCCGCCGATGGCCGGTCCTTCTACTATACAGAATATGACGACAATCACCGCCCGTTCCGTGTGCGCCACCATAGGCTGGGCACAGCGCAGGCCGATGACCCCATCGTCTATGAGGAAAAGGACCCCGGTTTCTTTGTCGGCGTGGGCAAGACGCTTTCGGACAAGTTCATCGTCATCGACGCGCATGACCACCAGACCAGCGAAGTCTGGCTGATCGATGCCGAACGCGGTGGCGACCCACGGCTGGTCGCGCCACGCGTCACGGACCGGGAATACGAGCTCGAGGAGCGTGGTGGCCTGCTCTATATCCGCACCAATGCGGATGGCGCCGAGGACTACAAGATCGTCACAGCTCCAACCGAGAACCCTGCCGCCGAGAACTGGACCGATCTCGTCCCGCATCGCGAGGGCGTGCTCATCCTCGACATCGCGGTGTTGTCCAACCATCTGCTCCGGCTCGAACGCGAGGACGGCTTGCCGCGCATCGTGGCGCGCGACCTGCGCACAGGCAAGGAGGAAATCGTTGGCTTTGAGGAAGAGGCTTACGCGCTGGGCATGTCGACTGGCTACGAGTTCGACACCAGCGTGTTCCGGCTGACCTATTCTTCGCCGACCACGCCCAGCCAGGTGTTCGACGTCGATCTCGAAACCGGCGCGCGGACCTTGCTCAAGACCCAGGAAGTGCCTTCGGGACACGACCCTGCGGAATATGAGACCAAACGCCTTTTCGCCACGGCCAGTGACGGCGAACAGGTGCCGGTGACCCTGCTCTACCGCAAGGGCACACAGCTCGATGGGTCCAACCCCACGCTGCTCTATGGCTATGGCTCTTATGGCATGTCGATGCCCGCCAGCTTCTCGGTTTCGGTTCTTTCGCTGGTCGATCGGGGCTTTGTCTATGCGATTGCCCATATTCGCGGCGGCATGGACAGAGGCTATCGCTGGTACAAGCAGGGCCGGCGCGAGCACAAGACCAACACCTTCACCGACTTCATCGCTGCGGCAGAAATGCTGATCGAGACCGGCTACACGCAAAAGGGCCGGATCATCGCGCAGGGTGGCTCGGCCGGCGGCATGCTGATGGGCGCCATTGCCAACCTGCGGCCGGATCTCTGGGGCGGGATCATCGCCCAGGTGCCCTTTGTCGACGTGCTCAACACGATGCTCGATGACACCCTGCCCCTGACACCGCCGGAATGGCCCGAATGGGGCAATCCCATCACCAGCGCGGAAGACTATGCCCGCATCG
>JBGTUK010000003.1:0-47945 GCA_041939225.1 Devosia sp.
GAGCAGAAGCGCCGCGTGCAGAGTGCGCTCGACCAGCTCGGCCTCGGCCATCTCGCGGAGCGCTTTCCGCACCAGCTGTCGGGCGGCCAGCAGCAGCGCGTCGCGATTGCGCGCGCGCTCGTCTACAACCCGCCGGTGATCCTGCTCGACGAACCGCTGTCCAATCTCGATGCGGCCCTGCGCTCCGAGGTTCGCCTCGAGATCGCGCGCCTGCACCGCGAGATCGGCGGCACCATGATCTACGTCACCCACGACCAGGTCGAGGCCATGACCCTGGCCGACAAGATCGTGGTGATGAACAATGGCCGCATCGAACAGGTCGGCTCGCCGCGTGAGCTCTATGAGACCCCGGCCAATACCTTTGTTGCGAGTTTCATCGGCTCGCCGCGCATGACGCTGGTCGACGTGTCCCGCGACGGGGATCGCCTCGCCATCGCCAATGGTGGGGCCGCGGCGGTCGGCGCCCTGCCGGACGTCACGGGCCTGAAGCTGGGCCTGCGACCCGATGCAGTGCACCTCACCCGTGGCACAGCAGAAGGTTTTGCCGCTCAGGTCGTTTATACCGAGTATCTGGGCGACAACGCTTATGTCTATGCCCGGCTGGCCGATGGCACGCTGCTCTCGGCCCGCACCACCCCCAATGATCTATTTGCGCCGGACGAGAAGGTGACCGTGACGGTTGAGCCGGGCGCCGCGCATTTCTTTTCCGCCGAGGATGGCCGGCGGCTGACGCCTTGAACCGGGCGTCGGGACAAGACCACCAAAGAGAACTCGCAAGGAGAGGGAACTCCATGAAGACCAATCTGATACGCATCGGCGCGGCCCTGGGAGCCGTGCTTGTCGCTGCCCCCGCATTCGCCCAGGACTTGACCCTGTGGAGCTGGCGCCAGGAAGACCGCGCGGCTTATGAACAGTTCATCGAGACGTTCGAGGCGGCCAATCCAGGCATCACCGTGACCTTCGAGACCTTCGAAGCCACCAATTACAACACCATTCTGTCCACCGCCCTGGCCGGTGGCACCGGGCCGGACCTAGCCATGGTGCGCGCCTATGGTGGCCTCGAAAACGTTGCCTCGGCTGGCTATCTCGAACCCCTGAGCACCGAAACCGTGCCGGCCCTGGCCGATTTCTCTGCCGCCTCGCTGGCGGCCGAAAGCATGCGCTCGGACGGCCAGATCTACGCCGTGCCGTTCGCCAGCCAGACCCAGTTCGTCATCTACAACAAGGCGATTTTCGACGCCAATGGCCTCGAGGAACCGCAGAGCTGGGCCGATCTGGAAGCTCTCGCCCAGTCGCTCAAGGATGCCGGCGTCATTCCCTTCGCCAATGGCACCGCCACCGCCTGGCAGAACGAAACCGTCACCTTCGGCCTCGGCTCCTCGCTGATGGGCAAGGACTTTTATGAAGAGCTGATCGCCGGCGAAACCGATTTCACCGATGAGCGCTTCACCTCTGCTCTCGGCGAAGTCGCCGATATTGCTGCCGACTATTTCCCCGACGGCTTCATCGGTCTCGACTACCCCTCGGCCCAGCAGCTCTTCGCCTCGGGTATGGCGGGCATGTTCATCGGCGGCTCCTATGAGCTGTCCAACTTCAAGAACCAGAACCCCGACATCGAGCTGGGCATGTTCGCCGCACCTGGTGAAACGGCCGAAGACGAGAAGCTGGTGGCCGTTTATTTCGACGGTGGCTATGCGGTGAACGCGGCCAGCCCAAACAAGGACGCAGCGATCACCTTCGTCAATTACCTGGCCAGCCAGGAATTCGGCCAGGCCTTCGCCAACACGCTCAACAACATCTCGACCGTGCCGGGCGTCACCTTCGACAACCCGCTGCTGGGCGAAGTGGCAGAGCTGAACCAGTCATCGATCCCCTATCTGATGCTGGCGCATTTCCGCTATGGCGAACCCTCCGGCTCGGTGCTGATCCAGGGCGAAATGCAGAAGCTGTTCGCCGGTGAAACCACGCCCGAGGCCATTGGTGAAGTGCTCACCACCGGTCTCGCCGCCTGGTACGAGCCCTTCCAGAACTAAGGCGGTCTCCCTTCGCCTTGGGAGTGGCATGTCCCTGCCACTCCCACCCTCCTGTCTACACGACGGGTGACGGCCGATGGCGGCGTGATCATCGAGCCAACCAAGATCGTCCCTCCGCCCGCAAAGGCGAGGCCGGGTTGGGGTGCGGCAGACACCTCGCCCGCTAATTCAAGCGAGCTCCAATGCCCAAACTTCGGATGACAGGCCGCGGCCTCTGGATTACCGCACTGATCGTGCCGCCGCTGGCCTTCGTGGCGCTGTTTATCGTCTATCCGATCATTTCGGCTTTCGCCTATGCCTTCTTTGACTGGCAGGGCCTGAAACGCCTCGATTTCGTGGGCCTGGAAAACTTCCGCACGGTGCTGTTTGTCGAGCCCTATCGGAGCTGGACGCTCAACGCCTTCAGGAACAACATCATTGTCTTTTTCGCGCTGATGGTGCTGCAGAACGGGCTGGGCTTCATCCTGGCCTACGCGCTCTGGCGCGAATTGCCCGGCGCCCGCTTCCACCGCATTGCGGTGTTCCTGCCCGTGGTGCTGTCCACCATCATCGTCGCCTATCTGTTCAAGCTGTTCTATCACCCGCTCTTTGGCGTGGTGAACATCAGCCTGCGCGGCCTGGGGCTCGACGGGCTGGCGCAACCCTGGTTGGGGCAAAGCGGCACCGCGCTCTGGAGCATCATTGCCGCCCAGGCCTGGCACATGGTGGGTTTCCCCACCCTGGTTTTTCTTGCCGGCATGCAGCGCATTCCGGGGGAAATCCTCGATGCCGTGCGCATGGAAACGGAAAGCGAATGGGTCAAGATCACCAAGATCGTCTGGCCGCTCGTCGCGCCCAGCGCCACCATCGTGTTTACCCTGCTCTTTGTGGGGGCCTTCAACTGGTTTGAGCTGCCCTACATCATGGGCGGGCTCGACGGGTCGCCTTTCGGCTCGACCGACGTGCTGGGGCTTTATTTCTACCGCACCGCCTTTGGCAATGTGTCGGCCGGCCAGCAGGATTTTGGCCTCGGTTCGGCCCTGGCCGTGCTGATTTTCCTTTTCATCGCCGCCGTCGCTACGGTCATCACCGTGCGCCTGCGCGCCAGGGAGATCCAGATATGAGCACCGCGACCACCACCGCCATGGCCTATCAGGACCGCAAAGGGATTTTGGGCACGCTAGGCCGCGACGGGCTGTTGCAGATCATTCTGATTGCCAACACCATCATTATGCTGGCGCCGATCGTCATCATGGTGTTTTCGGCCTTCAAGACCACGCCGCAGATATTCGCCTCGCCTTTCGGCATTCCCGATTTCACGCAGGTAGGCAACTTCGTGAAAATCTGGACCCAGACCAATTTCCTGCGCTACCTGGTCAATTCCTTCGTCGTGACGGGCGCCTCAATGGCGCTGATCCTGACCCTGGGTACCATGGCAGCCTATGCGATTGGCCGCTATGCCTTCACCGGCTCGAACTTCATCCTGATGTTCTTCCTGGCCGGGCTGACCCTGCCGCTCAAACTCGCCATTATCCCGCTCTTTATGCTGATGCGCGACCTCTCGATCCTCAACAACCAGCTCTCGCTGATCTTTGTTTATACCGCCATGGGCCTGCCCACGACGGTGTTCATCATGACCGGCTTCATCCGCACCCTGCCCAATGAGCTCGAAGACGCCGCGCGCATGGATGGCGCCTCCGAAGCGCGGATCATGTGGTCGATCATGCTGCCCCTGGTGCGGCCCGCTATGGTCATTGCCGGCATCCAGAATGTCGTGCCGATCTGGAACGACTTCTTCTTCCCGCTGGTCTTCATCCAGAACGATGACCTCAAAACCCTGCCGCAGGGTCTGACCACCTTCATGGGCGAATACACCACCGATTGGGGTGTGCTGTTCTCCGGCCTGACCCTGTCTGCCGCGCCAATCATCCTGATCTATATTGTGCTCTCGCGGCAGTTCATCGCTGGCATGACCTCCGGGGCCGTCAAATGAAGCTGCCCCGGGGCCTCATCGTCTCCTGCCAGGCGCGGGCCGATAACCCTTTGCACGGCCCCCACTTCATGGGTGCCATGGCGCTGGCGGCGCGCGATGGCGGCGCCGTGGGCATTCGCGCCAATGGCCCCGCCGATGTCGCGGCGGTGCAGGCAGCGGGCCTACCGGTCATCGGCATCCACAAGGTGTTTTCGGACGATTATCCGGTCTATATCACCCCCGATTTCCCGGCCGCTCGCGCGATTTCAGCCTCAGGCGCCGGAATTATTGCGCTCGATTGCACCGAACGGCCGCGCCACGGCGAACATCCCAGCATTCTCGTCCGCCGCATTCAGGAAGAGCTTGGCGCCGAGGTGTTTGCCGATATCTCCACGCTGGACGAGGGGCTGAAGGCTGCCGATTGGGGCGCCGATTACGTCGCCACCACCCTTTCTGGCTATACCGAGGCGACCCAGCCTAAGCCGGAGGAGCCGGATCTTGCGCTGCTCGAGGCGCTGGCCACACGGCTTGATGTTCCGGTGGTGGCTGAAGGGCGCTACAATCGCCCCGAGCTTGTCGCCCAGGCCTTCAATGCGGGCGCGCATGCCGTTGTGGTGGGCACCATGATTACCAATCCCCGCGAAATCACTCGCATGTTCGTCAACCAGGGCGTGCCCAGGTGAGCCAAGTCCATATCGGCCTTGATGTCGGCGGCACGGCCAGCCGCTGGGTGGCCTGCGACCCAGCAGGCGCGGTGCTGGCGCGTGGCCGTGTAGGCGGTGCCACTGCCCATGTGTTCAACCCGGCCGAGCGCGCGCGCTTGGCAACGGTTTTCGATCAAGTGGCCAGCGCCCTTGCTGACAATGGGCTCAAACCCACAACCCTCTGCGGTGGTCTGACTGGCTTTGGCGCCGCCGCCGCCGATGAGATTGCTGGCCTTGCCCAGCAAGCGCTCGGACTGCCGCGCGATGCCATCCTGCTGATGGACGACATCATCCTTGCCTTTGCGGCTCATTTCCAGCCCGGGGGTGGTCACCTGATCTCTGCCGGCACCGGATCCATTGGCATTCACGTCGGCGCCACCGGCGAGGTTGTCCGGGTCGGGGGTAGGGGCATTCTCATCGACGATGCCGGTTCGGGAAGCTGGATCGCCCTCAGGGCGCTCGACCGGCTTTATCGCACGCTCGACCACACCGGCTCATTTGCCGACCAGCAAGTCATGGCCGATCAGATCTTTGCCCTGGTAGGCGGGTCGAGTTGGCACGACGTTCGCCAATATGTCTATGCCGGTGACCGGGGGCGTATCGGCACACTTGCGGTCGGCGTCGCCAAGGCGGCCGAACTGGGCGATGAGACCGCACTTGCAATCCTGCACGAGGCTGGTGTCGAACTGGCCTTGCTTGCCCAGGCCATGCAGGCCCGGGCTGAAGAGCAGCCCGTCGCCGTTATCGGGGGTGTGTTGACGCTGCATCCGGCCATTTTCGAGGCGCTGACCGAGCAGTTGGCCGGTACGGAAGTTTCCCGTCCCACCATCGACAGCGCCCTGGCTGCCGCCCAATTGCAGGCAAGCCCTGGCGGCGCACTCTGGCGGACGCTGCTGGCCGATGGGCCGCGACTGGGCTGACCCAGTCAGACGACCAGCCTGCTACGGGTCAGCTCGGCCAGAGATTGCTGCGAGCGATCCTGCGGGCGGTTCACCGTCTGCACCCATTCGATCAACTGCGCCATCCCCGCCTCGAATTCCTGCGCCGGCCTTATGCCGAACAAGCGCTCAAGCTTGCTGATATCGGCAAAGCAGTGGCGGATATCCCCGACCCGGTACTGGTTGAGAATGGTCGGCGCGATGTTCTTGCGCAGCAGCCGCGCCAGCGTGGACGCGATTTCGTTGACGGTCCGGGCCTGCCCGCTGCCCACATTGCACGCTTCCCACACTTCAAGATCGCTTTCGAGCACTGTGGCAAAGGCATTGGCCACGTCTAGCACATGCACGAAATCGCGTTTCTGTTCGCCGTCCTCGAAGATGATCGGCGGCTGGTCGTTGAGCAGGCGCGAGATGAAAATTGCTGCAACCCCGGTATAGGGATTGCTCAATGCCTGGCGCGAGCCATAGGCGTTGAACAGCCTGAGCGCCACGGTAGGAATCTTGAGCGCCCGGCCGACCGAGAGGAACATTTCCTCATGGTCGCGCTTGTTGACCGCATAGATCGAGGCGGGCTGGAGCAGCTTGTTCTCATCGGTCGGCACGGGCAGCAGGGTCGCGCCGTCCTTGTGCAGTTCCCAGTGATGGGTCTGCAATTGTTCATGGCCACGCATATCCGGCATGACCGGGCGACCACTCTCCGCCTCGACATATTGGCCCTCGCCATAGATCGACATGGATGAGGCAACCGTCATGCGCTCGACACTGTGCTCGGTGCGCGACAGCACTTCGAGCATGATGGCCGCGGCCATGGTGTTGTTGCGGGTATAATCGACAATATTGGTCATGCTCTGCCCGACCCCGACAGAGGCGGCGAGATGGGCCAGATGGGTAATGCCGGAAAGAGCGCTCTCGAACACCCCGTCATCGAGAATATTGCCCTTGATGCGGTGCGCAGCGGGGTTGAGATAGACCGGCCAGCCTTCGGCATCGCGCTCGGCGTCGCCATGCACCTGCTCCAGCAGACAATCGAGAACGGTGACTTCAAACCCCCGGGCCAGCAACAGGTCCACCAGATGCGAGCCGATAAAGCCGGCGCCCCCGGTGACCAGAACATGTCCTTTCGCCATTGTGTTACTCCTTACTCGCTACGCGCCTTTTGAGATTTCATGGTTCCTGCCTTCACAACGGCGGGCATTTTGGGTTGACCGGCGGGCCGCGCAATCGCGCTCGACTTCCTGGTGCGCGCGACGCGGACAAGATCGTGGTTGGCATCGGTCTTCTCGGTGCGTTCCCACACCAGGCCCTCATTGCGTAGGAACATGCGGAAGCCGATCCAGAGCGGAACCAGCCAGACCAGCCACCACACTAGGATAAAGATCGGATTGACCCGCAACAGATAGCGGACGCGGTCCTTCCGCGCGGGCAGCACCAGTGCCGCGCGGTGCCAGGTCCGCACATAAAGCGCACTCATCGATAGGGTGAACACCACAAGATTGGCCAGGGACAGCACGATGGCCCAATCGGGCAGGACGTTCTGGCCATTCCAGGCCGACCAGGTGGCCCAGGCGCCGAGCGGCAGGCCGATGGAATTCAGCGAAAGCGACAGGCAGGGCAGGAAGTTCAGCCAGGCCTTGAAACGGGCCGGCCAGGGCATGCCCATGGCCTTGAGTGGATGGGTCAGGCTCTGGAAAAAGCCTGCCACCCAGCGTTTGCGCTGGGTAATGCCGTGCGCAAAAGTCAGCGGCACTTCTTCGATCAGCGGGTTCTCGATCACGCCGAGCCGCTTGCCATTGGTCCAGAAGCGCATGCCCACCTCCGGATCCTCGATCGTCAGCCAGGGGTGAAACCCGCCCAGCTTGATGAGGTCTGAGGCGCGGAAGAACAGTCCTTTGCCCAGCACCCAGAAGGGGTGCTTTCCATCGGCGGACAGGTGCGGATATTTCGAACCGTCCCAGGCCATGTGGTCAAACGCGTGCCAGCTCGCCGCCCAACTCGCATTGAGATT
Source organism: Devosia sp. (assembly GCA_041939225.1). Classification (GTDB taxonomy): domain Bacteria; phylum Pseudomonadota; class Alphaproteobacteria; order Rhizobiales; family Devosiaceae; genus Devosia. Next base: position 7,632 of record JBGTUK010000003.1, read on the forward strand.
ACCCGCGATGTTCTGGGCCTGCAGCACGTCATATTGCCCCATGCCGGCGGCCGCTGCGAGAAAGTGGTCGCTGGGCGGGCAACTGTCCGCGTCGATATAATTGACCAGGAAATCTTGGTCCGGCATCACCCGATCGGCGATCTGGTAGAAGGCGTAGATGAGCTGCCGGGTCTTCTTGGGCGGCAGGTTACGGTTTCGGGCGAACTTGCCCTCATGCCACCAATACGCCTTCTTGCAGCGATCCCAGGCCTTCCACACCACCAGCCACGATTTGTGCGATGTCGCCGGCACTTCGATGATCTGGAGGAAAGGAAATTCCTTCTGCAGCCGCCGCAACGAGCGCACGGTGAACGCGTCATCGGCATTGGGAATGGCGACGACGCTGAACTTGTCCTTGGGATATTCGAGCTGGGCCAGGCTCAGAAACGTGGTGCGCATTGTCGATTCAAGTTCGCGCAACACCGGATAGAACAGCACGATATAGGGGTAGTCTTCTGGCGGTTTGGCGCGTGCCGAATTCGGGTCCACCCAGTTGACCGGCCGGGTGAAGAAATAGAGATCGAGACACTGCGAGAGGGCGTAGGCGATCTGCACGGTGCAGAAGGCGCCAATCAGCAACAGGCTCACTGTTTCGTTGATATCCATGGCCCGGCCTCTCGCGACGTGGCTTCTACCCGTTCATGCCATCCTGCAGCGCAGGGTGTGGGCGCTGTGCCGCCCCATTCATGAAGGCCTCCCTGGCCTGGTTACGAGCTCTGTGCCGCTGCGCTGCGACGAGGTTGTGCCGGCGGGGTTGCTGGGGCGGTCGACCGATGGCGTGGACCGCAAAACCGGCATTGAGAAAGGCTTGCGGATCAAGGAAATTGCGCAAATCCACCAAGACCTTGTTGCGCACCAATTGGCCCAGCCGCTCGGCATCGAGCATGGCAAACTCGGGCCAATGAGTTGCCAGCGCGAGACAGTCCGCCCCTTCGGCGCAGAGATAGGCATTGTCCGCGAAGTGCACATCATGCAGATGCATCCGGGCACGGTTCATACCTTGCGGATCAAATACTTGCACCGTCGCGCCGGCTCGCTGCAGGGCATCGATCAGGGCCAGAGACGGTGAATCGCGCATGTCGTCCGTGTCGGGCTTGAAAGTCAGGCCCAGCACCGCCACGACCCGCCCGGTCAAATCCCCATGCAGGGCTTTGGAAATACGGCGACCCATGGAGCGCTTGCGGGCTTCATTGGAGGCGATGACGGTTTCGACCAGGCGCAGATTGATGCCATGTTCCTGGGCGATCGCCTGCAACGCGGTCGTGTCCTTGGGGAAGCACGACCCGCCATAGCCCGGCCCGGCCTGTAGAAAGGCTGCGCCGATCCGCTCGTCCTGCCCGATGCCATGAGCGACCTCTTCGACATCGGCGCCGACCGCTTCGCAAAGATCGGCCATTTCGTTGATAAAGGCGATTTTGGTGGCCAGGAACGCATTGGCGGCGCATTTCACCAATTCGGCCTCCCGCCGCCCCATGCAGATCACTTGCGTTCCGGTCCGCTCCAGAGGGGCATACAGCGCCCGCAGCGTATTGCGCGCCGTCTCGTCACCAGCGCCCACAACGATCCGGTCCGGCGCCATGAAGTCGTCGATGGCCGAGCCTTCGCGCAGGAATTCGGGGTTGGAGATCACCGAGAAGTGCATTCCGGGCCGCACCTTGTGCATCAGGGCCTGCACGCTGTCGCCGGTGCCCACCGGAACCGTGGACTTGATAATCACCATTTGCGGATGGACCGCCTTGGCAGCGACTTCCTGAGCCACCGCGAAAATAGCGCTGAGATCGGCGCTGCCATTGGTGCGGGGTGGCGTGCCTACGGCAACCATGATCGCGTGGATTTCCTTGCTCAGCGCCGGCATTTGACTCGTAAAGCCCAAGCGTCTCTGCGCGACATTTCGGGAGATCATCTCGGAGAGTTGCGGCTCGTAGATGGGAATTTGACCAGCCTGAAGCTGCGTGACCTTGCTCGCATCATTGTCCACGCACACCACCTGGTGCCCCAGCTCCGCCAGGCATGCGCCCGAAACCAAGCCGACATATCCCGAACCGATAATAACGAGGCGCATGGTTCTTACTCACTCTGTTACTGGAATTAGATTTGCACGATGGGCTCGCTCTGAGTGGCCTTTGCGTAGGCCGACCCATGACGCTGCGCCGGTGCCAGCGGCTGGTTGAGATTGGCAAAGAAGCGGATTGTTTTCTCCAGCCCTTCGGTCAGAGGCACGCGCGGCCCCCAGCCAAGCAGGGTACTGGCACGGGTGATGTCGGGACGCCGGCGGCGCGGGTCATCAACCGGGAGGGGGCGATGAACCAGCTTGGATGCTGAGCCTGTCATCTCGATGATGATGCGGGCCAGTTCGCCCACCGTAATCTCGGCGGGATTGCCGATGTTGACCGGGCCATCGACCTCGGGGCCCGAGGCCATGAGGCGAACAAAGCCTTCGATCAGATCATCGACATAGCAGAACGAGCGGGTCTGCTGGCCTTCGCCATAGACCGTTATGTCCTCGCCGCGCAGGGCCTGTAGAATGAAGTTGGAAACCACGCGGCCGTCGTCAGGCTGCATCCGGGGGCCGTAGGTATTGAAGATGCGCACGATCTTGACCACCACCCCGCTCTGGTGGGCGAAATCAGTGAACAGCGTCTCGGCGAAGCGCTTGCCTTCGTCGTAGCAGGAGCGCGGCCCCACGGTGTTGACATTGCCGCAATAGTCTTCGCGCTGCGGGTGGATTTCGGGGTCACCGTAGACCTCCGAGGTCGAAGCGTGCATCACCCGGGCGCCGTCCCTTTGAGCGCGGTGGAGCACATTGACGGCCCCTTCTGAACAGATCAGCGCCGTGCGAACCGGATCGCTCTGATAGTGCACCGGCGAGGCCGGGCAGGCGAGATTGTAGATTTCATCAAAGGCGGGCAAATCCTCGGGTAAGGCGTCCACCACGTCGTGTTCGACCAGCTCGAAGCGGTTGCTGCGCGCTAGCGCCGCCACATTAGCCGGGCGGCCCGTGTGAAAATTGTCGAGGCAGGTCACCCGGTGTCCCTCATTGATCAGCCGGGCGCACAGATGGCTGCCGAGGAACCCCGCCCCACCTGTCACACAGATGGATTTGGGCGCGTCTGTCCCCCGGCCGGTGCGGTTCTGACGCACCGGTCTGGTCGCTTTATGTTGCGGGCTCATTGCTGCACCAGTCCGGCGCCGAGCGTCAGATCCTTCGGTCGGGGCAAGGGCATGGGGATATCGAGCATGCCGACCTTGGCGACGGCACCGGTCAGCCAGCCGCCCTGGGGCGGCCGCGCCACCGCGCGAAACCCTGCCTCGTAGATCGGCAGCAGTCCCGCCTGATAATTGTATTCGACGATAGCGCCATCATGGATTAGCACCATGTCGGCCGAGGTCACCTCGATGTCGTTGACCCGGATAAAGTCGATGAACAGGTTGCGGTCGAGCACTCCGTCCTCGCCGGCGCCTTCGATGCGGGTGAACTTGTCATTGGTCAGCATCAGACTGATTTCGGCGTCCGGCGTCAGTAGGTCATCCGGAACGGTGAAGGAAAACTGCTCCAGGAATGAGCTGGGGCGCGGCTTGGTAAACAGGCGCCCATCGGCCTCGGTTTCGATCGCAATACGCAGTGTCCCGCTGCCAACCACCTTGTCATTAATCAAAAGATCAAAGCTTGGCGGGCCATCATAGGCCTCCCCGGCGATGGAAATAGTGACCAGCGAATCGGCCATAGCGGGCAGTGCCGCTATCAACATTAGGGCCGTAGATGTGCCCAAAATTTTCGCACTTACTACTTGTGATATCTTGCACATCTTGACTCACCACTAACAAAGTTGCTGTACCACAAAGCTGTATGCAGAACTTCTCCCGCACCGAATGACTCTGTAAGTGGATAGTCTAGCTTTTGATTTGGACTGGTGCCATTAATACAACGATCTAGACAGTTCTGTCTAATTGCCGCGCTCCGCTCCTTGCTTCACTTTTCCATTGGTAGGGTTGGTCGGTGGTCGATTCGGGGGAGGCGAAACGGTGAAGCGTCGAGAACTGATTATAGGTGCAGCCGCTGCGCTGTCCGTGGGGCAGTTGATTGGCTGCGCTCGTGTCGACAGCACGCAGACCGGATCGGTCACTTCTACTCCGGACCCGACACCGGCGCGTCAGCCTCGGTCAGCAACACCGCCGCCGGTGCGCGCCCTGCGCTCCGCTGCGTCTTCGCGCGGTCTTTATTTCGGTGCCGCCATTCAGACCGCAACCCTTGGCGACAGCCGGCTCCGTGCCAGCGTCACGCGCGATTGTTCCGTCATCACGCCTGAATGGGCCATGAAATGGGATTCCATCGCGCCCAGCCGAAATTACACCTATGGCGAAATGGACCAGCTCGCCAGCTTTGCCGCCCGCAACGGACTGACCATGCGCGGTCACACCCTGCTCTGGCATAAGAGCCTGCCGCGGTGGGCGGCCTCGGCGCTGGAGTCTAACCGCGACTGGGCGCTGATCGACGATCACTTTTCCAAGGTCATTGGCCGCTATGGCAGCCAGGTGCGCGAATGGGATGTGGTCAACGAACCAATCGAACCCAATCACGGCGGAAACGGCCTGCGGCGGAACCAGTTCTATCTCGCCTTCGGCGAGGCCTATATCGAGCGCGCCCTGGAATCGGCCAAGGCACGCGCGCCGCGTGCCCGCATGGTCATCAATGAATATGGGCTCGAATATAATAGCAGCTATGAAGGCGAGCGCCGCCTCTCATTGCTCCGCCTGCTGGAGCGGCTGCGCTCGCGCGGCGCACCGGTCGACACGGTCGGTCTGCAGGCGCATCTGGATCTGCGCAAGGGCAATGTCTATGCCGATGGCATATACGGCTTGATGCGCGATATTCGCGGCATGGGGCTCAAGGTGGCGATTACCGAGCTCGATGTGGCAGAGGCCAATACCGGGCTCTCCATCGAACGGCGCGATGCCCTGGTAGCCGACGAAACCCGCCGCTATCTCGATATCGTCTTGCAGTTCAACAATGTTCTGGGTGTCAGTACCTGGGGATTGAGCGACAGTCATTCCTGGCTGCGCACCCAGCGCAGCGTCGCCAACCGCGGCCTGCCCTATGATCGCGAATGGCAGGCCAAGCCCATGCACAGTGCCATTCTGACCGCATTCGCGTAGAGTATCCGCGCCGCTAGCGCACGGTCTCCATCAGGCTGGTATAGAGCGCCCGTGTTTCCGGACTTGGCTCAATGCCCAATTCCTTGGACAACACGCTGCGCATCGAGGTGTAGAGCTCGGTCACCCGGCCGTAATGCCGACGCTCGGCCGCCTCCTCCATCAAGACGCATACGGCGTCCTCACGGTAAGGGTCCAGTTCGAGCAGCCGCCGCGCGCAGATGCTGCGTTCAGCATGGTTCAGACCAGCCCCCGTGCGCATTCCCTCGGCGATACCATCCACCGCATGCAGCAGCAATTCGTTGCGTTGAGAGGAGAGCCAATCCTCGAACTCCTCGCTGCTGGATTCCTGGTCGGCCAGCAACTCGCCACCATAAATGCGCGCAAGTTGCAGTGGGCTGAGCACGACCTCACCCTCGATATGCCGGGACAGCTCGATCAGATCACAATAGACGTCATCACTAGGGGTCAGATGCAGGGTTGAGATATTGGCCTCAATCAGAGTGAAGCCGTTTTCCTCTTGGACATGCCTGATGCGGGCCACCGCCTGACGCAGATTAGCTGCCGCTTTGCCGTCGTCGGCATTGGGCCAGAACAGCGCAGCCGTCCTGCTGCGCGCTTGAACCCGTTCGGGGGGGGAGAGGATCAAATAGGCCGCAATCCGGAAAAAACTCGCAGGAACACCCTGAACCAGATTACTGCCCACGAGCAGGCAGCTGGGACCAAGCAGTTTTATTGTTGTGTGGTGCGGCGCTTGAGTACTCATCTGCGCCCTCCATTCCCTCATTTACGCAGTTATGCCCCGTACGCGGACCGCCATCTTATCCCAACAACACGGAAAACGTACGATTTAATCTAATCTTCTCCGAATCTCACGATTATTTGTTCATTCGTGCAGGCTGTTTGGGAACTATGGCTCGATACCGCTGGCAGCAAAGAACGCCCACAGATCCCGATTGACTGATGTGATCGCCTGGATGGCAGCCTGAACCCGCTCGAACTCGGTATCGTCAAGCGCTTCGGACTTCCCGTATTTCAGCGCATCGTCAAACTCGACAATGCGCATCAATTGTGTCCCGCTCAATTCGCCATTGGAATCGAATGAGTAGATGCAATGATTGTACTTGTTTCTGACCTTGGCCTCTTTTTTGAGGCGTTCGGTCAGGCCTAGCACCGCAACCCGCGTTTCTGGCGGCGTTGCCGGCAGTTTGGCCAGCCGGTCGAGCAGGTCCAGCCGCGCCCGTGTGGTGTTCAGCGTCAGAAAGATAATGACCGCGGCATCCTTGGACGTCCCGGCGAGATAGGCGATCAGATAAATGAACAGGCTTTCGGTATTGGTCCACACATAGTTCAACTGACCGACCTGCTGGAGCACCCTGTCCAGGCTAGGCATGTCGTTCACCCCAGGCCCGGGACCGGAGAGTGGTCACCAGCCCCTGCGTGAAGAGTGCCTTTGCTGAGGGCCCCTGTGCTCCGAGTGCTTTTATCGAGCCCGTGTTCGTGCAGATAGGCTGCCGCCTGGGTCCGGTTGGTCACCCGAAGCTTGGCGATCAGATTGTGCACATGGGCTTTGACCGTGTGCTCCGACAGGGCCATCCGATTTGCTATCAGCTTGTTCTGGTATCCCTCCGACACCAGGGTGAGGATCTCCCGCTCCCGTGCCGTCAACGTATCCAGTCCATTTTCCGCGCCATAGCTGACCTGTTGGTTCTGCTGCGCGGGAATTTCGGCGGCCTGTCTTTGCTCGTTGAGCGGGGCTGAGCTTGGCGAAGTTAGCGACGGCGCGCCTCGTGAGCTCCGATGGAGAGGCTCGAAATGACCCGCTGGGGCGCTGTCACCGTGCGGCAGATATTCACCACCCGCCATGACCAGCCGCATCAGCGCGAACCAGACATCGAGCGGCAAGGAGGTAGGCAGGATGCCCTGGATGAGCCGCCGCTCGATTAATTGCGGGTCTACGACCGGCACGCCGTTATCGGTGGCAACCGCAATGGCCGCATTGGGAAAGCGCCGACTGCATTGTTCGATGAACTCCACGCCGATCAACCGGGCGCCGGCGCCGAGTAGCACCAGCCCAACGCTATGATCTGGATCGCTTGTATCGTCGATCCGGTCGACTAGAAAAACATCCGCATCGCGGAAGTGATCCTGCAATGCACTGCTAAGGCATTGGTATATGGCTTGTTGTGGGGCAACAAACACCAGCCGAAGTGTGCCAGGTTTAAATGGCCGATCTTCGGTCTGACGCGGATTTGGCAGACCGTCATAGAGGTTTTCACGCACTTTACCACTCCCTCACCTGGCGATTACTGTGAATCTATGTCCCCAGTTGTGCCTGGCACCATCGCTCCCAAGGTTGACAAAACGTTAACACCGGGGGCGTGACTCCGACGTGATTCGATCCGCGGGAAGACTAACGCAAAAGGTGGGGCTCTAATCCCTTCGGACCGGCAAAGGTCGACCGTTCGATTGAGTTTCCCGTGTGATCCTCCCCGTACCGGGGATTGAAAACGATCTAGCTCCTTTGCGCACCGGACACATGTCTTACGTCGATAAGATTACTCGTAGGCCCTTCGGACTAGCCTGAAGTGGCAACTATACTTCGTCTCCCACCAAGCAATACTTGAACCCCGATGCAGCACAAGCCGCGTCGTACTGGGTGATTTGAGTTCTGGGCCAGACGGTGTCGATCAGGTTTCGCGTGCCACACCAAGCGTCCGAGTTTCTCGCCTCCCCCATCAAACATGAGCTTCCGAAATACCTCCATTTGAGATGACAGGAGGGTTGTTGGTCGCTCAGCCAAGCCATCAATGAGGAGATTACCAATGGCTGACAACTTCCAAAACAATGGTGCATTCACCGACAATTCCCAGCAGAATGACAATTCTCAGGACAATGATGCCACCATCCAGGACAATGGGAATAACAAGTCACAAAACAACTCGAACAATGACAATTCCCAAGACAATGACTTGAATGCCACGTTGCAGGACAACGGGAATAACAAGTCGACCAACAACTCCAACAACGACAACAGCTCGAACGACGACAATTCGACTGACAACCAGGACGTCGGCAACAACAAGTCGATGAATGGCTCTCAGAACGACAACTCGGTTCATCTCGATGCTGACGTTGACGACGTGGCCAACAACAAGTCGACCAACAACTCCAACAATGACAACAGCTCGAACGACGATAACTCGACCGATCTCGACGTCGATGTGGATGATGTGGCCAACAACAAGTCGACCAACAATTCCAATAACGACAACTCGACCGACAATCAGGATGTCGGGAATAACAAGTCGATGAACAACTCGAACAACGACAACTCCCAGGACAATGATCTGGATGTTGACGTTGACGATGTGGCCAACAACAAGTCGACCAACAATTCACACAATGACAACTCGACCAAGGACTCGAACAACGACAACCGTGATCAGTCCTCACACTTCGCGATGGCCGACTCGCAAAACAACAACTCGACCAACAACTCGGGCAATGACAACTCCCAGGACAATGACCTTGCTCTGGATGTTGACGTGGACGATGTTGCGAACAACAAGTCGACCAACAACTCCCACAACGACAATTCGACAAGCAATCAGGATGTTGGCAACAACACTGATGTGGGCAACAATACCGATGTTGGCAACAACACGGACGTTGGAAACAACAAGTCCATGAATAATTCGAATAACGACAATTCGAATAATTCTACGAACAATTCCAACAACGACGCCTCCACTCATCTTGATGCCGACATCGATGTCGCTATCACGGACGCCTTCAACAGCTCCGACGATGATGGGTCGCACAACTCCGATGATGACTTCGCCGACCTCGATATCGGCACAGCCACGATGGACAATCTGTTCATCAATAGCGGCACGCTCGAATTCGATCCGGGCGATGACGTCAACTTCGAGAACGTCTTCAATGGCGCATTCTCGGGTGGCGGAGGTGACACTGGCTTTGCGATCAGCCAGGTGGCCGACATCATCGACAACGACACGCTGAGCAATGTTCAGAACAATGCCAATGGCACGTTCAATGCCCAGGCGTACGGAGCCCATGCTGACGCTTCCCACAACAGCCAGAGCTCGAGCGGTGGAGACGACGCCTCGACCAGTGCCGGTGCCGACTCCAGCGCCTATGTGAGCGGCAACGCCTTCAACATGGAAGTGGTGCTTGGTGCCAACCTGCAGCAGAACGCGGTCGATGCGACCGTGGTGGGTGGCAACAACTCCATGTACAACGACGCCGGCAACGACGACGCATAAAGCGAGCGCCCCCAACGCTTGCAAAGATCTGCGCGGTAGCGCCCCCACCGCGCAGATCATCTTACTTCCGCCAGTCCGCTGGGAAACGAATTGGCGAGTAGGAGGTGTCCCGTGTTTTTTCCAAGCGATCCATTTTCAGAAATTGTTGTCCACTTCCTTGGCTACTTCCAGATTGCCGCTGAAGACATGAGGATTCGGCTCGAGCTTGCTCTTGCAGAGCATGAAGCCGAACCAGCGCCAGAAGCTCCGGAAATGCAGCAGGTTTCCGTTGATGTGCTTCAGGCTTATGCCCTCGGGAAATATACGCCAGGCGTTTTCTACGCTCCCCCCGAATACCTGATCCGTGGTGAGGCAATGTTTGGCCCAGCCGAGATCGGTCTTGCCAATACCCCCGATTTTACCGCGTCCGAACTGGACTCGCCGTTGTCGCAATGGCCGGCAGGTCCGGGCGACCTTGTGATCCCGCTGATCGGCATCGAGCCCGGCTCGGTCATCGCGGTGATCTCCCAAACCATTCACCTTTCCGATGATGACGTTTTCATCATGGGCACGCTGGATGAGCCCCTGACATTCCGCTCAGGCGCCGACACCGGTCTGCTTGGCTTGCAGGCTGCGAGCAATGCGGTGCTCGGCCCCATCGGCAACGGCCCAGGCATTTCGAGCTATGACGATGTGCCCTCGGTCATGGACGCGGTGAACGCGACCGCCAAAGCGCAGCAGTCCAACCCTGACACTCAGTTCGAACAGGTCGAGTCTCTGACCGGCACCTACGTCAACGGCAAGAGCGAAGAGGAAGTGCCCGATCTGGCCGATGCGCTGCCAGAGCATCTGCAGGAAGAAGAGGATGCGCCCACGCCCAACGTCATCGAAGTCACCGGCGAGCACGAGGCGGACCTCCATCTGGTGGACGACAACTCGCAAGGCTCTGTCACCTATAACAGCGGCGGCAACTTTCTGGTCAATGAAGCCACCGTGCTCAATGGTGGCCTGGCCGGGACACACTTCGTCGTCGGCGGAAATTTCCACCAGCTCGACGCCATCGTGCAAACAAACGCCTTCAGTGATATCGATCATGTTAACGATGACCTGCCTCTGTCCCCCAAGGCAGGCGGGGAGACCAAGGCGGTCAATGTCGCCAGCTTTGTGCAGGAAACCTTGGATGTCGCCGGCGACACTGCCGAGGCCAATCCGGGCGTCATGCCACAGAACTGGCAGGTCACCTGTGTTACGGGCGACGTCATCTTCCTCGAATGGATGAAGCAGCTTACCTTCATGTCCGATGAGGATATGGGCGTTCTGACCGCCTCAGGCAGCGATGCCGTTGTGACCAGCGGCGAGAACATTGCCTTCAACGGCGTGAACTTCGCCGATATCGGATTGCTCTTCGATCTCATACTGGTCGGCGGCAATGTGTTTGATGCCAATGTCATCGTGCAGAACAATATCCTGTATGACAATGACACCGTCACCATGCTCGGTGCTGGCGAAGACGGGGACTATCCCGCTTCCGGAGAGCTCAACACCAGCGGCAACCTGCTCTGGAACCAGGCCGTCATCCATAATGTCGGAGCCACCGAGGTAAAGTCCGGCATCTCCGATCACTACAAGGACGCCATGGACGGCCTTGCCGGTGGCAACAAGTCGATGCCGGCCAGCTTCTACTCTGCCGAGGAGTTCGAGGGCATCGCCATTCCGCGTGTACTCTACGTCTCGGGTAGCATCTACGATCTGCGCTATGTCGAGCAGACCAATATTCTCGGAGACAGCGACTTTGTCGGCTTGCAGAAAAAGGCGTTCCTCGATGGGCAACCCGTTACCGAGTGGAACATCGACACCGGCTCCAATGCCCTGGTCAATGTCGCTGCCATCAAGGACTTCGACACCTTTGGTGACAGCATCGAGGTGGGCGGCAACCACTACTCAGACTCCATCCTGATCCAGGCCAATATTCTTCAGGCCCAGGGCGATGATGGTGACGACGACGATGCTCTGGTGAGCGAAGTCGTTGCCTTCCTCGATCACACCGAAACGCTCGCCGACAACCCCGACTATTCCGCCCTTGGCGACACGACCCATGACGCGGCTCCGGTCGACCTCATGCAATCCGTCCTCGCGTAATTCAGTTTCCGGATAGAGCACATGACTTTTGAGCACCTGAGCCGTACCGACCAACAGGCGCTGGGCCGTCAACGACGCCACGCCACCCGGACCCGGTCCGATCAGATGGATCAAATCATGGATGATATCCACCTGGCGGCCGCTGAGCTCGATGAACTGGCCCGCGGCTATGCGCCGTCCTCCCAGGCCGGTGAAGACAATACTGCGCAACGCGCGGTGGAATCCCCATCCGCCAAGGGCTTGAAAACCGCCCCGCCACCACGGTCAGTCCTGCGCCCCCGGCCCGAGGAGCGCCAGACTGCGCCTGCCGGGAGCTCGGAGCGGCCAATCCCAAACGCCAATGTGCCGCCGGCGCCCGCGCAGACGGCAGCGAAATCCGAACCCACAGCCAGATCCGCTCCGCAGGCACCGGCGCAGGCTGAGGCGAGGGCGGAGCCTGTTGACGAACCTACCCCACAGGCGCGACAGGCGCCTCCAGAGTCAGCGCCCGCGCGTGAGGCGCGCCAGACCCCGCCCCGCCCCGAATCCGCGTCGCCCCGGCAAATGGATGAACCACAACCCGCGCAGGCAGACCAGGTCCGTGCGGAATGGCCACAACGCGACTTCCGAACCCCGGAACCTGACAAGCCTCAAACCCGCATTCCACCCATCGTGGAGGGTGACCGCGGGCCACTCAAATCGACCAGCAAGACCTCCTCTGGCGATGGCGGCGGCAAGGGCTCGAACGGTTCGGGGAATGGAGGGGGCAGGGGCGGCGGCAGCGCGGGCTTTCACAAACGCGCCGCCCAGCCCAATTTCACCCAGAGCCTGGCCAATGGCATGGCGGCGGTGCGGACCAATCTCGGCATCGTCATGGGCTTCACGGTCTTCATCAATATTCTGGTGCTGGCCATTCCGATCTATCTGTTTCAGATCTCTGACCGCGTGCTGACCAGCCGCTCGATGGACACGCTGGTCATGCTGACCGCCGCCGTGGTTGGCGCCGTGGTGCTCCAAGCCATTCTCGATGCGGTCCGGCGCTTTATCCTCATGCGCACCGCCGTCGAGATTGCCGTGCAGCTGGGGTCTCCCATTCTCAGCGCCGCGGCACGCGCCTCACTGCACAGCAATGGGCGCGACTATCAGGTCCTGGGCGATCTCCAGCAACTGCGCAGCTTTATCGTTTCTGGAACCCTGTTGTCCTTCCTCGATGCGCCCATGGCGCCGCTCTTCGTGCTGGCGGTGTTTCTGATCCACCCCCAGCTCGGCCTGATTGTGGTGGGTGCATCGATCTGCCTGCTGATCATCGCCATGATCAACCAGCGCATGACCGCGCGTCCTTTCACCGATGCAAACAATCTGTTGAGCCGAGCGGCCCTGCATCTCGATTCCATGTCGCGCAATTCCCAGATTATCAATGCGCTGGCGATGATTCCCGAGGTTGTGCGCATCTGGGGGCGCGATACAGCAGCCTCGCTGCAGGCGCAGGTGCGCGCCCAGGATCGCAACATCATCATGTCGAGCATTTCCAAGGGCGTGCGACTGCTCACCCAGGTGGCCATGCTCGGCTGGGGTGCCTTTTTGGCGATCCAGGGCGAAATTACCGGTGGCATGGTCATCGCCGGCTCGATCATCGCCGCCCGCGCCCTTACCCCTATCGAAGGCACGATTGAAGGCTGGAACGGCTTTTCTCAGTTCCGAGCATCGTTCGGACGCATCAAGGGGCTGCTCCATTCCAGCCCGTTCAATTTCGAACGCCTGCTGCTGCCCGAGCCGAAAGGGCGGCTGGATGTCGAGCGTTTGCTCTTCGTGCCGCCGCCCAACAAGAAGGTGTTGCTCAACGGCATTTCCTTTTCCTTGCAGCCCGGCGAGTCGCTGGCTGTGATCGGCAATTCGGGCGCCGGCAAGACCACACTGGGCAAGATGCTGGTCGGCTCAATCCTGCCCACCTCCGGTTCGGTGCGGCTTGATCTGATGGATCTGCGCAACTGGGACCAGCGTCAGTTCGGCGAAAGCATCGGCTACCTCCCGCAGGACGTGCAACTCTTCCCCGGCACCATCAAGGCCAATATCGCCCGCATGCGCGAGGATGTCAGCGACAAGGACATTTTCGACGCTGCCGTCCTGGCCGATGTGCATGAGCTGATCGCGGGCCTGTCGCAAGGCTACGAAACCTTTGTCGCAGCCGATGGCGCGCCATTGTCGGGTGGTCAGAAGCAGCGCGTCGCGCTGGCCCGTGCCTTTTTTGGCAATCCCAAGCTGGTGGTGCTGGACGAGCCGAATTCCAACCTGGACTCGCAGGGCGAGACCGCGCTGGCCAAGGCGCTCGAACATGCCCGCAAGCAGAAGATTACCGTGGTGACCATCACCCAGCGGCCGGCGCTGCTCAATGTGGTGGACAAGATCCTGGTACTCAACAATGGCTCAGTCTCCATGTTCGGCACGCGGTCCGAGGTCATGGCGGCCCTGACCGGCAAGTCCGGGAACAGTCCCACCGCTATCAACGAGACCAAGCCCTCGGGGGAGAACTAGACCATGTCGGCCGTAGGGGAACTACAGAACCTGGAATGGTATAGCGGTGTGCCGCGCTCGATCCGCGCACCGGTCTGGATCGGTGCATTGCTGGTGGCGCTGGCCTTTGGCGGGTTCGGAACATGGTCAGCGACCGCGCCACTCTCGGCCGCGGTCATCGCTCAGGGCAGCTTTGTCGCGACTGGCGAAAACAAGATCGTCCAGCACCTTGAAGGCGGCATCATCAAGGACTTGCTGGTGCGCGAAGGCGACAAGGTGATTGCCGGGCAAAGCTTGCTGCTGCTCGACGAGACCTCGGCGAACGCGACAACCAAGCAATTGCAGTTGCGTGTCATCCGGCTCGAGGCCATTCGCGCCCGGCTCAATGCCGAAGCCCTGGAACTGGACGAATATGTGCCCCCAGAGTCCGTCCAGGATCATATGGGCAATCCCGACATTGCCGCGGTGGTTGAAGGCCAGCGCACCAATTTCATCGCCGGGCGAGAAAAGCTCAACAACGAACTGCAACTGATCGAGCAGAACCTGGCGGCCCTGCGCTTCCGCATCAGTGGTCGCCAGGCGCAGATCGAATCCATGCAGAATCAATTGGCGCTGCTGCGCGAGGACCATCTGGCAATGTTGGAACTGTTCGGAAAGGGCGTGGTGGCACAATCCTCCGTGCGCGCCGTCGAGCGGTCAGTGCTCGATGCCGAGGGTGATATCTCGCGGCTCGAGTCCGAAGTGCAGGAGACCTATACCCAGATCGAGAAATACACCGGTGAGATCGTTCAGGCGCGCGACTCCGTGCGTCAGGCCGCCCTCGATGAGATGCAGACAGTGGAAGCCGAGCTTGAGGCGCTGCGCGAACAGACCCTGCAGGCGCAGAACATTCTCAACCGCACGACGATTTCTTCCCCTGTCGCCGGCACCATAGTGCGCATGTATTATCACACCACCGGCGGTGTGGTGGAAAGCGGTCTGCCGATCTTCGAGATTCTACCGGCGGGCGTTCCGCTGATTGTCGAGGTCCAGATCCCCCGCATGCAGATCGATGAGGTCAAGGAGGGGCAGGCAGCCAATATCCGCCTGACGGCCCTCAATCAGCGCACCACGCCAGTGCTCGAAGGCGAGGTGCAATATATATCCGCCGATACCATCGCCGGGGTCGAGGGTACGCAGCGGGACGTCTATCTGGCGCGCATAACCATTTCGCCTGACCAGCTCGGACGCGTTCCCGGCTTTTCGCCCACCCCGGGCATGCCGGCAGAAGTGCTGGTGCGCACCCGCGAGCGGACCTTCCTTGACTATCTGATCAAGCCGGTGACCGACTCCATGGCGCGTGCTTTCCACGAGCAATAGCTCAAACTGGGGAGGTTATGGCCAGGCGGCATAGGAGCCATCATCGCGCACCTGGCCCATGGCTGCCTCCTGCCGGTACTGCCGGGGTGACTTGCCGCCCAATCGTTTGAAGAAGCGTGAAAAATAGGCCGGGTCGTCAAACCCGAGATGAGCGGATATCTCCGCGATCTGCAGGCCGGAATTCTCGATCATCTGCCGAGCTTCCGCAAATAGCCGCGCATGGATCAGGGCCAGGGGGGTCTGCCCCGTGGCGCGCTGCACCGCACTGGTCAGTCGGTCAACGCTGACGCCGAGATAGCGCGCATAGTGAGCGACCGTCCAGTGCGAGCGCATCTGCTGGTCCACCATTGTCAGAAAATTGCTCACGATCGTGCGCGGTGCCGGCCGCGCCGTCGATGGCGCGAGGTCGGAGGTGCGCCAGAGCAGGATCGCCACAATGGCCAATTGGTGCCGCACCATGTCCTGCGAACCCGAAGCGTTGTACCGCAATTCCTCGGTCATCAGCGCGAACAAGGTCGTCAGCCGTGCCGCCACATCGCGCTCGATTTTCGTACCTAGCTGCGGCCGTGCCGCGAAGCGCCGCATGTCCTCAGCGATATTGCCGGGCAAAGCGATCTGGCCCAGCGCAATGTCGGAGATCGACAGCCAGGCCCCGCGTGCCCCCGCCTGCAACATCAATTCGGCCCGCTGATTGGCCGGGATCCAGATCAGATTAGGCGCCTGCATTGGCGTGGTCTCGTCCGGGGTCGAGACGGTGCCCGCGCCCGATGAGAGGACAAACACGCAATTCCGTCCGCCCGGCAAGGTCCAACGGACCGTATCGAGGGTCGTCGCGATCACCTGGCCGTCCAGTTCGCGGGTCAGGTCGACATGGGTGCGAGCATTGAGCGTTGTCTTGGTCTGGTGCATTTTTCCGCCGCAATTCCCGTAAAAGTACAAGTTTCTCCGAAAAAAGTCTATTCTTGTCGGGGTGGCTTCCCGTGTAGCGTTCGATCATTGGCCGGATATCAGCGACGAAATCACGGCCCGACCGGCCCGGCAAACGGGCCACAGGAGGAACCCATGACACTGTTTTCACGCAGGACGACCCTGCGCGCCATCGGTCTTGCCGCGACCTTGCTCGCCGGTGTCGGCACCATGGCCGTCACCGCCCAGGACAGCGATGACCGCACTTCGGTCAAGATCGGCTATGCCATATCCAAGACCGGTGCCAATGCTGGCGGTGCTGGCATCACCACTCTGCCCAATTATCAGCTCTGGGTGCATGAAGTGAACGAGGCCGGCGGTCTCGAAATGCCCGATGGCAGCCGTCTGCCTATCGAAGTGGTCGAATATGACGACCGCTCCTCTTCCGAGGAAGTGGTACGCGCTGTCGAGCGCCTGGCAACCCAGGATAACGTCGACTTCATCCTGCCGCCCTGGGGCACCGGCTTCAACCTTGCCGCAGCGCCGCTTTTTGACCGGTTCGGCTATCCTCAGCTTGCCGTTTCGTCCGTGACCGACAAGGCTCCCGAGTTCGCCGCGCGCTGGAACAAGAGCTTCTGGATGCTCGGTGGCGGGCACGACTATACAGAGGCGCTTGCCGACATCCTCACCGACCAGCAGGAAGCCGGCACCATCAATAATGATGTCGCGGTCATCTCTGTCGCTGACGGCTTCGGCATTGATCTGATCACTGCCGCCCGCCAGTCATTTGCCGATGCCGGCATCAACATTGTCTATGATGTGACCTATCCGGTCGGCACCACCGACTTCACGCCGATGCTCAACGAAGCAGCCGCGTCCGGCGCCGATACCTTCGTGGCCTTCTCTTATCCGCCCGACACATTCGCGCTGACCCAGCAGGCGCAGGTCGCCGCCTACAACCCCAAAGTGCTTTATTTGGGCGTCGGTGTCGGTTTCCCGGTCTATGCCGCCAACAATGGCGACAAGATCGAGGGCATCATGAGCCTTGGCGGTATCGACGTGACCAACGAAGCTGTGATGGACTATCGGGCGCGTCACACCGAGTTCATCGGTCAGGCCCCGGACTGGTGGGGTTCGGTCATCACCTATGCGAGCCTGGAAATGCTTGAGGAAGCCATCAAGCGCCATGGCCTGGATCGCGACGCGGTCTCCGAAGAGCTTTCCAATGGTACTTTCCAGACCGTGCTGGGCGAAACCAAGCTTGAGAACAACCAACTCCGTGACCTCTGGTTTGGCGGTCAGTGGCAGGACGGGAATTTCGTCGCCGTCGCGCCCGCTGATCGCGAAGGCGCTGTTGCACCCAAGCTGCCCAAGGCCCCCTGGCCGGCGCAGTAACACCAGATAAATCCCGGCGGCCGTGCGATTGTGACGTGCGGCTGCCCACCTCGCGCTCCGCGCTGGGACAGGTGAATATTTAAATGATCACGACATTGATAACCGGTCTGGTGCTGGGCGGCACCTATGCGCTGGTCGCCATGGGGCTGACCCTGCAATATGGCATCTCGCGCATCATGAACCTCGCCTATGGCGAGATTCTGATTTTTGCGGCCTTTGCCGCCTTCCTGCTGTTTTCGGGCCTGGGCATAAATCCCATTGTCGGGCTGCTCCTCGTGCTGCCGATGGCCTTCCTGTTTGGCTATGTCATCTATGGCGTCATGATGCAGCCGCTGGTGACGCGCTCGAAAAAGAGCGGCACGCTCGAAGTGGATTCGATCCTGGCGACCTTCGGCCTGCTCTTCGTGATCCAGGGCGTCATGCTGGTGGTCTTCGGTTCGAACTATACGAGCTACAATTTCCTCAATACCGGCATCAATATTCTCGGCGCCAATGTCGCGGCCAATCGCCTGCTCGCCTTCGTTCTCGCCATCCTCATCGGGGCGACGTTGTTCTACGTACTGACCCGCACCCGCTGGGGCACCACCATCCGCGCCATTGCCGTCAACCCGGACGCTGCGCCCCTGGTCGGTATCGACGTCAACCGCACGGCCCGTTTTGCCTTCGCGCTGGGCACGACGCTGGCAGCATCAGGCGGCGTGATGATCTCCATGTATCAGACCTTCAACGCCTCCATGGGCGTGGTCTTCACCATGAAGGCGCTGGTGATTGTCATCATGGGGGGGCTGGGCAATCTCATGGGCGCGCTGGTCGCCGGGCTGCTTTTGGGTATCGTGGAAACCGTGGTGGCCACCTATGTCGATCCCGGCCTAACCCTGGCCGCCACCTATCTCATTTTCCTCGGGGTCCTTTTGTGGAAGCCCTCGGGCCTGTTCGGAAAGGCTGCCGGACGATGACCCGCACCATTCTCGGTTTTATCTTCGCTGCTCTCGGCCTGGCCGCGCTGGCCTTCCTGCCCACCCAACTTGGCGCCTATGGCGTCGGCCTGCTGCTGGGCATGACCGGCTACGTGGTTCTCGCCAGCGCCTGGGCGCTGTTCTCCGGCCCAACACGCTATGTCTCGCTTGCCACGGTCGCCTTTTTCGGCATTGGTGCCTATACGGTCGCCGTGCTGAGCGAGACGCTGCCCTATTGGGCGGTGTTGCTGGTCGCCGCCGCCATCGGATTGACCGTGGCCCTGGTGGTCGGGCTGGCCACCCTGCGTCTGGCGGGTGTCTATTTTGTCATCTTCACCTTCGGCCTGGCCGAACTGATCCGCCAGCTCGTCACGTGGTACGAGGTTAATGTTACCGGCACGTTGGGGCGCTATATCTTCCTGCCCATCACTGCCGAGCAGATCTACTGGCAATTGCTGGGGCTGGCCGCCATTACCATTGCGATTGGCTGGTTCATCTCGCGTTCCCGGCTGGGTCTGGCGCTCAAGGTCGTCGGCGACGATGAAACCGTGGCGGCCCATACCGGGATCAATATCGCGGGGGTCAAGCTTGCCCTGTTTGCCGTCAGCGCCACCATTATCACCCTGGTCGGAGCCATCCAGGCGCCGCGCTGGACCTATGTTGAGCCCTCCATCGTCTTCAACCCGACCATTTCTTTCCTGACCCTGATCATGGCCCTTCTGGGTGGGGCCAACCGGCTCTGGGGGCCGGCGCTGGGGGCAATACCGCTGTTTCTGCTGTTCGAATGGCTCAGCGCCAATTTCCCCAATCACTACTCGATCATTCTGGGCCTGATGTTCATTGCCATCGTCTTTGTGGTCCCGCGCGGTGTGCTCGCCGGGGTGGAAGACCTCACGAAGCGCATGCGCAGGGGGGAGGCCGCAAAATGAATACGCTCGTCAATATTGAGAACCTCAAGAAGCAATTTGGCGGCCTGACCGCCGTCAACGAGGTCAATTTCGCGGTTGCCGAAGGGGAAACCGTTGCCCTGCTTGGGCCCAATGGTTCGGGCAAGACCACCGTGCTCAACATGATCTCGGGCGCCCTCGCGCCAACCTCGGGTACCATAACCCTGGCCGGGGAGAAGATCGGTGGACTGGCGCCCAATCGCATTGCCCACAAGGGTGTGGCGCGCACTTTCCAGCTCGTGCGCATCCTGCCCTCGCTCACCGTGGCCGAAAACGTCATTGCGGCTCTGGCCTTCCGGCCCAACCACCTCTGGGGCAATGCTGCCCGCGAGCGGGCCGAGCAATTGCTGGCCGAAGTGGGCCTTGCCGGTCGTGGCGACGAACACGCCAATGACCTGACCTATATTGATCAGAAGCGCATGGAACTGGCTCGGGCTTTGGCCGCCGAACCGCGCCTGCTTCTGCTCGATGAATGGCTCTCTGGTCTCAACCCGACCGAGTTGCGCACCGGCATCGACCTCATCACCTCTCTTGGCCAGCGCGGCATGACGGTGTTGTTGGTCGAACACATTATGGAGGCGGTGCGCGCCCTGTGCAGCCGAGCCGTGGTGATGAATGTGGGCCGGAAAATCGCCGACGGCCCGACGGCCGATGTGCTGGCGGATCCGGCCGTAATCTCGGCCTATCTCGGAGACGGCCATGCTTGAAACCCGTAATCTGTCGTTGCGCTATGGTCGGCACCTGGCGCTCAACGAAATCTCGATCCGCATCGCCGAAGGCGAGACTGTGGTCATTCTGGGCGCCAATGGCGCCGGCAAGTCCTCGCTTCTCAAGGCCATATCTGGCATTGCCAGGCCCGAGAAAGGGTCCGATATACTGCTTGATGGGCAGTCTATTCTGGGCACCAAACCGCATCTGATACCCGAGGCCGGTATTGCGCTGGTGCCCGAAGGGCGGGGCGTGTTCGGTGATCTGAGCGTGGAAGAGAACTTGTCTCTGGGTGCCAATCCAAAGCGCGCCCGATCCAACGAGTCCGAACGCAATGACCTGATCTACGATCTGTTTCCCCGCCTCGCCGAGCGCAGAAGCCAGCTCGTGCGCACCATGTCGGGTGGCGAGCAGCAAATGGTGGCCATTGGTCGTGCCCTGATGAGTAATCCGCGCTTTCTCATGCTCGACGAGCCGAGCCTGGGCCTTGCGCCGATCGTTGTCACCGAACTGTTCGGAGCGCTGAAGCGCGTCAAGCAGACCGGCGTGGGCCTGCTTCTGGTCGAACAGAACGTGTCGATCTCTCTCTCGATTTCCGATCGCGGCTATCTCATGGAGGCCGGCCGCATCGTGGGTGAAAATTCTGCCGAGGCGCTCAAGACCGACCCGGCAGTGCAACAGGCATTCCTGGGCGGCGCCGCCGCTTGACACGATTGTAGAAGGAGAAGGGCAATGGACCAGCTGGGCTTGCTCATTGGCAATGAAGATCAACAGGCCTCCGGTGGCCGCGTTTTCGAGCGGAAGAACCCGATCACCGGTGCGGTAGCGACCTGCGCTGCTGCAGCAAGCGTGGATGACGCGCAGCGGGCAGCCGATGCCGCCGCCGCGGCATTTCCCGAATGGTCGCGCAGCGTGCCCAGGGAGCGCCGCAAGATCCTGCTCAAGGCTGGTGATATCCTTGAGCAAAAAGGCCCGCTCTTTGTCGAGGCCATGGGGGCTGAAATCGGCGCCACCGCCGGCTGGGCCATGTTCAATGTGACGCTGGCCGCTGACATGCTGCGCGAGGCCGCGAGTCTGGTGACCCAGATCAAGGGCGAGATCGTGCCCTCGAACCGCCCCGGTTCAACCGCCATGGCGGTGCGTCAGCCTGCCGGCGTGGTATTGGCCATAGCGCCCTGGAATGCACCGGTCATTCTGGGCGTTCGCTCACTGGCAACGCCGCTTGCCTGCGGCAATACGGTGGTAATGAAGACCTCCGAATTGTGCCCGCGTACACATCGGTTGATTGTTGAAAGCCTGCTCGAGGCGGGGCTTCCCAAGGGTGCGCTGAATGCGGTTTCCAATGCCCCGCAGGATGCCGGTGAGATCGTCGAAACCCTGATCGCACATCCGGCGGTCCGTCGAGTGAACTTTACCGGCTCGACAAGGGTTGGCCGCATCATCGGTGAAAAGGCCGGCCGCTATCTCAAGCCGGCTCTGCTCGAACTGGGCGGCAAGGCGCCTTTCGTCGTGCTTGATGATGCCGACATCGATGAAGCCGTCGCGGCGGCCGCTTTCGGTGCTTATATGAACCAGGGGCAGATCTGCATGTCGACCGAGCGCATCGTCGTCATGGAGAGCGTCGCCGACGTTTTCGTCGAAAAGCTGGCTGAAAAGGCCAGAACTCTGGTCGCTGGCGATCCCACCACCGGCCAGACCCCACTTGGTTCCGTGGTCGACGCTACCGCCGCCACGCGGCTCGAACAATTGGTCAAGGATGCCACGGCCAAGGGCGCGGTGCTGGCCGCTGGCGGCAAGATCGACGGCACCCTGATTGATGCGACCCTGCTCGACAAGATCACCCCGTCCATGCGCATCTATGCCGAGGAGTCGTTCGGGCCCGTGGTGACGGTTGTGCGCGTCGGTTCCATCGATGAGGCGGTGCGGGTCGCCAATGACACCGAGTATGGTCTCTCCTCGGCTGTCTTTGGCAAGGACGTCAACCGCGCCATGGCTGTGGCGCGTCGCATTGAGAGCGGCATCTGTCACGTCAATGGTCCGACCGTACACGACGAAGCTCAAATGCCCTTTGGTGGCGTGAAAGCGTCTGGTTATGGCCGTTTCGGTGGCAATTGGGGTATCGCCGAATTCACCGAACTGCGCTGGGTCACCGTGCAGGACGGCCCCATTCATTACCCGATCTGACCGACATGGGTCAGCTCGCAGGCAAGATCTGCGTCGTCACCGGCGGCGCAGGCTCGATAGGCAGCGCCGCTGCGAAACGCATGCTGGAAGAGGGGGCGAAACTTGTCCTCTCCGATCTCGACATGGCCGCGCTGGAGACAGCCCGCGCCGCCCTGCCGGATGGGGATGTGCTTCTGGTTGCGGCAGACGTTTCAAAACCCGAAGACGTCGTGGCACTGACCAACGAGACCCTGGTGCGCTTCGGTGTGGTCGATGTGGTGTTTTCCAATGCCGGCAATTTCGGCACCGTCGCGCCCATTGCCGACTATCCGCTCGATATTTTCGAGGCGGTCCATGCCGTCCATGTGCGCGGGGCCTTTCTCGTGGCGCAGCACCTGACGCCGCATATGCGGTCGGGTGGCAGCTTCATCATCACCTCCAGCGTGGCGGCGACGCGCGGCGATCCGGGTGTCTACGCCTATATCACCGCCAAGCACGCCCAGGTTGGGCTGATGCGCTGCCTCGCCAAGGAGCTGGCGCCGCGCAATATCCGCGTCAACACCGTGCATCCCGGCCCCATCGACAATGACTTTCAGCTCAGTGTCGAAAAGGGCCTCGGCGAAGAAATCGGCCGCGATGGCACCGAATTCTTCAATGAGATGATCCCCATGGGGCGCCATGGCAGCGCCGACGAAATCGCCCAAGCCGTGCTGTTCCTCGCATCCGACATGTCGAGCTTCACCACCGGCGCCATGATCATGGCCGATGGCGGCATGAGCGCCTGAATTCCGGCCTCGTCCAAGGCGGGAAAGCAGAGGCCCTGCAGGCGTCCACCTGCAGGGCACTTTTTAAAATTTGATGGTGCCAGTGTCCGTCGCCCCCTCTCCCCTCAGGGGAGAGGGTTGGGGTGAGGGGGTGAAGGCCCCGCGGCCTTGCCGGAATACTGAACCCCTCATCCGGCCCTCCGGGCCATCTTCTCCCCTCAGGGAAGAAGGAATCAATTCAATCTTCGCGCCAACCCCTATCGGAACAGCGAATTCACATAGTCCGCCCCGATCCCTACCTTGTCGTAGTGCTCACGGCACATGGCGATGTAGTTGTGGACGTCGAAGAAGCCGTTTGGTTCGCCGTCCTCGTCGAGCCAGATCAGCGGGCCGGTGACAGTGAAGAAGACCTTCATGGGCTCTTCGTGTTCATAGGCGACCAGCGTATGCCCCTCGCCGGGCGTCTCGTAGACGAAATCGCCCTTGGTGGCGGTCCAGTCGTGTTCAAGATAGCCCCACTTGCCCGAAAGGGTCAGCGCAAACACCTCATGGGGGTGGTAATGCCGGTTCACCAGCCCCGCCTTCTTGGCCATCAAGATATCGCACCACTTGTTCTGCGTCGGCGAGATCCACAGGGGCCGCGACGAGACAGTCTCGGTGAACGGCACGTAGTAGCGTTCGTCCTCGGTAGGGGCATCGGCCAGATACACTTCGGGTAGCGCATCAGGCTGAAATACCTTGGTGATGGGCTTGAGATCTTTCCAGAATTCATTGTTGGCGCGTTCGGGCATGGGGCCTCCTTTGGTCTTCTCGTTAATTGCGCATGGTGACGTCGAGCAGCGCCAGGCCGCGATTTTCTGCGATATGGGCGAGGGCCGCAGGCAGTGCCTCTGCCAGTTCATCCGCAGTGTTGATCTTGGCGGCAAAGGCACGGCTGGCTTTGGCCACCTGCACGAAATCCGGCCCTGGGCTAAGCGCCGTCAGGGGCATCTGATTAGCCTTGGCCGCATAACCGTCTGGATAGATATCGGTCACCGAATGGCGCACCGCGGCCCACTCGTTGTTGTTCATCACGATGACAAGCAATGGCAAATCCAGCGCTTCGGCAATCTGGTGGCATGCCACCGGATTGGCGAACATGTAAGAGCCATCCCCCATCGTCGCGACCACCAACCGGTTGCGATCAGCCAATTGCATGCCAAGGGCTGCCGGAAACGACCATCCAAGGCCCCCCGCATGCGGTTCCTGATACCAGGCCTGGTGATGAGAAAGCGCCATCGGGCCCATCGGACATCCGCGTTCCGAAAGCAGGATTGCGTCCCGCTCGGCAATCGCCTCGGACACGGTTTTGGCGACATAGTCGGCGCTCATCACTCCCTCGCGCCCGGCTTCGGCCCTGGTGAGCGCGGCTCGTCGGGCCCCGGCATTCGCCTTGACGATATCGGCGCGGCGGGCTTGGACATCGGGCCCCGGTTCAAGGGCGTCCAATGCCGATTGCAGCGCCAGAATGGCATCGGGCAATTCCCCGGCAATCGAGATATCAGAGCGGAAATTGCGGATCGGCGTTCGCGCCTTGAGTGGATCAGGGCCGACATGAACGACCACGGCGTCATCGCGCAGCTTGTGAGCCTGCTGCGACCAGGGGGCCAGACTGTCCAGTACGATGACGAGATCGGCTCGTGCCAACAGCTCTGACGGGTCACCCGCGGCATGCATGGCATGGTTGGTCGACAGCGCCAGTTGCACGGCCCAGTATTGGCTCACCGGGATCGCCCAGCGATCCACCAGCGCCGAGAATGTCGCAAAAGCGTCGGCGCCGCCCGTGCCATGTTGGGCAAAGACAACGGGGAACTTCGCCTTGGCGATGCGCTGCGCCAAATCTGCGATCTGGGCTCGATCGGCCGAGATTTTTGCCGGCTGCATGCTGAGCGGCTTTGCCACATCGGGACCGGCATAGCCTTCGCACAAAACTTCGCGGGGCAGGGCGACATAGACCGGTCCCTTGGGCGTTGAATTGGCAATCGCGTAGGCGCGGTCGGCCAGTTCTCCGACCTGTTCAGGGAAGCGCAACTCGTAATCCCATTTGCTGGCCTCACGCACCAGGGCGGTCTGGTCGCGCATTTCCTGGCCCCAGCCGATCGGTACGGTCCGCGCGCCCAGCCGACCCTGCTCGGCGGTCGGCGTACGGCCCGAAAACAGCAGCACTGGTACATTCTCGACGGCCGCATTGATTGCCCCAATAGCACAATTGGCCAGCCCCACATTGGTGTGCGCCATCACCACCTGCGGTTTGCCGGTTGCCAGGTAATAGCCGTGCGCCATGCCCATGGCCGCTCCCTCATGGGGTATGACCAGGGCCTTCGGCAACGGCACGCCTTTGGCTGCAGCTTCGGCCAACCCCTCGATGATGGGCGGAAAATCGGTGCCCGAATTGGCAAAAATGTAGTCGATGCCGATGGTCTTGAGCCGCGCCAGCAGGGCGCCGCCAGCAGTCAGTGATGGAGTTTCTTGTTTCATTTATCTATTATTGTAGATGCACTTCCGATAAAAGCGTGCGAGGTGCCGTGGGTGCTGTCAAGCAGCGCGACCGTCGGGTCGAAAAAGGCCGCGTTTCCGGGCCAAACGCATTGCGGAAGCTAAGCAATATGTCTGCGCGACCTGGACGGGCGAGACCACCACGTGATTCAGTGTCGCGGCGTGTTATCTATTTTTGAGAAGTGAAGGCGCATGGCACAGCAGCTCAATAATTCGGTAGCAAGAGCGTTCGCCATCCTGCGGCTGCTGGGTCGGGAGCGAACACGCATCACTGTGGCCCAGGTGTGTGCAGAACTAGGTCTCAATGCCATCACGGCGCATCGTTTTCTCAAGTCGCTGGAGGCCGAAGGAGCGCTGGTGCAGGTTTCCAAGGGCAGCTATCGCCTGGGCTACGCACTGGTCGATCTGGGTGATCGGGCCCAGGATGAAGACCGGTTGGGCCAATTGCTGCAGCCCGCGCTTGATGCCTTTACCGAGGAGATGCGGGAGGCCAGCATGGCCACGATCTATCAGGCGGGCATGGTGGTGTGCATTGCGCGCGCCATGCCGCCGCGCTCGCTCTCGGTCGATATCAGGATCGGGGATCGCCTCGAAGCCTATTGCACGGCCCATGGCAAGCTTTGGCTGGCCCATCTCAGTCCGCGTGAACGGGCGCGCTACCTTGAAACGGTCCGGCTCGACGCCCTGACCGATCGAACCATCACG
The DNA here is from genome assembly GCA_041939225.1 of Devosia sp. GTDB lineage: Bacteria > Pseudomonadota > Alphaproteobacteria > Rhizobiales > Devosiaceae > Devosia. The sequence continues at coordinate 34,157 of JBGTUK010000003.1, forward strand.
CGCCGCCGCGACCTTGAGACAGAGATCGACGTCGTTCGCCAGCGTGGCTATGCTTATAATCTGGGCGAACGCGAAGACGGCATCACCGCCCTGGCCGTGCCGGTAAAGACCCATGGCGGCAAGATGATCGCGGGGCTTTCCATGTTTGGGCCCACCTCCCGTATTGATCGCGAAGCGCTCGACCGGGGGCTGGAGCGCCTGCGAAACGCCGCCGAAGGGGCCGCCCTCCTGTTGCATGGGCGAGCAGTAGGATAAGCTCCGCCTGGCTGCTCTTGCACAAACAATTGTTATGGGGCATAACAATATCCGTGAGGAGAATGCTCATGGAACATAGGACGACCCCAATCCGCCCCGTGCGGCTGGGCTACATGGCTGCGCGTGAAGAGCGTCGCGCCGATGGCACAAGCATCATTCGCTCGGTTGAGGAACTCGGCCCCTATCCGCGCGCCATCGTTGATGCGCTCGAGGACTGGGCTGCCCGCACGCCAGATGCCATTCTGATCGCCGACCGGCAGGGCGAAGGCTGGCGCAAGCTGAGCTTCGCCCAGGTGCTGGAGCGCATTCCGCCGCTCGCCCAGGCCCTGATCGACGCGGGTCTGTCTCCTGAACGTCCATTGATGATCATTTCGGGCAATGAGATCGAGCATTTCCTGCTCGGCATGGCGGCCATCTGGGTTGGTATTCCCTATGCGCCCATCTCGCCGGCCTACTCGCTGATCTCCACCGATTTCGGCAAGCTGCGTCACATTGCGGGGCTCCTCACCCCCGGCATGATCTATGCCAGCGATGGCGAAAGATTCGCCCCCGCCATCGACGCCGTGTTCGGTGCCGATGTGCCGCTGATCGTGCGCTCAAATCCCATCAGCGGCCGTGCCGTCAGCGTGTTTGATGAACTGCTGCAAACCCCGGTCACGCCGGCCGTGCAGCAGGCGCATGACGCCATCACGCCCGATACGGTGGCCAAGGTTCTGTTCACCTCCGGCTCCACCGGCTTGCCCAAGGGCGTCATCACCACCAATCGCATGATGGCCTGCAATCAGCAGATGATCCGCCAGGCGCTCGCCTTTGTTCAGGACGAGCCGCCGGTCTTGCTCGATTGGATGCCCTGGAACCACGTTGCCGGCGGCAGCCACAATATCGGCATCGCCATCTATAATGGCGGCACCTTCTTTATCGATGATGGCCAACCCACCCCGGCCCGTTTCGGACGCACGCTTGAAAACCTTAAGACGGTGCAGCCGACCCTGTTCTTCAATGTGCCCAAGGCCTACGAGTTTCTTGTCGCCTCCTTCGATGAGCATCCCGACGTCCGGCGCAATCTCTTTGCCCGTTTGAAGCTTTTGCAATATGCCGGCGCGGGTCTGTCGCAACACGTTTTTGATGGTCTGGTGGAGGCCTCGCGCGAGGAGACTGGTGAGCGCGTGCTGATCATCACCGGCTATGGCTCGACCGAGACGGCCCCCTTTGCCTTCACGACGACCTGGCCGGTGGAAGAGGCCGGGCATATCGGCCTGCCGGCCGCTGGTATTACCATCAAGCTGGTGCCCAATGGCGACAAGACCGAACTGCGTCTCAAAGGACCCAATCTGACGCCGGGCTATTGGCGCGATGCCGAAAAAACCGGCGAAGCCTTTGACGAAGAAGGCTTCTACTGCATCGGCGACGCGGTGCGCTTTGTTGATGCAAATGACCTGTCCAAGGGCTTCATTTTCGACGGCCGTGTCAGCGAGGATTTCAAGCTTTCGACCGGCACCTGGGTCAACTTCGCCGCCGTGCGTGGCGCCGTCATTGCTGCCTGCGCGCCGCTGATCCGCGACGTGGTGGTCACCGGGCTCGACCGCAATTTCATCGGCGCCATGATCTTCCCCGATCTTGCCGCCTGTGCGCGTCATGCCGGCCTGCCTACTGAGACCGAGGCGACGGCCATTCTCGCTCATCCTGCGGTGCGAGAGAAATTTGCCGACAGCCTGGCGGCCCTGGCCCGCCAATCTACCGGCAGCTCCAACCATGTTGCGCGGGCCCTGCTAATGGCAGATGCGCCTGACATCGATAAGGGCGAGGTGACAGACAAGGGCTCGATCAATCAGCGGGCCGTGCGCACTCATCGCGCTGCGCTGGTCGAAACCCTTTATGCCGACACGCCCGGCCCCGACATTTTCGTGCTTTCCCGGAAAGGCGCCTGAACCATGAGCAAAGGCCTTCGCCTCACTTTCGACGACGCCTACCTGCTCGGTGGCGCCCGCACCCCATTTGTCGATTATCGCGGTGCCCTCAGCGCGATCTCCCCGATTGATCTGGGCATTAAGGCGGCGCGCGCCGCCATCGAGAAGACCGGTGTGAAAGCCGCCGACATCGGCCATACCATTGCCGGTTCGATGGCCCAGGCCTCGTTCGACGCCTATGTCACCCCCCGCCATATCGGGCTTTATGCCGGGGCGCCCATCGAGGCGCCGGCCCATCTGGTGCAGCGCATCTGCGGCACGGGAATCGAGGTCATCGCCCAGGCTGCCGACTCGGTGTCTCTGGGCCGTGTCGATCTGGCGCTGGGTGCAGGCTGCGAAAGCATGAGCCGCAATCCCATCGCCGCCTATACCCACCGCAATGGCTTTGCCATGGGGCAGGTGGAGTTCAAGGACTTCCTCTGGGAAGCGCTCTACGATCCCGCCGGTTGCGTCAATATGGGCGACACCGCCGAGAACCTGGCTAAGCAATACAACATTCCCCGCGAACGGGTGGACCGTTTCGCCGAACGCAGCTTCAACCGCGCCATAGCTGCGCGCGACGCCGGCATTCTGGCCGAAGAGATTGTGCCGGTGATCAGTGAGGTCTTTGAAATCGACACCCTCGACAAGCGCGGTATCAAACTGCCGCGCGGGGTGGAGAGCGTCGACGCCGACTCTCATATTCGCCCCTCGCCCTACGAAGTGTTGTCCAGGCTGCGTCCCGCATTCGGCGGCGTGCAGACCGGCGGCAATTCTTCGGCCATTGTCGATGGCGCCGGCGCCGTGCTGGTGGCCTCGGGCGCCTATGCAAAAGCCAATGGTCACACGTCGTTGGCCCGCATTCTCGCCAGCGCTGCAGTCGGCGTGCCGCCCCAGATCATGGGCATTGGTCCCGCCCCGGCCATTCGCGCCGTTCTCGAAGTAGCGGGCATGACACTCGACCAGATCGACCGGGTGGAAATCAACGAAGCCTTCGGCGCCCAGATCCTGGCCTGTGTCGATGAGCTCGGGCTTGATGAAGACAAGCTCAACGTCAATGGCGGCGCCATTGCCATTGGTCACCCGCTGGGCGTCACCGGCATTCGCCTCGGGCTGACCCTGGCCAATGAACTCAAGCGCTCCAATTCCCGCTACGGCATTGCCTCGGCCTGTATTGGCGGCGGTCAGGGCATTGCGCTCCTCATCGAGAATCCGGAGGCCGCGTAATGGACGTTTCGGGCAGAACAGCCTTTGTTACGGGCGGCGCCTCCGGTCTTGGCGCAGCGACCGCGCGGGCCCTGGCGTCTTCTGGTGCGCGTGTTGGCATCTTTGACCGCGACGCCGACAAGGGTCGGGCGATTGCCGACGACCTCGGCGGGCAATTCTTTGCCGTGGACGTATCGGACGCCGCCAGCGCCGAAGCAGCTGTCGATGCTGCCATTGGCGCGCTTGGCACGCCCACCGTGCTGGTCAATTGCGCGGGCATCGGTACGGCGGCCCGCATTGTCGGTCGTGATGGACCGATGCCGCTCGACGCCTTTTCCCGCGTCATCAATGTCAATCTGGTCGGCAGCTTCAACATGATGCGGCTCTGCGCCCATGCCATGTCGCTGGCCGAGCCAGACGAAAATGGTCAGCGCGGCGTGGTCATCTCCACCGCCTCGGTCGCCGCCTATGAGGGGCAAATCGGCCAGGCGGCCTATGCCGCCTCCAAGGGTGGCATCGTCTCGCTGACCCTGCCTGCGGCGCGCGAATTTGCCCGCTTTGGCATCCGTGTCCTCGCCATCGCGCCGGGACTGTTCCTGACGCCACTGCTCGAAGGCCTGCCGCCTGAAACCCAGGACGGTCTGGCCGCGGCCATTCCCAATCCGCCGCGCCTTGGCAAGCCCAGTGAGTTTGCCGATCTGGTCATGGCCATGGTGGGCAATGATTACCTCAATGGCGAAGTGGTGCGGCTCGACGGCGCCCTGCGCATGCAGGCAAAGTAGGAACCGCCATGTTTTCCAACATCACCAGTGTCGAAATCCAGTTCGGCGATTGCGACCCGGCCGGCATCGTCTACTACCCCAATTATTTCCGCTTTTTCGACAATGCCACCGCGACCATGCTCTCGGCAGCCTTTGCCATGCACAAGCGCAACTGGCTCGATCATTTCGGCATTGCCGGCATCCCCATGGTCGATACCGGCGCGCGCTTCATCCGCCCATCCAGCTTCGGCGATGTGATCGAGATCAGAAGCGAAATCACCGATTTGGGCCGCTCCAGCTTCGCGGTGAAACATAGCGTGTTCAGAGATGGCGACCTCGCCATCGAGGCGCACGAAAAGCGCGTCTGGGTGGTGCGCGGCGAGGATGGTGGTATCCGCTCGGCGCCCCTGCCCGAAGACGTGCGCAGCTTGTTGAGCCAGACAAAATGAGTACCGTGAAGGACACATCGATGACCAAGGACCAGGTGCTGATCCTCGAGCAAAAGGACAAGGTCAGCCACCTTATGCTCAACCGACCGGAAAAGCGCAACGCGCTCAACGACGATCTCGTCGCCGCGCTCGATGCCTTTTTCGCCAACATACCTGAGCAAACCCGGGCAATCGTGATTTCCGGTGCTGGCGGACATTTTTCCTCTGGCCTCGATCTTTCCCAGCACGTTGCCCGTGAACCGCTCGATGTCATGGCCCATTCGCGCAACTGGCATCGCGTCATGGCCCGTATCGCCCATTCGACCGTGCCGGTCGTCGCCGCCATGAGCGGCGCTGTCATGGGGGGCGGACTCGAGTTCGCAGCCGCCTGTCACGTGCGCGTCGCCGAGGAGACCGTGCGGTTTCAGATGCCCGAAGGCTTACGCGGCATCTTTGTAGGTGGCGGTGGCTCGGTACGCATCTCCCGGTTGATCGGACCGGATCGCCTGACCGAAATGATGCTGACCGGCCGTACCTATTCCGGCGTAGAGGGTGAGCGTTTGGGACTGGCACATCATCTGGTGCCCGAAGGGCAGGCGCTGGAAAAGGCCTTCGAACTGGCGGGACGGATCGCAAAGAACTCTCCGACCATCAACGGCTTCATTATCCAGGCCATCGCGCAGATCGCCGCGATGCCGCCCGAAGCGGGCCTTTATGCTGAAAGCCTGACGGCGGCCCTCAGCCAGACCGGGCCGGATGCCGAGGAGGGGCTGAAGGCATTTCTGGAAAAGCGGCCACCCAATTTCGGCTGAGCGCGCTGCGGGTCAGATCAGCCGGTCCAGCAGCGCCAGCAATTGCGCCCGCGCTGCCGGGCCACCCAGTTGAGCAACGGTTTCATCCTCGAGCTGGGCGTGTCGGGCCTGGGCCAGGGTCAGGAAGGCCTTGCCCTCCGCTGTCAGATGCAGCGCATTGGCGCGTTTGTCTTCCATCGAAGGGATGCGCTCGACCAGTCCGCGCTCTTCCAGCCCGTGCACCAGCGTGACAAAATTGGCGCGTTTGATGCCAAGCACCTCGGCGATTTCGGTTTGCTTGCGGCCAGGATTATCGCCGATCAGCACGAGCACCGAGTATTCCGCAGGCCGCAGTTTCAATTCATCGAAGACGGCAAGAAATTTCTGGAACACACTGAGTTGGGCGCGGCGCAGCCGGTAACCGACAATCGAGGTTGTCGCATCCGTCTGCAGCGCCGTATCGCCCTCGGAGGGCTCGGGAGGAGGAGTTCTTCGTTGGACCATTGCCAGATGACCCTAGCGGGGCCGATCAGGAAGGCAAGCGGACATGCGAACATCGCGCGTGAATGCATGGGAAAACTCTGCCCAACGCCGCGAGCTGGCGGGCAGCTTCACATAAATGGTTATCAATCAGGCCGATTGAGACGGTGTTTAATCGCCATAATCGCAAAAATGTATAATCTGGCTGTTATGGGACGGCGGGCATTTGTCATTTTACTTGACCGCGCCCGACGCCCTAAAACCGGGGTGATGTATGGGGGGAGACCTGCGTGTTTAAAGACGAGTCCCTATTGGGGCGGTTTATAGTAGGTTTGGCCAGGTGGATGGCGATCCTCGGTGGGCTGGTCTTGCTGGCCATGGTCGGCATGATTGTGGTCAGCATCATCGGTCGTGCTCTGCTGTTCGTTGGTCTCAAGCCGATCACCGGCGACTATGAGCTGGTCTCCATCGGCATGGGCTTTGCGATCTTTGCTTTCATGCCCTGGGCCCACCTCACCCGAAGCCACGCTGTGGTTGCGTTGGTCACCGACAGTTTCGGTCTTCGCGTCAATAGCTGGATTCTGGTCGTCACCGACATCATGATGCTCGCCGCATCCTGGTTCATCGCCTGGCGCCTCTATTTCGGCATGATGGACAAGTTCGCTTACCGGGAGACCACGTTGCTGCTCCGCTTTCCCCTGAGCTGGGCCTATGCGATGGCGTTTGTCGGGGCCGTGGTCATGGCGGTGGTCGCCGTCTATGTGCTGGGCCGGTCCCTTAGCTGCGCGCTTCGTGGCGAAGCCGAGTCCAAGCGGGCAGGGGGCGAGCTATGACCCCTTTGATGCTGGGCTTTCTCGGCCTGCCCACCGTTCTCATCCTGATCTTTCTGCGCGTGCCCATCGGCATCGCCATGCTTGGCGTTGGCGTGTTCGGGAGTTGGTTGATCACCGGCAGTTTCAATCCCGTCGCTGCCCAGTTCAAGAATCTCACCTATTCCACCTTCGCCTCCTATTCGCTGTCGGTGGTGCCGCTGTTCCTGCTCATGGGCCAGTTCGCCACCCTGGGCGGTCTATCTGCAGGTCTGTTCAATGCGGCCGCAGCCTGGCTTGGTCATAAAAAGGGCGGGGTGGCCATGGCTGCCATTGGCGCCAGTGCCGGCTTTGGGGCCATTTGCGGCTCATCGCTGGCAACCGCCGCCACCATGGGTCAGGTCGCGCTGCCTGAGCTGAAGAAATATGGCTATTCCGGTGCGCTTTCGACCGGCGCAGTGGCAGCCGGCGGTACGCTGGGCATTCTCATTCCGCCCTCGATCATCCTGGTGATCTTCGCGGTGCTGACCGAGCAGAACATCGCCAAGCTGTTCATGGGCGCCTTCGTGCCAGGGATTCTGGCCGCCATCGGATACATCATCGTAATCATGCTCTATGTCCGCATGGTGCCCGGATCCGGTGGCGTGCGCGAAAGGCTGCCCTATGGCGAGCGGTTCCGGGCCCTGGCCAGGACCTGGCCGGTGCTTGTGGTGTTCCTGGCTGTGATCGGTGGTATCTATGCCGGCATCTTCACCCCGACCGAGGCAGCAGCCGTGGGTGCTGCCGGGACCTTCATTATTGCGCTGGCCGCCCGCAGCCTGGATCGCAAGACGATCATGGAAGCCTGTCTTGCCACCGCCAGCGCCACCGCAATGATCTTTCTGATCGTGCTTGGCGCCGCCGCGCTCAACGGCTTCCTGGCGCTGTCGCAGGTGCCCCAGGTCATGGCGGCCTGGGTCGGCGAGCAGGGTTTCAATCCCTGGGTGGTGATGATCCTGGTGTTGATCTTCTATCTGGTCATGGGGTGCGTCATGGATTCGCTCTCCATGATCCTGCTGACCGTGCCGATCATCTTCCCCATGATGTCCGTGCTCGATTTCGGCCTGACGCCGGATGAGTTCGGTATCTGGTTTGGTATCATCGTGTTGATCGTGGTCGAGGTTGGCCTGATCACGCCGCCGGTGGGCATGAACTTGTTCATCATCAATTCCATGTCTCCCGGCACCCGGCTGTCCGAGACATATCGCGGCGTCCTGCCCTTTGTGGCCAGTGACCTGATCCGCACCATAATCCTGGTCGCATTCCCCGCCATCACGCTCTGGCTGGTGTGGCTGCTGTACTAGGGAAGAACGAGGGCGGCGTTCGGCAAGCAGTCCGAGCGCCGCATCTGAAACGGCCATGTCGGCCATGACGAGGGAGGAATACCCAATGAAGACCAAGACTTTCGTGACGGCAGCTCTGGCTGCGCTCGCCCTGTCCACGAGCGCTTTTGCCCAGGAAGTGACCCTGCGCATTCACCAGTTCCTGCCGGCCCAGGCGACCATGCCGGCCCAGGCGATTGAACCCTGGGCACAGAAGGTCACCGACGAGTCCGATGGCCGCATCAAGTTTGAACTTTATCCGGCCATGCAACTCGGCGGCGCCCCCCCGGAACTCTACGACCAGGCCAAGGACGGCGTTGTCGACATCATCTGGACCGTGCTCGGTTATACCCCCGGCCGCTTCCCCAAATCGGAAGTGTTCGAACTGCCCTTCATGATCCCCAATGGTGAAATCGGTTCGGCCGCTTTCTACAATTACGTGCAGGAAAACTCGGCTGACGAGTTTGCCGGCGTTCACGTCATCGCCCTGCACACCCACGGTCCGGGCCTGTTCCACTCCAAGGATCCGATCAACAGCCTCGAAGACCTTGCTGGCATGAAGGTGCGCGGCGGTTCGCGCATCATCTCCGACATGCTGGCCAAGCTCGGCGCTGAGCCGATCGGTATGCCTGTGCCCCAGACGACTGAAGCGCTGTCCAAGGGCGTGATCGATGCGACCACCGTGCCGTGGGAAGTGACCCCCTCGATCCGCGTGGCCGAACTGGTGGAAAACCACACCGGCTTCACCAGCCAGTATGGTCTTTACACCCAGACCTTCGGCTTCGTCATGAACATGGACAGCTATAACAACCTGCCCGACGATCTGAAGGCCGTGATCGATGCCAATTCCGGTCTCGAGACCTCGCGCATGTTCGGCCGTGTCATGGACAATGGCGATGCAACGGGTCTGTCGATCGCGGTGAATGCCGGCAACAACGTCGTGCAGCTCGACGAGGCAGAAACCCAGCGTTGGATCGAGGCCGCCCAGCCTACCATCGATCAGTGGTTTGCCGATGTGGAAGCCCAGGGCATTGACGGCAAGGCTCTCTACGAAGCCGCTCGCGCCGCCGTTGCTGCCGAGATGTAAGCAACTTTCTTCGATGCAAACTAAGAGCCCGGCCAGGAAACTGGCCGGGCTCATTTTTATTGGAAGCTTTCGCGGACGCTGACTGGCCTAGCTTGGCAATCCGACATAGTTCTCGGCCAGCACCTGCTGGGCGGCACGGGAGCCGGCCAGATAGTCGAACTCGGCACGCTGGATGCGGCGCCCGAACCGACCGGTTTCGGGGAAGGTGTGCAACTGGCTCGTCATCCACCAGCTGAAGCGTTCCGCCTTCCAGATACGCGCCAGCGCCCGCTGCGAATAATTGTCGATCCCCGCCGCAGACTTCTCGGCATATAGCTCGATCATCGCATCGGCCAGCATGGCCACATCGCTCATCGCCAGGTTGAGCCCCTTAGCGCCCGTCGGCGGCACGATGTGAGCGGCATCGCCGGCCAGGAACAGTTTGCCGAAGCGCAGCGGTTCGGCCACGAAGCTTCTAAGCGGCGCTATGGATTTCTCGATCGACGGGCCCGTCTGCAGCGCCTCGGCGGTTTCAGGGTTGAGCCGAAGGCGAAGCTCGTCCCAGAACCGGTCATCGCTCCAGTTCTCGACCTTTTCCTCGTTCGGCACCTGTACATAGTACCGGCTACGGACATTCGAGCGCTGCGAACACAGCGCAAAGCCGCGCTCGTGGTGCGCATAGATCAGCTCATGGGCTACCGGTGGCTTGTCGACCAAAATGCCCAGCCAGCCAAAGGGGTAGGTGCGCTCGAACGTGGTCAGCGCCTCTTGCGGCACGCTGGCCCGGCTGACGCCGTGATAGCCATCGCATCCGGCAATGTAGTCGCAGTCAAGCCGATGGGTGACGCCGTCCTGCTCCCAACTGACCGAGGGGTTGCCGTCGAAATCATGGATCGCGACATTGGCCGCCTCATAAATGGTCTCGCCTTGTCGGGCCTCCATCAGATCGCGCGTGACCTCGGTCTGACCATAAACAGTGACGTGCTTGCCAACCAGATTCGTGAAGTCGATCCGCAGCCGGTCACCATCGAAGGAGAGATCGGTGCCGTGATGAACAAGGCCCTCTGCCCTCAGCCGGCTGGCCACCTGAGCCCGCTCCATCAGATCGACCGAGCCTTGCTCCAAAACGCCGGCGCGGATGCGTCCGAGCACATACTCGGCGCTCTTGCGTTCGATGATGACATTGGCGATGCCGGCCAGGTCCAGCAGGCGGCCCAGCATGAGGCCGGCCGGGCCGGCGCCGATAATGGCGACTTGAGTACGCATTCGCTCCTCCATTTTTGCCGCCATGATGCGCCTGCATGGGGTCGTCGTGAATGGACAGAGCACGCAAACTCTTGCACTATCTGAACATGAATTCGATCCCGACTTATGCGCTCTATGGTGAAACCGAGGGGGAGGCTCGGCAGGATTGGTTGCACTGGGAAACCATCCAGGCCCGTAGCCGCCTGCACGATTATCGTATCGCGCCACACCGGCACGACCAGTTCTTCCAGGTGCTTTATCTTACGGGGGGGCAGGCCGAGATGACGCTGGACGGCGACGATCATCTGTTGCTGCCCGAAAGCATCGCGGTGGTAACTGCGGGAACGGTGCACGGCTATGCGTTCAGCGCCGATGTGCGCGGCACGGTGGTCACGCTGATGGAGCGCGACATCGTCGGGCTCGGCGTGCCGCGCCCGCCGGCCATGGTGATCCATCGCAACTGCAAGGATATCGCCATGGCGCTGGACCGCTTGACCGCCGAGGCGGACCGGCCCGGCACCGGCCATGACGTGGCGATGCGCGCCCATCTCATGCTGTTGCTGGTCGCCCTGCGGCGCGCCGATGTCGCCGCCATGCCATCCCCGGAAAATGGCCGGGCTGCGCATCTGGTGGCGCGCTTTCGCGACCTTGTCGAGCAGCAATACCGCCAGTCGCGCCGCGTCGCCGACTATGCGGAAGCGGTGGGCATCAGCCACACCCATCTCAATCGTCTGTGCCGGCAGCGTCTCGGCCGCTCGGCTCTTGACGTCATCGAACAGCGCATTGCGCTCGAAGCGCGACGGCAATTGCTGTTTTCAACCCTGACGATCAAGCAGATCGGGGCAGAACTGGGCTACGACGACCCGGCCTATTTTTCCCGTTTCATGGCCCGCATGTTCGGCGTGCCGCCAGCGGTCCTGCGCGAACGGATGCGGCGCCGCTAGAAGCGCAGTCCTTGCCTATTGCCCGTCTTTCCGCAGCCGCTCGGCAACCTCGCGCACGGACTGCATCAGGCTGGTCGTGGACAATGATGTCGGGGTGTCGGTGCGTGTGGTAAAGCCCACCGGTCCCAGCGTCTCACTGGTATCCACCGGCAGCAGCGCCAGCCGCCCCTCGGCGACATCGTCGGCCACCACCCCCTCGGAAATGATCCAGATAGCCTCGGTCTGGCGCACATAAGACCGGCCAAAGGCATTGGACACGGTTTCGATCTCGTCGCGCAGCTGTGTCACGCCATGGGCCAGCAGGATCCGTTCCACCACCGGACGGATCACTGAATCCGGGGTCGGCATCAATGTCTGGTAACTCTCGATCAGCCGGAGATTGAACTCGGGTGCGCTAAGAACAGGGTGGCCGGGCCGCACCGCCAGCACCACGCGCTCGGAATAGAGATGCTCGAAGCTGAGGCCCACCATGGCATTGGGTTCGGCCATGCGGCCGATGACCAGATCGACATCGCCGGTGCGCAACAATGAGAGCAGATAGCCATTGGGCCCGGTGATGATGCGGGTGGTCACCCCGCCATTGTCTTCGGTAAAGCCGCGCACGGCATCGGGCAGCATGCGTGCCGAGACGGTAGGCAGCGCGCCCACCCGCACCATGGCCGTGTCATGCGTCCCACGCGCCGCGTCGATCCCCTGGCGCAAGGCGGCGATGCTGGTCGAAGCATAGCGGAAGAACACCTCGCCAAAGGCCGTCAGGGCCAGTCGCCGCCGGCTGCGATCAAACAATTGCCCGCCCAGCAGGGCTTCGAGTTCCTGGATCGTCTTGGTGGCGGCGGGTTGGCTGATATTGAGCGCCTCGGCCGCGCCGGCCATGGAGCGCAACCGCGCCACCTCTAGAAAGCAGGCGATATGCCGAAGACGGATGCGAGGGTCGATAATGCGCGGCGACATTGTATTTCCGGTTATGCCATCTGCGCTTTTGATAGCAAATTCGGGGCTACCGGCGCAAATTCAATAATCCTGGAGTTATCGTATGGGGCGGACATATCATTTTACACCTGCGCTGGCAGTCCCTTAAATCAGGGGCAAGAGGAAGCCATGCCATTTGTCCGTATCAGCGGCACTTTGCTGCACTACCGCCTGACGGGTCCTGAGGGCGCCCCTGCGCTGGTTTTTGTCAATTCGCTGGGCACCGATGCGCGCATCTGGGATGCAGTGATCGCCGTGTTCTCCGACCGCTATCGCTGTCTGTCCTATGACAAGCGCGGCCACGGGCTGAGCGACGCACCCGCGGGTGATTACACCCTTGACGATCACCTCGACGATCTTGAAGGCCTGCTCGACCATCTCGACCTGGCCAAGGTGCTGGTGGCTGGCGTGTCCATTGGCGGGCTGATTACGCAGGGGCTTGCGCTGCGCGCGCCGGACCGCATTGGCGCACTTGTTCTGTGTTGCACCGCCCCGCGCATGGGAGACGCCGCAATGTGGAGCGCGCGCATCGAGACGGCCCGCGCAAATGGCCTCGAACCCATGGCCGATCCGGTCATGGAGCGTTGGTTCAGCCCCGATTTCCGCCAGCACCGTCCCGATGAGCTGGCGGGTTGGCGCAATCTCTTCCTGCGCACCAATCCCCTTGGCTACGCCAATACCTGCGCTACGCTGCGCGACACCGACCTTGGCGCAGACATTGCGCAGATCAAGGCGCCAACGCTGATCGTGGCGGGCGATGCCGATCTGGCGGCGCCGGTCGAACTGGTCCGCAATTGTACCGCCATACCCGGTTCGCGTTTCGAAGTGCTCGACGGTGTCGGCCATATCCCATCCATCGAACAGCCGGCACATCTGGCTGACCTGATCCAGGACTTTCTCAAGGAGGCCGACCATGGCTGATACGTCATTGTTCGATCGCGGCATGGCGACCCGCCGCGCCGTTCTGGGCGACGGCCATGTCGACAAGGCCGCCGCAAAGACCACCGAACTCGATGACGCCTTTCAGACCTTCATCACCGAAGGAGCCTGGGGCTCGGTCTGGTCGCGTCCGGGCCTTTCCAAGCGCGAGCGCTCCATCGTGACCCTGGCCCTGCTGGCCGGGCTGGGCCATGAGGAAGAATTCGCCATGCATGTGCGCGCCACGGTCAATACTGGCGCCACGGAAGACGATATCAAGGAATTGCTGTTGCACGTCGCCGTCTATGCGGGCGTGCCGGCCGCCAATAGTGCCTATAAGATCGCCAAGCACGAACTGGCTAAACGTGAGGAGACGGCCCCATGAGCGGCATCATTCTACCCGGGGCCGACGGCCAGCTGTTCCAGCGCGATCGCGACTGGCATCCCAAGGCGGATACGCCCGGCTACAAATCGACGACGTTCCGCGCCCCAAAACACAGCTTGCTCTCGCTCGGCCCCACCAACTCGGAAATGACCGGCCCAACCTTCGGTCACGAGAAGCTGGGTGAACTCGACAACGACCTGATCCGCAATTTCAGCCAGGATGGCA
>JBGTUK010000004.1:0-42156 GCA_041939225.1 Devosia sp.
TCCAATCGCGGCCAGACCGGCGGTGAAGCCATTACCTTCCGCGAACTGCCCCAATATGTACCTGCGGCCTTCATTGCCTCGGAAGACCGTCGCTTCATGAGCCATTTCGGCGTCGACCCGATCGGTCTGCTCTCCGTGGCCGTGGAAATGGTGGAAGCGCGCGGCGTGACCCGTGGCGCCTCGACCATCACCCAGCAGGTCGCCAAGAACCTTTTCCTCACCCCCGACCAGACCCTGGGCCGCAAGGTGCAGGAAGCGATCCTAGCCATCTGGCTCGAACAGAATTTTTCCAAGGAAGAGATTCTCGAGCTTTACATGAACCGGGTCTATTTCGGCTCGGGCGCCTATGGCATCGAAGCAGCGGCGCAGACCTATTTCGGGGTTTCGGCGCGCAATCTCTCGCTTGGCCAGGCCGCCATGCTGGTGGGCATCCTGCCAGCGCCGTCGGCCTATAACCCCAAGGCCAACCCTGATACCGCCCGCGACCGCCAGCGCCTCGTGCTAAACGCCATGGCGCAGGAAGGCTATATCACGCGTGAAGAAGCTGATGCGGCACGCATCAATCCCGACCAGACCATCCGCACCGTGGTGGCCGGGTCTGAATCCTATGTCGCGGACTGGGTTGAAAGCCTGATGACCGCCTATATCGGCGAGATCGAGGGTGATGTGGTGGTGCAGACCACCATCGACTACAAGATGCAAAAGGATGCCGAATTCATCGTCAAGGAAGCGGTGGCCAATGAAGGCGAGAAGCGCGGCTTCTCGCAGGCGGCGCTGGTGGCGATGGATGTCGATGGCACGGTGCGCGCCATGGTAGGCGGCGTCGATTACCAGGCTAGCCAGTATAACCGCGCCGTCACTGCGCGGCGCCAGCCTGGTTCTGCCTTCAAGCCGTTTGTCTATATGGCGGCAATGGAGAAGGGCTATACGCCCGACACTTTGGCCGAAGACGCCCAGTTCGACTACAATGGCTGGAGCCCGCGCAATTCGAGCGGCAAATATGCCGGGACGGTGACTTTGCGCCAGGGGCTGGCCTATTCGCTCAACACCATCGCCGCTCGCCTGGCCATCGACGTCACGCCTGAGAAGGTCATCGAAGTGGCGATGCGCATGGGTATTTCCTCGAATCTGTCGGCTGTTCCCTCCATTGCTTTGGGGGCCCAGGAAGTGAACCTGCTCGAATTGACCAGTGCCTACGCACCTTTTGCCAATGGTGGCATGGGCGTCATTCCCAATGTCATCACCAAGATCTCAGACGTCGAAGGCAATGTGCTCTATGAGGCCTCCAATGCCGGGCCGGGGCGCGTCGTCGACCCCAATGTGCTGGCAGCAATGAACGACATGCTCAAGACCGCCGTCGAGGTAGGCACGGGCCGGGGCGCCAATATTGGCGGGTGGGAAGTCGGTGGCAAGACCGGCACCTCCCAGGAATCGCGTGACGCCCTGTTTGTCGGCTACACCTCCGCCATGGTCACAGGGGTGTGGCTGGGCAATGACAATGACACCGGGACCAGTCTTTCCGGCGGCAATGTGCCGGCCAATATCTGGTCCAATTTCATGACCAAGGCGCTGGCGGGCCGCTCGCCTGCTCCAATCCCCGGCGGGTCTTATGCCGGCCAGCTCATCGCGCAGCAATTGATCGATCCCAATACGGGCATGCCTGCCATCGATCCGGCCACGGGCCAGCCCATGGTGCAATATGTCGATGGCGGTACGGGCGAGCCGGTGCAAACCATGACCGATCCGGCCACCGGACAGGTGATTGCGATCGACCCCGCCACGGGCGCGCCAATCGAGGGTCTGGCGCCAGTGGATGGTCAGGTCGCCAGTGCACCAGTCCAGACCGGCACGATGATCGACCCGGCGACCGGACAGCCAGTGCAGCAATTGGACCCCAGCACCGGCATGCCCATCGATCAGGGCCAGCTCGTGCAATATGACGCCAATGGCCAGGCGATTGATCCGGTCACCGGCTTCCCGCTGCAGCAACAGAGCAATGGCTTTGGCGAGGCGCCAATTGATCCGGAAACCGGCCTGCCCATGACCCTGGTGGTCGATCCGGCGACTGGCCAGCAGGTCTGGGTGCCCTCGGCGCCGACCTCGCAGCAACCGCAGGGCTTTGCACAGCCGCCGGGCCAGATTGTCCCGCCGGGCCAGGTGCAACAGCAGCCGGTCTATCAGGAAGAACGCTCCCAGCGCACGCTGATGGATCTGATCTTCGGCAACTAGGATCGCCGGCCAGAACAGGAAAAAGCCCCGGGAGCGACCCGGGGCTTTTTTGTACGTCGGCGGGAGAAGGCCGCAAACGGGCCGGGACTAGATCACGACAATCGGCGCGCCATTGGGGACGCGCTCATATAGGTCCATCACGTCGTGAAATAGCAGGCGCACGCAGCCAGACGATACCGCCTTGCCGATCGAGGCGACGTCCATGGTGCCGTGAATGCGATAAAGCGTGTCCCGATTGCCCTGGTGGATATAGAGCGCGCGGGCGCCCAGCGCGTTGAGCAGCCCCGGGGGTTGGCCCTTGCGGTAGATTTCGAGCTCGGGCTGACGCGCGATCATTTCGGCAGGGGGCGTCCAGACCGGCCATTTCCGCTTATAGGCAATGTGCCCCTCGCCACTCCATTCAAAGCCCGCGCGCCCCAGGCCCACGCCATAGCGCATGGCCCGGCCCTCGGGCATGGTGAAATATAGGAAGTAATTGGCGGTATCGACCACCACGCGCCCGGCTGGTTCGCCAGTCGGGTTTGCGACTTCCTGGCGCCAATAGACCGGGTCCATGAGAGAAATGTCTGCCGCCGGCACGGGATGTTCTTCTTCCGGTCGGGCGGCATACATGGCCAGCACGTCCAGCGGGATCGTCGGACGAACGGGGGTGGCGGCGGTCGTGGCCAGCCGTGTGGTGCCGCTGGTTGAACAGCCGGCAAGGGTCAGGGCGCCGAGGCTGGCCAGGCCAACCAAGACGGCGCGGCGCGACGGGGTCGCGTCGGAAATATGAGACATGAAGTTATCCTTGGCCCGCAAAGGCAGGCGCTGAGCGTGAATGAAAGGTTGGAAGAAGCGCTCAGGCGGATTTGGGCGGGCGCAACGGCAAAATGGCCGGCCAGTCCGGTACGACCCGGCACGGCGCCAAAATCGGCGAACTGGCCAGGGGGGGCGCCGACAACTGGGGCGCCGAGACCTCGATGGCGGGATGCGAGCCGCAGGGCAGCAGCAGGCCTGCGCCCAGATCGATCTGCCCGCGCTGGACCTGCACCACGACGGGGATCGGCTTGTTGTCCGCATCGACGTGGTTGAGCACCACGATCGGGGTGGCAACATAGCGATGCGCATTGGCCGTCGTGGCGCCCAGAACGGAAGCCAGACCCAATAGAACCGCGATGAAAATCACGAAGTGACGCATGGAACGGTGATAGGAGGCAGATTGCGGCAGCATCGGGGCAGGGGCGCTGATTATCATCCGGCGGCGGGTGCCTGCCAGGCCATCAGTTCGCGACCGTGTGCTTTTAGCCACGCCCGGCCCCGCTCCATATCCGGCAGCGTGCGCTCCACGGTGGCCCAGAAGGCGGGCGAGTGGTTCATTTCGACCAGATGCGCCACCTCATGGGCGGCGACATAATCCAGTACATGCGGCGGGGCCAGGATCAGCCGCCAATTGTAGTTGATATTGCCGCTTGAAGAGCAGGAGCCCCAACGGCTCGACTGGCTGCGCAGCCGTACCTGCTTGACATCAACGCCCAGTCGCGCGGCGTGAAAGGTGCTTTGCGCTGTCAGGTCGGCCAGGGCTTCGGCCTTGAGCCAATCATACAGACGACGCGGCTGATGGGCCCCGTCTCCTGGCACGCGCAGCACCGGGCCGGCTTCGCTCTGGCCGGTCTCCACCCGGCCACGCAGCGCCCCCGTGGCGACCACCAGATGCGGCACGCCGCGCAATGGCAGCCGCGCCCCCGCCTCCAGTCTCTGGGCCTGCGCCGTCCGCGGCAGGCGCGCCGCCAGCCAGTGGCGATGGCGGTGTAAGAATGCCTCGGCATCGGCCCAGCGTGCCCCTTCGGGCAGGGTCAGCAACGGGCCGGCGGCGGGCAGGGACAGGCGGAAGCTTCGCGCCCGCCTCGACACCTTGACGGCAATGTCGACCTTTACGCCGTCAAGCGTAAGCTGGGTGGTTCTGGGTGGCGAGGTGCGTTGGCGCAGAAAGGAGAACATGGTGACCGGATCGGCGTCAGGTTTGGTCAGTGTAACCGGATTCGGGCGGCACGAGAGGCGCGATCTCGCAAAAAAGGCGCCCCTTGCGGGGCGCCAGACGTCATTGGAGGACAGGGAAGTCGGAAGGGGTAACGGCTTAATGGCCGTTATTGTTGCTCCAATTGTTGTTATTCTGGTCATTGTCGCCATAACCCTGGCGATTGCCGCGACGTTCGCCCATGAAACGGTCGAATTCCTCGCGGTCCTTGGCCTTGCGCAAATTGGCCATGTATTCATGAAATGCGTCGATCTCGGCATCGAGCCGGGCGCGCTCTTCCTCAAGGCGCTTCAATTGTTCGGCACGGTATTCGTCGAAGGCGGCATTGCCCGACGAGCTGAACTCGTTGCGGCCAAAGCCGTGATGCTTTTGCTTGTTGCGCATATAGCCACACCCCTTGTTCCAGTAGGCCTGGGCCTTTTCGGCAGAGCCGCCGAATTTTTCGCCCCAAATGATATAGGCCAGCATCGCCAGGCCAAGCGGCCAGAAGATGATGAAGCCAAGAACCATGAGGCCTATGGTCAACGGGGACCATTGCGGTTTGATGATTGCGGTGTTCATATTCGTATGTCTCCCAGTCACGATGAGTCTCAAATGGCCCATTACGGGGCAGGATCAAGCATGTGCCTGTCGATTTTTGCGCTTGAAATCGGCAAAACCGCTCCCTATGCGCCACAATTGAGAGCTTCGGAGTGAGCAGCATGACCGATCAGACCCTGCCCCAACTGCCGCTGCCCTCGAGCTGGCGCCCGCTGCGCCTGCAGACCCTGGTGATCCTGCGCTGGCTCGCGGTGATCGGGCAGACCATTGGCGTGCTCTTCGTCAATTGGGGGCTCGGATTTCCGCTGCCATTGTTTGAGTGTCTGGCGCTGATCGGGCTGTCTGCCGCGTTCAATATCGGTCTCACTTTCAGGCTGGGGCCGCACTATCGTCTCCCCTCGCGCATCGCCGCGCTGCAACTGGCATTCGACCTCTGCCAGCTCGGCGGGCTGCTGGCCTTGACCGGCGGGCTGGAGAATCCTTTCGCCTTGTTGCTGCTCGCCCCGGTCTCGGTTTCGGCCACCTCTCTGCCAAAACGCCAGGCCTTTCTTGTGGCGCTGCTGGCCGCCGTTATCGCTTCTGTGCTGGCCGTCATGCACCTGCCCCTGCCCTGGGAACCGGACCAGCGCATTGTCTTTAACCGCATCTATGTGATCGGTATCTGGGTTTCGATCATCTGCGGCGTAGTGTTCATTTCCGCCTATACCAATCGGGTCGCTCATGATGCCCGGCAGATCGCCGATGCGCTGGCGGCGACCGAACTGGCTTTGTCGCGACGCGAGCAATTGTCCGCGCTCGATGGACTGGCGGCCGCTGCCGCGCATGAACTGGGCACGCCGCTCTCCACCATTGCGCTGGCCGCCAAGGAAATGCGCGCCGAGGTCGACACGAACGGGCAATTGGCAGAGGACGTGGAGCTGATCATCGCCCAGGCGGCACGCTGCCGGGCCATCCTTGCCAAGCTGCGCAATCTGGGCAGTGAGCCGGCTGATCTCTTCGCCGAGGCGCCGCTGCCCGATATTCTCGATGAGGTCGCCCGGCCCCATGAGGGGCGTGGCAAGGTCATCCTGTTCGATGCCGCCGAGACGGCCGGGCCGCCGCCGGTGTTCCCGCGCAGCGTGGGGCTGCTCTACGGGCTGGGCAATTTGATCGAGAACGCCACCGATTTCGCCGCTCAGACTGTGCGCATTGAAAGTGGCTGGGATCAAAACACCATCACCGTCTCGATCATCGACGACGGCAAGGGCTTTGCGCCTGAACTGATTGCCCGGCTGGGCGAACCTTATCTCACCAGTCGCCCGCGCGACCCGGCGGGCAGCGACGCGCACCAGCCCGGGGGCCTGGGCCTCGGCATCTTTATCGCCAAGACCCTGCTCGAACGCACCGGGGCACGCCTCACTTTCGACAATGCTGCGGCCAGTGGACACGCCCGCGTCCGCATCAGCTGGGCACGAAGCGCAATCGAGTGATCGGAACGGTTCGTTTTGACGTAGGGTGAGCAAAGGAATATTGGAAAAGCATGGACACCATAGAAGACCTTCTGGCTGCCGATCCGAGCCTTCTGCTCGTCGATGATGATGCAGCCTTCCTGAGCCGCCTCGAACGCGCCATGACGCGCCGGGGCTTTGAAGTGCGCATCGCTGACACAGTCGCCGCCGGGCTGGCCGCAGTGAGCGAAAGGCCGCCCGCCTATGCCGTGGTCGATCTTCGCCTAGAGGATGGCAATGGTCTGGATGTGGTTTCGGCGCTGCACCAGAAGCGCGCCGATGCCCGCGCTGTGGTGCTGACCGGCTACGGCAATATTGCCACCGCCGTGACGGCGGTGAAGCTCGGGGCCATGGACTATCTGTCCAAGCCTGCCGATGCCGATGACGTGATCAACGCCCTGCTGGCCACCGGCGAGGACAAGCCTGAGCCGCCGGAAAACCCGATGTCGGCGGATCGGGTGCGCTGGGAACATATCCAGCGTGTCTATGAATTGTGCGACCGCAATGTTTCCGAGACTGCCCGTCGGCTCAACATGCATCGGCGCACCCTGCAGCGCATCCTGGCCAAGCGCGCACCACGCTGATGCACCATCCTCCCCCTGACTGGGGGAGGCCGGGCGGGAATGACGCTACTTCGCAAACAGCGTCTCGAAGCCGCCAAAGATCATACGCTTGCCGTCGAACGGCATTTCGCCGAACTGGTTCATCGCCTCGGGCGTCATCATCTTCTGCATCGCCGCGTCACGGGTCGCCTTGTCGGGATATTCGATCCACGAGAAGACGACGACCTCGTCGTCCTTGGCCTGCACCGCGCCATAGAAATCGTTGACTTCGCCCTTGGGCACATCATTGCCCCAGTTTTCCACCACGCGGGTCGCGCCCCACGACTTGAGCATCTCTGCTGCCCGGGCAGCGTGCTCGAGATAGGCTTGCTTGTTTGCCTTGGGAACCGCGGTCACCATGCCATCGATATAGGCCATTTCGGGTCTCCTCTTGCTGGGCGGCCAAAGCCGCGATCGGCGCAGCGGTTGCTGCGCCTGCCTCGACTCCGACGAACGGGAAGGGCTAACCTCGACATGCATCGGCGAAGAATGAGGAGTCTGGCCATGACCGTCACCCTTCACTTTCACGGCGCGGCGGGTACGGTCACCGGCTCGTGCTATCGCGTGGTGCATCCAGGCGGGCAGTTCCTGGTCGATTGCGGCCTGTTTCAGGGCAATAAGAGCGTGCGCGAGCTCAATCTCAAGCCCACCCCGTTCGACCCCAAGGCCATCGACTTCCTGCTGTTGACCCACGCCCATATCGACCATGCCGGGCTCCTGCCCAAGCTCTATGGCGAGGGCTGGCGCGGGCCGATGTGGATGACCGGCCCGACCGCGGGCCTCTTGGAATATCTCCTGCCCGATGGGGCCGGTATCCAGGAGAGCGAGGCGGAGCGCGAAACACGCAAGCGCTCGCGGCGGGGCGATGAACCGGTCAAACCGCTTTATACCACCGCCGATGCAGAAGAGGCGCTGCAGCACCGCAAGATCTGCGACTATGACCAATGGATCGAGCCGGGCCCCGGCGTGCGCGCACGCTACTGGAATGCCGGGCACATCATCGGTTCGGCCTCGATCGAGGTGGAGGTCAAGGACAGCGATGGCAAGCCGGTTCGACTGATGTTTTCGGGCGATATCGGGCCCGATGAAAAGGTGTTCTACACCGAGCCCGAAGGCCCTTCGGGCTTCGATTACATCCTATGCGAAAGCACCTATGGCGGCCGCGACCGTGTCGAGTACACGCTGGAACAGCGCCGCGAAACGCTCAAGACCGAGATTCAGGAAGCACTTGGGCGGGGCGGCAATCTGGTCATTCCCACCTTTGCGGTCGAGCGCAGCCAGGAATTGCTGCACGATATCGGTACGCTGATCAAAATGGGCGAGATCGACCCGCAATTGGTGGCGCTTGACAGCCCCCTCGCCAGCAAGGTCACCGGGGTTTATCGCAAATACGCGAAAATGTTCGAGGACACCGAACTCAGCGCCGATGAGCTGTTCAACGACAAGCGCTTTCGCATCATTGAGGCGGTCGAAGATTCCAAGGGGCTCAACGCCATCAAGGGCGGCGCCATCATCATGTCGGCCTCTGGCATGGCCGATGCCGGGCGCATCAAGCATCATCTGCGCAACAATCTGATCCGCGCCAATGCCACAGTGCTGTTCGTCGGCTACCAGGCCCCAGGCACACTGGGGCAGATCATCCTTTCGGGAGCCAGGGAGGTGCGCATCCATGGTTCGGTGATCCCGGTGCGCGCCACCATAAGGTCGGTGGGTAATTACTCGGCCCATGCCGATCATTCGGAGCTCATGGACTGGATCCGGGGCCGCCTGCCGGCCCATGGCGCGCTGTTCCTGACCCATGGCGAGGACGAGGAGCGCAATGCGCTGCGCGAAGCGCTGGTTTCCTCGGGCCAGTTGGGCAGCGACCAGGTGATGCTGCCCCAGCTCGACGATTTTTTCGAGTTGACGGCTGCCGGGATCCGCGCCGCCAGGGCACCGGCAGAACGGCGGGTCGATCTCAAGCAGTTGCCCTCGGACTGGCACAATGCCTTCTCCGATTTCACCATTCGCCTGAGCCAGCGCCTGCACGCCTTGCCCGATGCGGACAAGCTCGCCCTGATGCAGGCCTTGCAGGCCGAGCTCTCCGCGCAGGGCGCCGAGCCCAGCCCAGAAGGCAGATCCACGCCCATAACTCCAGTCGAGACGGCGGGGCATGAGACCTAGCGGCGCGGCACCCCGCCTGGTCTCCCCCTAGGGTGTTGCACCGCAGTCCAGAGGAGCGCGGTGAACTGTCGAAGAAAGCTGCCCTTGCTCCAGCACGTCCAGGCGATCTGCCAGCTCTTGCACGGCCCGCACCAGCGGGGCGATGAATTGGTCATAACGCAGGGCCTGCTGGCTTTCCGGATCTTCAGGATCAGCCAGCACATGGCCACCGAAATCGGCGGTGAGGCGCGCCGCGATTTCGGCCACCTGCTGGGCGATCAGCCCGTAGTGCCGGCGCCCATTGCTCCCTTTCCACTTGAACCGCACCGGGGTGAGCAGGCGGATGAAATCGAGCCCCAGATCGGTAGGGGAAATTTCCGTCTTGTGCCGTTCATCCGAGGTCTGGATCGTGCCGGTGGCCGACCAAACGGCCGACCAACGCGCCCCGCTTGCCCCCAAGGTCTGCGCATTGTCGCTGACCGGGTTGAGCGCCCCGGCGACGCGCAGCTCGGCGGTGTCTGCCGCGATGGTGACCGCATCGGTCCAGGTTGCGCCATCCGGGCTGACCTTGATGCGCCAGTCATTGTCGCCCATCAGCCCCATTTCGGCCCGGCCCGACCAGTTGGCCTGGAACAGCAGGCTTGCCGTATCGCTGCTTGCCGCCTTGTTGAGCTTGAGCTGGTGCCCGGCCCCCTCATGGGTGAACAGCGTTGCCGCCGAAGCCACGGCCAGCCGATTGGTAGGGTCGGCGCTGGCGTTGACCCCCATTTGCGGCAGGCCCGCCCCAGTGGCGGCAACGGGCACCCACACGCCGCCGCTAAACACCAGCAGGGCGCCACTGGTCCGGTCGAAAACCTGCCAGCCCTCGGCAGGATCGTAAAACATCCAGGCGCCGGCCTGCCAGGCCGCGATTTCGGCGCCATGCCCGGCCCAGGCGCCGGTGCCACCCGACGGCACGATCCAGGCTTCGCCGGGCAGGGGCGCGACCGGCGGCGTGGTGACTTCAGTGGACTCCACCACCGGCTGCACCAGGGCATCGAGCCGGTTGAGGGCGTCATTGTGGGTAATGTGCTTGAGCGCCTGACCCGACATGATGAATGGCAGGGCAAGGCGGGCGGTGTCGTCCATGATAAAGGCTCCAGTAGGTGAACTGGAGCTGAGTGTGGGGCCGGGGGTAGGCCCGGGGATAAATCGGTACTCAGACCGTAGCCACCCGGCGCCTTTGCGTCATGATAAAGGCCAAGATGAAGCAGGCGCTCATCAACAGCACGATGGTCGGCGCAGGGGCGCTGTCGAGGAAAAAGCTTAGATAGACGCCCGCGAGGCTACAGCCCACCGACACGCCCATCGCCACCAGCAGCATTACGCCGAAGCGACGGGTGATAAGAAAGGCAATGGCGCCCGGAGCAATCAGGAGGGCAATGACCAGGATCATCCCCACTGCCTGCAGGGCGCCCACAATGGTGAGCGAGATCATGGCCAGGAGGCCATAATGGAGCAGGCGCGTATTGAGCCCGATGGCGCCGGCCTGCTGCGCATCGAAGATGAACAGCATCAGATCGCGCCATTTGGCACCGACGACCAGCACCACGGCCAGGGCGATAATGATGGCGAGGAGGATGTCGGCCCCGTTCACCCCCAGCATATTGCCGAAAAGGACATGGTCGAGATGCACATCGGTAGTGATGGCGGTGTAAAGCACGATGCCCAGGCCAAACAGGCCGGCAAACACCACACCCATCACCGTGTCTTCCTTGATCCGGCTATGCTCCTTGAGAAAACCGACGGAGAGCGCACAGACCATGCCTGCGACAAAGGCGCCGATACCGATGGGCAGGCCCACCATATAGGCGAGGACAACCCCGGGCAGTACGGCATGGGCAATCGCGTCACCCATCAGTGACCAGCCCTTGAGCACCAGAAAACATGAGAGCAGTGCCGTTGGCACTGCCACCAGCACGGCGATCACCATGGCCTGCACCATAAAGGGCAATTGAAACGGCCAGAGCGCCATTTCATACCAGGCCATCAGTTCGCCTCCTGCGCCAGACGCCGTCGTGCCGCCAGCCAGCCATGCTTGGGCGCAAAGACAAACGCGGTGAGGAACACCAGGGTCTGCAGCACCACGATGATGCCGCCGGTCGCGCCATCGAGGAAATAGCTGAGATACGCCCCGATGGACGAGGAGAGCACGCCCACCGCAATGGCAATCAGGATGAGGCGTGGGAACCGGTCCGAGAGCAGATACGCAGTGGCCCCTGGTGTCACCACCATGGCGATAACCAGAAAGGCCCCGACCGTCTGCATGGCGGCGACCGTGGCCGCGCTGAGCAGGGTGAAGAAGATCGCCTTTAGCCAGGTGGTTCTCAGCCCGATCGAACGCGCATGGCTTTCATCAAAAAAGGTGACCATCAGGTCCTTCCAGATCACCAGCATTACGGCCAGTGTCACCACCGAGATCAGCACCAATTGCAGCGTATCATGTGGCGTGATGGCCAGGATATTGCCTAGGACGATCGATTGCACATCCACTGAGGTGGGTGAAACTGAGACCATGAACAGCCCCAGGCCAAAAAAGCCGGTAAAGATCAGCCCGATCACGGCGTCTTCGCGCAATTTGGTGCGCTGGGAAAGAAACAGCATGGCGCCCGCGGCAAGGCCGCCCGAGAGAAAGGCCCCGACTGAAAAGGGCAAGCCCAGCATATAGGCTCCGGCCACGCCGGGCACGATGGAGTGCGAAAGTGCGTCACCGATCAGCGACCAGCCCTTGAGCATCAGATAGGCCGAAAGAAAGGCGCAGACGCCACCGACCAGCGCGGAAACCCACATGGCATTGACCATGTAGCTATAGGAAAACGGCTCGATCAGCGTCTCGATCATTTCTCGCCGCTCGACTGCTGGTGTTCTTCCTTGCCCTTTTCGCCGTAGAAAACCAGCGGTCGCTCATCATCGGTCAGCACTGAAAGGTGGCGCGGATCATCGTCGGCATGCAGCCCCTGGCCGGAGAGCACGAAATGGCGCAACACGCCGCCAAAAGCTTCTTCGAGCTTGTCGCGCGTAAACACTTCCGATGTCGGTCCATAGGCCAGCACCGTACCCTTGACCATCACGGTACGATCGCAGAATTCGGGGACCGAGCCCAGATTATGGGTGGAGACCAGGATCACCTTGCCCTCGTCGCGCAGATCACGCAGCAGCGCAATGATCGCCTCTTCGGTCTTGACGTCGACCCCGGTAAAGGGCTCATCGAGCAGGATCACCTCGCCTTCCTGCGCCAGCGCACGGGCGAGGAAGACGCGCTTTTTCTGCCCGCCGGACAATTCGCCGATCTGGCGTTTGGCATATTGGGTCATGTTGACCCGGCCAAGAGCCGCGGCGACCGTTTCCCGGTCGATGGCGCGGGGAATGCGCAACATGTTCATATGGCCGAACCGGCCCATCATCACCACGTCTTCCACCAGCACCGGAAAATTCCAGTCCACATCCTCGGACTGGGGCACATAGGCCACCTTGTTCTGGCGCTGGGCTTGCCGGCCTTCCTGCCCGAGGATCGAAATGGAGCCGCTCACTACGGTAACGAAGCCCATGATGGCCTTGAAAATGGTCGACTTGCCTGCGCCGTTGACGCCAACCAGCGCGGTAATTGAACCGCGCGGGCTGGTGAAGCTGGCATGTCTGAGGGCCGTCGTGCCGTTGCGATAGGCGACAGTTATGTCGTTGATCGCAATGCCGGGGCCTGCATTGTCTTTCACGGGGTCAATCCTGCGGCAATGGTTTGCGTGGTCACCTTGAGCAGATCCAGATAGGTGGGAACCGGCCCATCCGCTTCCGAGAGCGAGTCAACATAGAGCACGCCGCCATATTTGGCGCCAGTCTCGCGCGCCACCTGCTCTGCCGGCTTGGACGAAATCGTGCTCTCCGAAAAGACGACTGGAATATTGTTGGCGCGCACAGCGTCGATAACGCTGCGCACCTGCTGGGGAGTTCCCTGCTGGTCGGCATTGATTGGCCAGAGATAGAGTTCCTTAAGGCCAAAATCGCGCGCCAGATAGGAAAAGGCGCCTTCCGAGGTCACCAGCCAGCGGTTCTCTTCGGGAATGGCGGCCAGCGCCTGGCGGATCGGCTCGACCGTGGCGGTGATTTGGGCCGCATAGGCTTCGGCATTGGCATTGTAGATGTCGGCATTGGCCGGGTCGGCCTCGGCGAAGGCGGCGCGAATGTTTTCGACATAGACCAGTGCATCGGTCGGCGACATCCAGGCATGCGGATTGGGCTTGCCCTCATAGGGCCCCTCGCCAATGCCAATCGGCTCGATGCCTTCGGTCAACACGACACTGGGCACATCGGGCAGATTGTCGAGAAACTGGGTGAACCATTGTTCGAGGTTGAGCCCGTTCCAGAGCACAAGATCGGCGTCCTGCGCACCCAGCAAATCGCCCGGCGTTGGCTGGTAATTATGGATTTCGGCCCCCGGCTTGGTGATGGACACTACATCGGCCGCGTCCCCGGCCACGTTCTGGGCCATGTCGGCCAGGATGGTAAAGGTCGTGACGGCCTTGAGCCTTTCCTGCGCCATGGCAGGGAAGCTCAGGGCGAGTGGGACAGCAAGGATCAGGAGAGACAACAGACGAAGGCGCATGAACAACTCCAAGGGTGTGAACGGCCTCAGAGATAGTGCAATTGCAACTCATTCGCAAGTGGGCTTTTCGATCTGCAATCGAAGCGCAGAAGAAGAAGCCGCGCGCATTTGGGTCGCGCGCACAAGAGAAACCGCCGCCTCCATTGTGGAGCGCGGCGGCCAAGGTTTTTGCATGGGATCGTCTTCTTGGCGGACCTTAATTGGCAGCCGCGCGGCGGCGATATTCAGAGGCGATATAGAGCACTATCAGGGCAAATCCGATGCCTATCCCCACCTGCAACCAGTCGAATTTCTGCAGGAGGTCACTAACGAACAGGGTGGCATTGAACGGCTCCTGCCCCTCGAAAACCCGATCGAGATGATGGGTGGACACCGGCAATTGCGAGCGGTAGTCGAGATAGGCCCAGGTCCGGGTGGCAAAGGGATGCAGGCCGCCCAGAGTCACCCATTCCAGCGCCGAAACCACGGTGGGCAGCAGCAGCGAAAGCGGAATGGCCCAGCGGCCAACGACACTGCCCATGGCGCCGACCAGCGCCATATAAGGCAGATACCACAACAGCCCGCAAACCAGCAGCACGAGGAACACCAGCGCCATCTGGCCGTAAATCCCCACAATGGCGCCGAACAGCCCGGCATTGCCCAGGCCTGCGACCATGGTGGTCACATAGGCCACGCCAAACATCAGCATGATGCTGACCAGCGCCACCGCAAAGACTGCGCCGGGCAGGATGGTCAGCGCGGCGGCGATCTTGCTGAGCAGGACCTTGAAGTCTGTCACCGGCATCGACTTCCAGAACAGCATGGCATTGTTGCGCTTGTCGGCGGCAAAACCATCGGCGCAATAAAAGAACAGAACGAAGCCCAGATAGGCCAGCCAGGCGCCCGAGAGACCGGCAAAGCCAGCCTCGAATACCCAGGTGGGCACCACGGTCAGCAATTGACCGGAAAAGCGCGTATCGAGCCGGTCGACACTGAACGCCAGGAGGGTCAGGGTAAAGACCACCCCCACCAGCA
Source organism: Devosia sp. (assembly GCA_041939225.1). GTDB lineage: Bacteria > Pseudomonadota > Alphaproteobacteria > Rhizobiales > Devosiaceae > Devosia. Next base: position 14,668 of record JBGTUK010000004.1, read on the forward strand.
CCAGCGGCGCAATGAAGAACGCCCCGCGATGCTCGATGAATTCGCGGTGGATCAGGGCGACGAAGGCCTTCATCGGGCGGTCTCCGGATTGGCGGTGGGCCGCTGCATCAGGGCTACGAAGAGGTCGGAAATGGTAGGTGTCGAGATGCGGCCCAGCGGTTCGAGCTTTTCGCGCTCGACCCCATCGAAGATGAAGACGGTCTGGCCAAAACGGGTTTCTTCATAGACCGGACCACGCGCGCGGGCCTGGGCCTGCGTTTCAGCGCTGTCGACCACGAGCTGGGTGAACTTCTCGCTCACCGTTTCCATCTGCATGTGGAGGATCATTTCCCCGTCGCGGATGAACATGATGTCGGAGAGCATGAACTCGATCTCGTCCACCTGGTGGGTGGTGATGATCAGCGTGCGTTCCTCGGTCATGTAGTCTTCGAGCAGCCTCCGATAGAAGCGCTTGCGATAGGTGATGTCGAGCCCCAGCGTGGGCTCGTCGAGCACCAGCAGCTTGGCATCGATCGCCATCACCACCGCCAGATGAAGCTGGGCGATCATCCCCTTGGAGAGCGTGCGGATCTTCATTTCAGGCCGGATGTCGGTGCCCTCGAGAAATTGCCGCGCCTTGTCCGGCGAGAAATTGGGATGGATATTGGCGAGCAGCGCAAAGAGCTCACGTACCCGCAGAAAGCGCGGCAGGCTCGCCACATCGGAAATGAAGGCGACGTTTTCCATCAGCTTGGCGCGGCGAGCGAAGGGATCTTCGCCCAGCACACGAATGGTGCCCTCATAGGAGGTCAGCCCCAGCATGGCGTTGAGCGTGGTGGTCTTGCCCGCACCATTATGCCCGATCAGCCCATAGATGCGGCCCGCGGGAATATCGAAATCCAGATCGTGCAGGATTTTCTTGCGGCCAAAGGATTTGGAAAGCCCGCGCGCGGACACGATGGGGTCGGCGGAAATGGAAAGCTCAGTCATTTGCTCTGCCCTTCGAGCTTGGTGTCTGTGGTGATCAGATCCCTGAGCTCGAGATCGAGCGCCCTGATCTGCGCCGCAATGCGCGGCCAGTCTTCCTTGAGGAATTTCTCGCGTTCATGAGCGAGCAATTGCGCCCGCGCGCCGCTGGTAACGAACATGCCCAGTCCCCTGCGTTTCTCCACCACCCCGATATCGACCAGGGCCTCGAAGGCCTTGGTGACCGTCAGCGGATTGACCGAAAGATCACCGGCAATCTGGCGCACCGAGGGCAATGCCTCGCCTTCTGCCACCTGTTGCCGGAGGATCATCTCGATCAGCCGCTGCCGGATCTGTACGAAGATCGGCTGGCTGGCGTGAAAATCATCCATGTGTCTTGCCTATCTAGTGTGCTAGATAGGTAGCACACTAAGCGCAGGAGTCAACAGACTTGGTCGGTTGAGCCGAGCCGAAAAGAAATCATTCAGAATTAGAAGGGATTAGGCCGGAACGGACTCGGTCACGCGGGCGCCGGACGCGATGGTGGGCGGGGCCGCATTGAGCTGTTCAATGGCAAATCCCGCTGCCGCCTTGTAGCGCGCCGTGAACTCGGCGCGTTCCTCGGCAGGAATGACGGCATCGATGTCTTCGAACACCCCGCCGCAGCGTTCATCCACCATATTGAGCAGGCCAAACGGACCGGCGCCGCGATTGCGCAGGATCAGTTCGGACACCGGGCCGCAGAGCTTTTCGTCATAGGCGGATAGGGCGTCGGCATTGACCCCATGCGCAATCATCATGGCGCCGAGAATACGCGCGTCAATAATGGCCTGGCTGGCCCCGTTGGAGCCAGTGGGATACATCGCATGGGCGGCATCGCCCATCAGCGCCACCGGGCCATCTTGCCAGGTGGCAACCGGATCGCGGTCGATCATCGGGTTTTCGTAAGCAATATCGGCCCGCGTCAGCATGTCGGGCACATCGAGCCAGTCATAGCGCCAGTCGGCAAAGTGATGCGCGAACTCGGCAATTTCGACCCGGCGGAACCAGCCCGCATTTTTCCAGCCTTCCGAATTGTCCTGCGTCACCTCGGCAATCCAGTTGGTGACGGCCAGACCCGTTTCGGGATCGGCTGGTCCGATAGGATAAAACACGATGCGGTGGCGGTGGCTGCCCAGACCGACAAAGGACGAGCCGCTGCGAATGGGTTTGGCCAGCGTGGTGCCGCGCCACATCACGGCGCCGCCCCAATGAATGGGCGGCTGGTCGGGGTGCATGGCGGCACGCACGTTTGAATGGATGCCATCGGCGCCGATCAGCAGCCGCCCGGATACATGCGTGATGTCCCCTTCGGCGCGACGGATTTGTGCCGTCACTGAGCCATCGCTGTTCCGGGTATAGCCGGTCACCTCATGGCCCAGTATGACACTATCCGCGCCGGCCCGTGCCACCAGGGTGCGATAAAGCAACATGTGCAATTGCCCGCGATGCACCGAATATTGCGGCCAGTTATACCCGGCCTCCAGCCCACGCGGTTCGGAATAGATCTCATTGCCATTGCGCCCGAGCAGCGCCCATTCGCGCGAGGGGACGCCGATGCTGTCGAGATCATCCTGGCCGAGCCCGAGGTCGAACAGTTCACGCACCGCATTGGGCTGGATATTGATGCCGACGCCAAGCGGGGCCAGTTGGCGCACCGCTTCATAGACAGTGAATGGGACCCCGATCTGATGCAGCGTCAGGGCGAGAGCCAGCCCACCAATACCGCCGCCTGCAATCAGCACCCGATCCTGCATCATATTCAGTCCCCCAATGCCCCCTTGGCACCTTTCGGGGTGGTTTATGCAATCAATCCGGGCTTGTCCAATGCCGCGCCGCTTAGCCGACGGCGTAGAGATCGATCTGGACCGCGCTCTGGAGGCGCGCACCTGTGCCCACAAACATGGTCCGGTTGATCCAGTTGTATTTGGGGTGCGCCGTACTTAGCCGCGCTGCAGTTCGCATGTAATAGCTCTCGGGCGGGCAGGCCTCGCCGGCAGCCAATTTGGCCAGAATTTCGGGCGGCCCGTGGCGAAAACCGAAATTTTCGATCTCGACCAGCGCCCCGTCATCGGTCTTGAAGGCATAGCGCGCATCGAGCTCGGCCACCCCACTTTCGAACACGCGCTGCCAGTCGGCGCCGAAATCGAGAATGGTGCCGGAAATCTCCGGCCCCGTAACCGTGCCGCCGCGAATGGGAATGACCCTTTTGCTGGCCGCGTGCACATCGCCGATTATCATCGGCTTGGACAGCGCCACTTCCAGGGTACAAAAATGAGTGAGCGTCGGCGTGGGCAGCATGGGCACGTTACTTGTCCTTGGTCGACATGGCGCAGTCAGGGCAAAGACTTGTCACGCCAAAGCGCGAATGCCAAGCCGCTGACGCGCTTGTGGGATTGGGGCGATCGCATTGGTTGCGCCAGGTCTGCGCGGGCGCATCAGCCGCCCGCAGGCCAGGTTAGATGACGCTGTTCCCCTCGATGGCGACATTGGGGAATTGATCGGCATCGGCGGGCAGGTCCCGACTGACGATCTCATCCCATTGGGCGGCAATAATGGCATGCTCCGCGCTGCCTGAGACGACATTATCGTTGATCCGGGCATGCCCCGCACCAGGCGCCACACTGACAGCGATACCAATTGTGCACTCCCTGACCATGTTGTCATTGACCAGGACGTCACGCAGATATGGTCCCCACCCAACGGCGATACCCGTCCCGGGGACCCCTTCAATGACATTGCCGGTAACGGCTGCATCGGCTTCGACACCAATGCCGTATGGAACCGTGTCAGGATTGTTCGGTGAGCGCTCCAGCAAATTGCGCACGATATTGCCCTGGCACACCGAGAGCCGACCACCATCGTTGAAATTGGTCATCGAGATGCCGGCTGCCCCGCCATCGATCAGGTTCTCACTGATTATGGAGCCGGAAAACCCGAACTCGGAAAATATGGAGACTTCGCCGCTGTCCTGACAATGATTCCCGATGACCCGGGTGTTCTTCGTGGCGTTGAGCCGAATGGCGGAAAAAGCGCAATTGACAATGTGATTGTCCGATATGCTGACATTGTCGGCACGAAACACATTGATGCCATTACCATTCTGGCCATTGCCGCCGGCGACCCAGTCAATGTCCGAAATGCGATTGCCCCATATGCGTGCGCCATCCGGACCACTTTGACTGCGCCAGACGCGGATGCCGCCATTGCCGCAGCGTGCAATGATGTTGCCCAGAATGTCGATGCCACCGCTGTCATTGGCATGTATGGCCGTGTCCGCAATATCGGACAGCGCGCAATTTTCGATCCGGCCCTGCATGTTGTACGCATTGATGCCGGTCCCGGCGCGCAAGAAGGTACAGTTCTCTACCGTGATGCGCTGGGCATTGGTGATGCTCAGCAGAGCGCCGTCACGCCCCAAAACGTCAATGCCATCAAATGTCAGACCTTCGAGGACGACGTCACTGCAATCGCTGACCTTAAAGATCGCGTCCCCGGCCCCCATGTGCAGGGTCGCGCCGGGCGTACCCCGGATGGTGATCGGCCTCGAAATCGCGATATTGCTGATCCGATAAGCGCCCGCCGCCAGATAAAGTGGCTGCTGCAGCGCGGCGGCGGCGTCCACCGCCATCTGAAACTTGCCCGATTGGTCGCCAGTGTCCGCTGCCTCTAACCCGAACTCATTCGCGTCGACAAATTGTTGCGCAATTGCGCGTTGGAAGGCGCTCATGGACAGGGCGGCGGACGCCATACCTGTGAGAAGCTGCCGGCGGTTTGTCATTGCGGTCTCTTAGCAAGGGAAATCAGGGATTTGGCTTCGCCTGTGCGATGATGCAGAGGGGACCGTGGCACGGTCAACTGCTACTTTACCCCCCGCAGCGATTTCCCTAGTGTTCGATCGTGTCCGCCCCAATTTGTGCGGCCCGGATGGGAACGAGTTGGCGATCAACTATTGATGCACGCCGCGTGTGCTACAGGATCATTTGGGTTCAGAAACCTGACCAGCCAACCGGCGTCAGCTTGCTGTGAATGAGGAGACCAGGGCACTGACCGACAAGTTCGCAGCAGATATGGCGCCGATCGGGCTGCACGTCATGCGCGCACGCGCATCAAAAATGCTCGCTTGGTCGGTCGGATTCTGGATCTTCTGCGGAGGCTTTGTTCTTGTTGAGCCTTCGCCCTACGAACTCGCCTTCCTTGCCGTTCTGGTCTTGGCTGTCCTGGCAAATATCGACCTGTACCGGTCAAGCGCAGGCCTGCTCGCCATTATCGTGGGCTTCGTCCCCTTCGCGCTGATCGCCGTGTTTCAGGTCCGCAACTCTAGCCCGGTTGGTGCGATGGTCTTTTCGGCTGTCACCGTTTTCCTGCTGCTGACCAGCTATTTTGTCGCCAACTACGTGTCCGAAGCGACCGACAGGCGCATGCGGCTGATTATGCAGGCCTATACCATTGCGGCCTTGTGTTGCGCGGTCATTGGAACGCTTGCCTATCTGGGCCTGATCCCCGGCGCCGAACTGTTCACCCTCTATGGACGGGCGAAAGCAACATTCAAGGATCCCAATGTGTTTGGACCCTTCCTGGTGCTGCCAGCTATGTTTGCCCTGCAGCGGGTGTTGCTGGGCACCAGACGGGAGCAGATCTTTGGCGCTCTGGTTTATGCTGTTCTGACGGTCGGCGTGTTTCTCAGCTTCTCCCGTGGCGCCTGGGGCCATTTGCTGGCGTCCTCGCTGCTGGTGCTGATCCTGTGTTTCTGCCTGGAAGCTCGTATCCAGGAAAAACTGCAGATCGTAGTCATGACGGTCATTGGTGCCATTGCCATGGTGGTGGGCATTCTAGGTCTTCTCAGCATCCCGGCCGTGGCCGAACTCTTTGCGGTTCGGGCGCAGGGACAGGTCTACGATATGGGTGAAACCGGCCGCTTCGGACGACAGGGCTACGCCTTCGGGCTCGCCCTGCAAAACCCCTTCGGGCTCGGTCCATTGGAATTTCGGACCTTGAAGATCGTCGAGGAACCCCACAACGTCTATGTTTCGGTCCTGCTCAACTATGGCTGGGGTGGTGGCGGGCTCTACTTCCTGCTCGTCGCGCTGACCCTCTGGCGGGGGATGAAGGGGCTGCTGCGCGCCTCCCCGTACCGACTGATGATGATACCGCTGTTTGCCACGTTCTCGGTGCTGGTCTTGCTCTCGGCAATTATCGACACGGACCATTGGCGCCATTGGTTCTTGCTCGTGGGGCTGATTTGGGGTGTTTCTGCAGCAATTCAGCTGGACCCGCGGCGAACCGCACCGCGCGCGCAGATGCTCCTCTGAGCTTCCCCTCTTAGGCTAGGTATGCATTATGCGCATGTCTGGTATGCCTTGCACGCCCGGCACATCTGGGGCATTCACGGCTATGTCGTCGGACCCGCCCCGCGGGTGGCTTCTCCGGGCGCCTATCCCCCGGTAACCTACCAGTTCGCTTGAACATCGATGCAACGGAGCGCCTGAAACGTTCGGCTGCCGGTCAGTCTGCCTCGGGCATGGAATTTGATTTCCGTGTCATTTCACGCGCAGATAGCCGCATTTGTAAACGGGCAGTACAGCCGCCAGAACTTCTTCAGGACATCCCTGCATCGCGACAGCCGCCAGAGGCCTTCTGAGTGCGGCACTTCCAGATGGACCTCAGATGCAAGATTTTCTTCCCCGCATGCGCGCCGAGTGGTTCGGCAATATCCGCGCCGACATCCTCGCCGGGCTGGTCGTTGCTCTCGCCCTGATCCCCGAAGCGATCGCCTTTTCCATTATCGCCGGCGTCGACCCCAAAGTCGGCCTCTACGCCTCATTCTCAATTGCCGTGCTGATCGCCTTTGTCGGCGGCCGACCCGGTATGATTTCGGCGGCGACGGCGGCAACGGCCGTGCTCATGGTCACTCTGGTGAAGGATTATGGCCTGCAATATCTGCTGGCCGCCACCGTGTTGGCCGGTCTGCTGCAGATTGGCGCCGGGTTTCTGAAGCTCGGCTATGTCATGCGTTTTGTCTCGAAATCGGTGATGACCGGCTTTGTTAACGCGCTGGCCATTCTCATTTTCATGGCCCAGTTGCCCGAGCTCATTAACGTTACCTGGCTGACCTATGTGATGGTCGCAGCTGGACTGGCCATCATTTACCTCTTCCCTCGCATCACCAAGGTGATCCCCTCGCCACTGGTCTGCATCATCGTGCTGACGGCGCTGACGCTGGCCCTGGGGCTCGATGTCCGCAGCGTTGGCGATATGGGCGCACTGCCCGATACCTTGCCGATATTCCTTATCCCGCAGATCCCGCTCAATCTCGAAACCCTGATGATCATCCTGCCCTATTCGGCGGCGGTGGCCGTGGTGGGTCTGCTTGAATCGCTGATGACGGCACAGATCGTCGATGAGTTGACCGACACCAAGAGCGATCGCAATCAGGAATGCATCGGCCAGGGCATCGCCAATACCGCGACTGGCTTCATCGGCGGCATGGCCGGCTGCGCCATGATCGGCCAGTCGATTATCAATGTGAAGTCGGGCGGCCGCGGGCGCCTTTCGACCTTTTGTGCCGGCATCTTCCTGCTGTTCCTGATCCTGGTGCTGGGCGATCTGGTCAGCCAGATTCCCATGCCGGCGCTGGTCGCCATCATGATCATGGTCTCGATCGGCACCTTCTCGTGGAGTTCGATCAAAAATCTCGCCGTGCATCCGCGCAGTTCCTCGATCGTGATGATCGCGACCGTGGTGACCGTGATTTATACCCACAACCTGGCCATCGGCGTGCTGATCGGCGTCCTGCTCTCGGGGATATTCTTTGCCTGGAAGATTTCGCAGATCTTCCGCATCACTTCGGACCTGTCGGCCGATGGACGCGAGCGCACCTATAAGGTGGAGGGTCAGGTCTTCTTTGCCTCGGTGGAGGATTTCACCGCCGCTTTCGACTTCAAGGAAAGCCTGGAAAAGGTCACTATCGATGTCACCCACGCTCATATCTGGGACATTTCCAGTGTGCAGGCGCTCGACATGATCGTCCTCAAATTCCGTCGCGAGGGGGCCGAGGTCAATCTGGTCGGTATGAATGAGGCCAGCGAGACGATCGTTGACAGACTGGGTATTCACGATAAGCCCGGGGCGCTTGAACGCCTCATGGGGCACTAGGAGGAGAACGACCCATGGCAAAACTCATCGCCTTCATCGACGGCTCGACCTATGCCCAGAGCGTTCTCGACCACGTTGCCTGGGTGGCCACCACCATAGGCGCCAGCGTCGAGGTTGTGCACATCATCGGCCGCCGCGACCTCTCGAGCACACCGGCCGATCTTTCGGGTAGCCTGGAACTGGGCGCCCGGACGAGCCTGCTCAACGAATTGGCCCAACACGATGCGCAGCGGGCCAAGCTGGCGCAGCAGCGCGGCCGGCTTATTGTCGATGCCGGCGTCAATCGTCTTGTCGAGGCCGGTGTGCAGAGCGCCATCGGCAAGTTGCGCAATGGCGACGTCGTCGAGTCCGTGCAGGAACTCGAAAAGGACGCGGACCTGATCGTGATCGGCAAGCGCGGCGAGGCCGCCGATTTTGCCAAGCTGCATCTGGGGTCGAACCTGGAACGCGTGGTGCGCACCAGCACCAAGCCGGTGCTGGTGGCCTCGCGCGCCTTCCAGCCGGTCAAGCGCTTCCTTGTCGCCTTCGATGGCGGACCAAGTGTCATGAAAGCGATCAACCACATCGCCACAGGCAAACTGTTCCCCGGCCTCGAGGGCCATATGGTGACGGTTGGCAAGGATACACCGGAAAACCGCGGCAAGCTCGAGACGGCTGCCAATGTGCTGCGCAGTGCCGGCTACACCATTCACACCCATATCGAAGAAGGCGAGCCCGAAAAAATCATCGCCAGCCATGCCGAGGCCGATCATATCGACCTGCTGGTGATGGGCGCTTATGGACACTCGCGCATCCGCAGCTTCATCATCGGCAGCACCACCGCCGAAATGGTCCGCTCGGTGAAACGTCCGGTGATGCTGTTCCGCTGACCAGGCGGGCAGCCGTTTAATTCCCTTCGGCCGCCGCCACGCCAAGTTCAGTGCCACGGGAACCGCGTGACTTGACCGGCAGAGCGTCAGTCGCCTGTCCCGCATGGACGTCATGCAGGGCAAGGCGCTGCTCGGGCCTCTGGTCAGTAGCGCGCATTGGAAATGACGTTGCGGCGCCCGCAAACCGACGCTGCTGCCCCGTCGCAGGTTGCGACGCGGCGTGACCTGCCTGCCCGTCTGACGGGCGCATCGCTCTGGAACGCCCAGAGTTTTTCGCAACTTTGTGCCGGGTTCGGACTTTGTCCTCCTGGGACAACAAAGTGCGGGCGCCATGGGCCATCTTTCATCGCATATGTTGACGCACCTGCTGGTGATGAACGCGCTCGTGCCGATCGCCGTTTACGCGCTCGCGCGACGCGGAATGGTGCCGCCCATCTGGCGGATTTGGCCCTGGGCGACAACGGCGCAGCTGGTGCTGCTATGGGGCTGGCACAGTCCGGCCGCGCTTATGGCTGCCATGCATGACGCGCCATTGATGCTGCTCATGCAGCTTAGCCTGGCGGCGGCGGCGGCGCTGTTCTGGATGAGCATTGCCAGCATGCCGGAGCGGGAAAGCTGGCGCGCCCCATTGGCCCTGCTCATCACCGGCAAGCTGTTCTGCCTGCTTGGGGCCTTGCTGGTCTTCGCGCCAAATCTGTTGTTCTCCGGCGCGCATAAGTTCACTTCGTATGCAACAGGATCCCTGGCTGACCAGCACATGGCCGGAATGATCATGCTGGTCGCCTGCCCACTCAGCTATGTGACAGCCGGCATCGTGCTGGCGAGCCGATGGTTCTTCTCGCTGGAGGATCGCGGGAGGACCGGTGGCTAAGGAGAAAATTGTCAAGGTCCGGCAGTTGACGCGCTGGCAGCGCATCGGCATGGCCAGTCTCTTCGTAATGGGCGCCCTCGTTCTTGCCGGCGGCGCGTTCATCCTTTCAGGAATCTACAATATCGGCGCCTCGCGCGATCATTGGTCCATCACCAATTTCATCATCACCATTCTGCGGGATCGCTCTGTCGCCGTGGCCTCCGGTGGGATCGAGGTGCCCGAACTGGATGATCCCGATCTCTACCGGTTGGGCGAGCAACATTTTCTGGGCACCTGCACCACCTGCCATGGCACACCGGGCGAGCCGCTGAACCCGCTCTACTCGCATATGCTGCCACAGCCGCCCGACCTTACCGGGACGTTCGAGCACTACGATGCGCGCGAGGTGTTCTGGGTCGTCAATCACGGCCTCAAATACACCGGCATGCCCGCCTGGCCGGCGGCGCACCGACCCGACGAGGTCTGGTCGGTTGTGTCCTATCTCCGCCGGCTCAATAACATCGGTCCGGAAAACGCTGCGATTGAGGACAGCGCCGTCGAACAGGCACAATATCTCAATACCTGCGTGCGCTGTCATGGGGCGGCCGGGCAACCGCCGGTCAGCGACCTGGTGCCGCGACTGGATAGTCTGTCCGAGTCCTATCTCCGCCGTGCCCTTGAAGAGTATCGCGGCGGCCAGCGCGCCAGCGGCATCATGGCGCCGATCGCCTTCGACATGAGCGACGAAGAGATCGCCAGCAATGCGGCCAGCTATGCATCCCTGCCACCTCCGGCCGGCCGCCAGAACAGCAATGCGAACCTCGCACTGGGCGGACAGATTGCTCGGCAAGGCATACCCGAACAGGATGTACCGGCCTGCCAAAGCTGTCATGGAGTCAATCCGGCGGCACCCAGGCTGGAAGCCCAATCCGAGCGCTATATAGCCACCCAGCTCAAGCTCTGGCAGCACGCAGGCTACCGCGATGCCTCACCCGAGGGGCGCCTGATGTCGGTTATCGGGCAGCGGCTCACCGAAGCGCAGGGCAAGGCGGTAAGTGCTTATTACGCGACCCAGAATGCGGAGGAGGCCCAATGAATTTTCGCGCCAGCTTCGCGGGTCTGATCTGTCTGCCTCTGCTTGCCGGCTGTTCATCGCAGCAATCCGCTTTCCACCCGACCGGGCACGACGCCGAACAGATCAATCTTTTGTTCTGGGTCATGACACTGGGCGGCGCGGCGATCTTTGTGCTGGTGCTGATTCTTGCAGCTACTGCCATAACTGGCCCGGAGCGGGTGCGGCAGCGTCTCGCCGGAGAGAGCCTGATCAATTGGCTGGGCATTGGATTTCCGGTGGTCGTGCTCACGGCCCTGCTGATCTATGGCTTCGTTCTGCTCCAGGCCGGCACGCAAGCAGAAGCCGGCAACACGGGCTTGCGCATTGCGGTTAGCGGCGAGCAGTGGTGGTGGCGGGTTACCTATCGCACGGCCGATGGGCAAGAAATCGAGGCGGCCAACGAGATTCATCTGCCGGTCGGCCAACCGGTTACCCTGGAACTGACCACGGCCGATGTCATCCACAGCTTTTGGGCGCCCAGTATCGCTGGCAAACTCGACATGATCCCGGGCCGGACCAACCAGATGACCGTCACCGCGACCAAGGCCGGGATAACGCGCGGCCAATGCGCAGAATATTGCGGCGGGGCGCATGCCTTCATGGCCTTCCATGTGGTCGCCCAGACACCGGCGGCATTCGAGGCCTGGCTGGAGCGCGAAGCCGCCGGCGCACAGCCACCACAAGGCGAAGGCCCGCGCCGGGGCCAGGAGCTGTTTCTGACCAGCGGTTGCGGCGGCTGCCATACGGTACGCGGAACCCCGGCCGACGGCATGGTCGGGCCTGACCTGACCCATGTGGGCGGCCGCCACTCACTCGCGGCGGCGACCCTGCCCAATTCCGCCGAGGCCTTCGCCGCGTTCATCGTCAACAATCAGCATATCAAGCCGGAAAACAGAATGCCGCCCTACGGCATCTTTTCGGAAGAGCAACTGGATGATCTGGCCAGCTATCTGGAGGGGCTGCGCTAGCCATGTTCGACTTCACCCAAACGCCCATCTGGATCAATATCGCGGTGTTCGTAGCGGCGGCGGTCGTGGTCTGGTTCGCAGGTGCGCGCATCACCGGCTATGCCAATGCCATCAGCAACAAGACCGGCATCGGGCAAGCCGCCATCGGCATGTTGCTGCTGGGTGGCGTAACCTCGCTTCCAGAAATCGGCGCCACCGTGACCGGTGCGGCCACGGGGGCCGCGCTTCTTGCCGTCAATAACCTTTTCGGTTCGATCGCCGCGCAGGTTGTCATCCTGGCCATCGTGGACATCGTTATCGGCCGCCGAGCTTTGACATCGGAATTGCCGGACCCAACCGTGATGCTGCAGGGCGGACTCAACATCCTGCTCATCACAATCGCAACAGCCGGCATTACCGTCGGCGACATTGCGTTCCTGGGCATTGGTCTCTGGGCCTGGGCGTCGATATTCGCCTACGCGTTCAGCATCTACATCCTGTCCAGGGCCGGTGGGGGCAGGCCTTGGCTGGCGGCCAGTCATGGCGATGTCGCAATTGGTCTCGAAGACCAGCACGAGCAGGCAAAGGAAAAGGCCGCCCAGGAACATGCCGATTTGTCTTTGAGGCAGATCATTTCCTGGACCGTTGGGCTTGGGCTGATCATCCTGGTGTCAGGTTATCTGCTGGCGCGCACAGGCGATGCTTTGGCGGAACAGACCGGGCTGGGGGACAGCGCGGTAGGCTTTGTCTTTTTGGCCTTTGCCACCTCACTCCCTGAATTCAGCACGGCAATTACCGCGGCCAAGGCGGGGCTATACACCCTTGCAGTATCGGACATCTTCGGCACCAATCTCATCAATATCGGTCTGATCTTCGTCATCGACGCTGTCGCACCCGGCGAGCCCGTGCTGGCTCAGGCCGGGACATTCGATGCCTTCGGCGCGCTCCTTGGTATCGCGGTGACAGTCCTGTTCGTGGTCGGCATGGCCGAGAGACGCGACAAGACCGTACTGCGCATGGGGCTGGATTCCCTGGCGGTGCTCCTCTGCTACGCCGCTGGCCTGGTCGTTCTGTTCTTCCTGAGGTGACGGCATGACGGATAAGCCCTTCGAACTCCCCAATCCCGATCCGCGCCCGGAAGGCGAGGTGGAGGAACTCAAACGCATATGGGCGACGCCAAAGGGATTTGGTCTGCTCACAGCGGTGAACAACACGGTGATCGGCACGCTCTATATCGGCGCGGCATTTCTGTTCTTCGTGCTCGCCGGCATTCTTGCATTGTTGATGCGCACCCAACTGGCTGTCGGTGACAACAGTTTCCTCAGCCAGGATCTGTACAACCAGATCTTTACCACCCACGGCACGACGATGATGTTTCTGTTCGCCGTGCCGGCGGTCGAAGCGCTCGGCGTTATGCTATTGCCCCAAATGCTGGCGGCGCGCGACCTGCCGTTTCCACGGCTGAGTGCCTTCGCCATCTGGGCTTACATCATTGGCGGGTTGGTGTTTTTTTCCACCGTGCTCTACGACCTGGCGCCCAAGGGCGGCTGGTTCATGTACCCGCCCCTGACGCTGACCGAGTATCAGCCGGGCAACAATGCCGATTTCTGGCTGTTGGGTATCGGTTTCATCGAGATATCGGCGATTGCCGGGGCGATCGAGATCATCGTGGGTGCGTTGCGAACCCGGCCACCGGGCATGACCCTGGCCAAAATGCCCATTTTTGCCTGGGCCATGCTGATTTTCGCCGCGATGATCGTCTTTGCCTTCCCGGCGGTCATTCTGGCCACCATGCTGCTCGAGATCGAGCGCGCATTCGGCTGGCCCTTTTTCACGGCCGCGCTGGGTGGCGATGCACTGCTCTGGCAGCACCTGTTCTGGTTCTTCGGGCATCCGGAGGTCTACATCATCTTTTTGCCCGCTGCGGGCCTGGTCTCCATGATGATCCCGACCATGGCGCAGACGCCGCTGGTGGGCTACCGGCTGATCGTGGTCGCGCTGATCGCCACCGGCTTTTTCAGCTTCGGGCTCTGGGTGCATCATATGTTCACCACCGGAATCCCGGGGCTGAGCCTGGCCTTTTTTTCGGCGGCCAGCATGGCGGTGGCCATTCCCTCGGGCATTCAGGTGTTCTCCTGGATCGCGACCATGGCCGCCGGGCGCAAACGATTCCGGATCACCGTGCCGTCGCTGTTCATCCTGGGCTTCCTGTTCATATTCGTGCTCGGTGGGCTGACAGGCGTGATGGTGGCGGTGGTCCCCTTCGATTTCCAGGCCCATGACAGCTACTTCATCGTTGCCCATTTTCACTATGTGCTGGTGGGTGGCATGGTGTTTCCGCTCTTTGCCACCTTTTATTACTGGGCGCCCCTGGTGAGCAGCAGGATGCTTTCCGAACGGCTGGGGAAATGGGCGTTCTGGCTCATGTTCATCGGCTTCAACACCGCCTTTTTCCCAATGCACATCACCGGCCTTGCCGGTATGCCACGCCGGGTCTGGACCTATCCCTCCAACCTGGGTTGGGACGTTCTCAATTCGATTTCCACCGCCGGCGCCTTCATCATGGCGGCGGGCGTCGGTGTCTTCATTATCGACCTGGTCCGCAATTTCCGCTTCGGCGAGGGCGGTCCGGAGAACCCCTGGGGGGCAGGGACACTCGAGTTCCTTCCCAATGACGTTTATTCAACCCGCTCTATTCCTCATGTCACCAGTCTCGAACCCCTATGGGATCGTCCTGACCTGTCGCGTGAGGTCGATGCCGGCCATCACTATTTGCCCAATGCCCCGACCGGTCGCCGCGAGACGCTGGTGACCTCCGCCGGCGAGGCCAAGCCGCAATATGTACTGCAAATGCCCGGACCAAGCTGGACGCACCTCGTCGCTGCTGCCGGTACGGCGGGCTTCTTCCTCTTGCTGACAATCAAGCAGGTGCCGTTCGCCATCGCCAGCGGCGTTTTGGCGATTGGCGCATGTCTGGTCTGGACCTGGGAGCTCGATCGCCCCAGCCAGGGTGAGGTCGAGGTGGCCAAGGGGCTGCGCCTGCCCACCTATGTCACCGGTCCGCTCTCACATAGTTGGTGGGCCATGGTGGTCCTGATGCTGGTCGCGGCGTCACTCTATGTGAGCTACTTTTTCTCATACCTTTATCTCTGGACGGTATCGCCTGATGTCTGGGCGCCGGCCGGGGCCCCCGCGCCGCCGGGCCTGCTCTATCCCGGGCTGTCCGCCGCCATGCTGATGCTGGGCGCGGGTTGCATGCTCTGGTGCGGGCGTATCCTGCCCGAAACCGGAGGGCGGCACTGGGGGCGCATGTTCCTGCTCATCGTCGCCGCTGCGCTGATGATTGGTGCCGTAGTGCTCGAAATCTGGGGGCACTGGCAGACCGGCCTGCGACCCACTGATTCATCGTACGGCGCCATGGTCTATATGGCCTCGGTTCTTCAAAGTCAGATCGCTTTCGTCGTTGCCATCATGTGTCTGTTCGCAGCGGCGCGGTTGTTGACCCGGCAATTGACCGCGCAACGGCGCGTGACCTTCGATAACGCGGCCTTGCTCTATTATTATGCCGTGGGGCAGGGGTTGTTCGGCCTCCTCCTGATCCACGGTTTTCCCCGTCAGCTGGGATGAGCGCCATGGACGACAGATATTCCTCAAGGCAGATGATCGGCACGTTTGTGTTTCTGCTCGTCGGGCCAATCGCATGGGCGTTGAACCTGACATTGATCTATGGAGCACAGTCTTCGCTCTGTGCATTCGGGGCGCTGTCCCCCACAGCCATCCGAATACTGGTCGGCATCATCTGTCTTGCTTTGATGGGCTGCATATTAGTGGCGATGGCGCGTCCCGCGGCTTTGTTCCAGCGCATCACGGGTGCAACGGCGCCAGAAGATCAATGGCCGTTCATCCGCGGGACGATGCGGTTGTTGGCAGGGCTGTCCGTTTTGGCGATGCTGTATTTTGCCCTGGCAAGCCTGTTTGTTCCGGGCTGCGATGTGCTCCGCTGATGGTGGCTGGTCAAACATCACAAAGCGGGCATCACATTCGCGCTGTTGAATTTCTGGTAACCATGGTTGAGGCCGTGATCGGTCGGCTCTCGAAAGCGTCTTGCCATTAATTAGTCTATAAGTTCGGACGTGGAACTTGTTCTCCCAAGGGAGGACAACGCTTTGAAAAGGTTGCCAATCAAACGGTTGGATAAGTCTGGGGCGAGTGCGTCGGTGGACCTCGATGCGTCCGGTTGGGACGATTTCACGCTCGATGAGGGTGGGGCGGCCGAAGCACACCTGACCCAGGCAGCCCTGTCCGGCGCGCGGGAGCTGATGGGAGTGGCGCTCGATGTCCTGCCATTTGCCCTGCTGTTTCATTCTGTTCAGGGGGTGCTGTTCAGCAATGTCGTCGCCAACCAACTCCTTTCGAGTGCGCCCGGGGGCCTCATCGGCCAGCACCTGCTCGATTTCGTCGATGCGCAGGATAGCGCCACGGTTTCTGAGGCGCTCAACCAAGCGCTCGCGCGGCATGGCCAGAAAACCTCTGCCGAGGCTTTGCTTCGCATGGGGGAGACCGAGCGGCTTTGTCGGCTGACCATTATCCGGCTGCCGTGGCCCGGCACGCCGCTCGCCCAGGTCGTGCTCCATGACATCACGGATCAGAAGCGCGCGGAGGCGTCTCTGCGGCAACTGACCATCGTTGATGAACTGACCGGCGCCTATAACCGCCGCCATGCCTTTTACGAAGGTTCGCTGCACGCTGGCGCCTTCCTCGAAAACGGTTCGCCATTTGCGCTGGCTGCTCTGGACGTCGATCATTTCAAGGCCATCAACGACCTGTACGGCCATGCTGGCGGCGACCTTGCCCTAAAGCGCCTGGCCGCGACCTGCAATGGCTTTATCCCGACCTTGCGCAAATCGGACTCTGCGATGTTCGCGCGGATCGGAGGCGAGGAGTTCCTGCTGCTCATGCCTGGGATGACGGAAAGCTGCGCCCTGGCTGAATGCGACAGGCTCCGCCGGCAGATCGGACAGCTCGAGGTGCGCCACGGCGAGCAGCACTTCGGCATGTCCATCTCGATCGGCGTGGCAGCCATGACAAAGTCCGATACCTGCTTCGAGGATCTGCTGGCTCGGGCAGATGCCAGTCTATATCGGGCCAAGCATGAAGGTCGCAATCGCGTGGTCGGAGGAGTGCCATGCTAGAGTATTGTACCGCTCAACTGATTACCCGCAATCCGGCAGAAGCCCGCCAGCTCTATCGCATCGCCCAGATGGCCGGCTTTTCAAGGATCGAGGAGATCTCGTCCCGGCGGGAGTTCGAAGCGGCCGACAAGCCTAATCGCATCAACTTCTTTCTCGCCCATGAAGGCGTGGGCACCGGCCCGCTCGGGGCGATTCTGCGGGCCGTGCGGACGCGCGAAGAGATCGATGTGCGGTTCGCGCCGGTCATCCTTTTTGCCAACGACATGGAGTTCGAGTCCTATCTGGGCTTCATCCGCATGGGCTTTGACGATGTTGTCACGCTGCCGGACAAGCTCACTATGATCAAATCCCGGCTCTGTAACCAGCTGAGCTGGCAGCAGGTCTATTACGAGACCAAGGACTATTTTGGTCCCAATCGACGCCGTATGGAACTCGGGCCGCCGCTAGGCGTAGAGCGCTCGGCCGTGCCCCATCCCCATGTCCGGCATGAGTTCATCCGCGACCCCAAGACCGGTGTCCGCCTCGAGCGCAGCATCATCAAGCTGGCGGTCGCCCGCGAAAAATCATCCCGCGACCGCCACCAGGGCGAGCACGGACATCGGGAGAGGAAGGGCGTATCATGAGCTCGGCCATGTCCATTGGTGGTACCCCGCTCGGCTTTGATCAGGATGTGGCCACCCTTGCCCGCCTGCTCGACCAGGCGCCCCTGCCCAGCTA
This sequence comes from Devosia sp., assembly GCA_041939225.1. Taxonomy (GTDB): domain Bacteria; phylum Pseudomonadota; class Alphaproteobacteria; order Rhizobiales; family Devosiaceae; genus Devosia. The sequence continues at coordinate 32,496 of JBGTUK010000004.1, forward strand.
CATCCTCGACCTGCAAGGAACGGTGCTTTTTGCTAACCAGCCCGGCGACGCGCTGCTCGGCTATGGCCATCATGGTTGCCTGGGCCTCAACCTCGAGAATGTGGTTTATCCACCCGACCTTGACGAGGCCCGCTGGCTGGCCGAAGGCCTGCTCGAGGGTCGGCGCCCCGCCTACCGTGCCGAGCATCGCCTGGTCGACGCCAATGGCCGGTGCTTCTGGGCTGCCATCTCGCTTTCCCTCCTTAATGATCGCGCGGGAGCGCCGAAATATCTCTGGCTGCAGACCGCCGATATCGACGAACAGAGGACGGCCGCGCTTGAGCTCGCTGACGCCGAAAAGCGGTGGAGTTTTGCGCTTGAAAGCGCCGGCCAGGGGGTATGGGAATCTGATCTTCGGGCCGGGCGGGTCTATTACTCGCCCACCTGGAAGCGGCTGCGCGGCTATGAGCCCGATGAAGAGGTCGACGGCTCGCGCGAGGCCTGGCTCAAGCGCGTCCATCCGCTTGATCTTGAGCGGGTTAAGCTGCACATCCTTAGAGCCGACCAATTGCCGCGTAATGTCTTTGAGTATCGCGAGCGGCATCGCAACGGCCATTATATCTGGATCCAGAGCCGGGGTGCGCCGGTGGAGTTCGATACCAACGGCCGGCCAATCCGGTTCATCGGAACTGATACGGATGTAACCGAACTCAAGCGTTCCGAAGCCCTTAGCCAGAGCCTGGCCAAGCGGCTCGAGTTGGCGCTCACTGTTTCGCACATTGGCGTCTTCGAATATGACGTCACCACGGGCGGGCTGGAATACGATCAGCGGCTGCGCGAAATTTACGGTTATAGCCCTGCGCGCGCGCTTTCCAGCGACGATTTCGAGCGCGCAGTCCATCCCGAGGACCTTGCCGGGGTGCTGGCGGCAAATGATGAGCTTCTGAGGCGAAAGGGAGAGCACTCCTCGAGCTTCCGAATCCTCCGCTCCGATGGGGAGGTCCGGACGCTGACCTCCCATGTCACCTATAGCGAGGACGAGGAAGGGCGTCCCAAGATCATCGGGACCAGCTGGGACATTACCGATGACGTCCGCATGCATGAGGAACTGCTGGCCGCCAACCGTCTGGCCGAAGCGCGCAATGCTGAGCTGCAGATCGCCAAGGACCAGATCGAAAAGCAGGCCCTAACCGACCCGCTGACCGAGCTTCCCAACCGCCGCTTCCTGGAAAAGATCCTCGGGGATCTCGAACGGGACCGGCAGTTTCAAACCTCCATCCTTCACCTCGATCTCGACAACTTCAAGGAAATCAATGACAGCGCAGGCCACCTGGCCGGCGATGCTGTGCTCCGGCACGCTGCTCGCATAGTCTCGAGCCAGATCAGCTCGGCCCAGTTCGTTGCGCGCAGCGGCGGCGACGAGTTCGTTATCGTCAGTCCCGGAATGCGCACCCTTGAGGATCTGCAACAGCTCGCCCAGAACATCCTTGATGCCCTGTCCCGGCCATTCAACTTCCAGGGACAGCCGCTCAGGCTGGGTGCCAGCATCGGCATTGCCTGCCAGAACCGGGGCGAGTTGAACCTGAACAGGCTGCTCGGCAACTCCGATGCCGCTCTCTACCGCGCCAAAGCGGCAGGGGGAGGAAGATACGAGGTCTTCACCACAGAGCTGCGCACCGAGCTCGAGGTTGCACGCCGCACGGCCGAAGAGGTGATGGACGCTATTGAACACCGCCGGTTCGTACCGTTCTACCAGCCAATTATCGATGCCAGGACCCATGAGGTGGTGAGCCTTGAAGCGCTGGCTCGCTGGCATCATCCCGAGCAGGGCATGCTGCCGCCGGCGCGCTTCATGAAGGCCGCCGAGGACCGTCAGGTCCTCAGCATCATCGACGGCATGATCCTTGAGCAGGCGATCGCCGACATGAGGTCTTGGCGCGAACAGGGAGTTCCCATCCCTTCTGTGTCGGTCAATGTCTCGTTCAACCGCCTTGCCGACGAGCATTTGCTCTGCGCTCTCAGAAAGCTCGATTTCGAGCCGGGGACGCTCAGTTTCGAACTCCTCGAATCCATCTTTCTTGACGACGAGAAAGACGACTTTAGCGCCAATATCGAGGGAATTCGCAAGATGGGTATCGGTATTGATATCGACGACTTTGGCACCGGCCACACCTCGTTCCTCAGCCTTTTCCGCCTCAGTCCGCGGCGCTTCAAGATCGATCGCCAGTTGGTGCAGCCAATCATTGAGAGCCAGGAAAAGCGGGCCGTTGTCAGCTCGATCATTGGTATGGGCAAGACACTCGGCCTCAAGGTGGTGGCCGAAGGCGTCGAAACCCAGGCCCACGCCAATCTCCTGCGTCGCCTTGGCTGCGACTACCTCCAGGGCTACGCCTTTGCCCGACCTTTGCCGGCCGGAGAACTCCTCCCCTGGATGCGCGAGTGGGAAAGCAATCGAAGGTGAGCTGAACCGGACGACTCAACGCTCGTAAACCTGGACCGCTTGCCATGGTACATTGACTGATCCAGATGCGCCCGTGGACTCCTCGGAAGTGTGTGCCGTGGTATCAAGGCGCAGCGTCCATGACCCCTCCGGCAACTGGAATTGACAGTCATCGCCAGCGTTGAGCACGATGAGCAGTTCCGGGTCGAGAGCGGAGACGATCTTTAGGCCGAAGCATCGCAATTCTGCATCCTCCCAGTCGGCGTCTTCCATGGCTCTGCCCTCTGGGTGAAGCCATTCGAGAACCGGATTGTCGTCTGAGCCCTCATTCTGCGCAACGCCGAACCGGGCGCGCGAAAGGCCGGTGTCCCTGCGCAGTGTACTCAGCGCCGAAACAATCTCGACCAGTTCAGGCCGCATCTTGCTCCAGTCGAGCCAGCTGATCTCATTGTCCTGGCAATAGGCGTTGTTGTTCCCACCCTGACTGTTGCCGAATTCATCTCCTGCCAGGATCATCGGCACACCCTGACTGAGCAGTACAGTAGCCAGCATGGCTTTGGCCCGGCGCAGCCTGGCTTGCAGGATGGCTTCGTCCTCGGTCTCGCCCTCTGCGCCCATATTGTCCGACAGGTTGTGGTCGTGACCGTCATTATTGTCTTCGCCGTTGGCCTCGTTGTGCTTCTCGTTGAAACTCAGGGTGTCCCAAAGCGTGTAGCCATCGTGGGCGGCGATGAAATTCACGCTCGATGTGGCTGGGCGGTGGCTGTGATTGAATTGCACGGGAGAGCCGGAAAGGCGCTCGGACATTGCTGCGATGCGGCCCGGATCCTTGCGCCAGAATGCTCGCGTATCGTCACGAAACTTGTCGTTCCATTCCCGGAACGGCCAGCGATAGCCGCCGACCTGATAGCCACCATCGCCAATGTCCCAGGGCTCGGCAATCAGCTTGACGCCGGCCAGCACCGGATCCTGTCGCAATGCATTGAAGAAAGATCCGTCCCGCTCGAAGCCTTCCGACTCGCGTCCCAAGGTCGAGGCGAGGTCGAAGCGGAAGCCATCGACATGCATGGCCTGGACCCAATAGCGCAGGCTGTCGAGCACCATGCGCAGAACCATGGGATGGGCGACATTGAGCGTATTGCCGGTACCGGTCGTGTCAAAACTGTGCCGAGGGTTTTCGGGCGATAGTAGATAGTAGCTGGCGTTGTCGATGCCACGGAAGGAGAGGGTCGAGCCCAGTTCGTTGCCTTCACAGGTATGGTTGAACACCACGTCGAGGATAACCTCGATGCCGGCGGCATGAAATTTGCGGATGGCTTGCTTCACTTCGCGGATCTGACCGGTTTGCAGATAGCGCGCATGCGGGGCGAAGAAGGAAAGGGTGGAATACCCCCAATAGTTTGAGAGCCCCTTTTCAACCAGATAGCGGTCATTGGCAAAGGCATGCACCGGCAGCAGCTCGATGGTCGTCGCGCCGATTTTGTGCAGGTGGTCGATGATGGGATCGCTCGCCAGACCCTGGAAGGTGCCGCGCAGATTTTCCGGGATGTCGGGATGCAGCATGGTGAGGCCACGCACATGCCCTTCGTAGATCACCGTGTCCTGCCAGCGGGTGCGCAGGGCCCGGTCGGTGTCCCAGTCAAATGCCGGATCGGCAACAACGCCCTTGGGCATGAACGGAGCACTGTCGCGCTCGTCAAAGCTGAGGTCGTCTTCGCCGATGGTATAGCCGTGCAGTGCGTCATCCCAGACGATCTCGCCCTTGAGTTCGCGGGCATAAGGATCGAGCAGAAGCTTATTGGGATTGAACCGATGGCCCTCTTCGGGGGCATAGGGACCATGGACACGGTATCCATAGACCTGGCCCGGCCTGACGCCAGGGAGATATCCGAACCAGATGCCGCCTTCCATGGCCGGCAGGTCCAGCCGGTGTATTTCCTTGGTTCCCGATTGGTCGAACAAGCAAAGCTCGACCCGCTCAGCGTGCTCTGAGAACAGGGCGAAATTGGTGCCCTCGCCCATGAATTCAGCGCCAAGGATATCAGGCCGGCCGGCGTGATGATCAAAGGTCGGCTTGGTGTTTGGCGCTTTACGCATCGGAATGGATCCTAGGGTGGGGCGGGTTTGGTCCGCTACAGAGTTGCTTGTGAACGTGGATGATGCCGGGCCAGTTCCAGCAGGTCGGCTATGTGCTGGGCAATTCAGCGTCCCACCCGACAAAGATTATCTGTCCGTTGTTACGCATGTGCCAGATCGGTTCGACACTGGCTGGGAGGCCGGTTGCGAAGCCCGCAACCAAAGTGCGTTGCCCGTCGCTCCGGCGCAGCAAGACGCTTTCGGGATTGAGCACGACATTGCTCGCTGCCCGCTCCAGGAATTCGCGTTCCGTTTTGCGCAACGTAAGCAGTTCACGGGTCAGGTTCATCTTGGCTGTGGCAATCGGATTGTCGAAGGTGCCGTCGGCAAGGCCATCCCAATCCACAGGGCGACGGTTGTCTGGATCAGTGAGGGCAAGGAAAACTGTTTCGCTGCCACGGTAGATGTCGGGAAAGCCCGGCAGGAGGGCCTTGAGTGCCAGTTGGGCAAGGATGAGGGTATCCGCGATCGACACCAGTTGCTCGAGTTCAGCGGGCCCAGCCTCGCGCCACAGCGCCAATACGGCATGAGCGAAAGCGATGGCCTTGTTTTCTTCGTCATCGTTGGGCCTAGTCCAGAAACTGGTTTGCTTGGCTTCGCGCATGGCCTTGCGGATGTGATCGCCCAGACGTTCATCGAGATGTGCGTCGCCCAAATCCCAAACACCCAGACAGGTCTGGACGATGTACCAGCGCCAGGCCGGAGCGACATCCGCAGCCTCGGGCAACTCGCAGGTCCGGAGATAGAGGGCCCTGAACGCTCCAGGCTGATGGCTGATCGCCACCATGCGCATGCGGGAGTCTTCGGACCGCTTGGTGTCATGCGTCGAAGTCAAGTTCATGTCCCAGGAGGCTCGACCCGACAGAAAACTGTCGGCCTCCCCTTGATCCACGGTCGGCTCGGAAGGTTCTGCACCAACTTCGTTGGCTGCCAGATAGCGCGACCAACGGAACCCGGCCGTATCTTCCTGCGCCTTGGCGAGGAGAGCGCCGGACACTTGCTGGAAACGCAGGGCGAAGGTCCGCGCTTGCGTTGTGTCTGGCGACAGCATGAGCGAGGCCACGGCCTCGACGCCAACTTTCGAACGCAGGCCATTTGCAGCCGCTTCGCTCATCCGGCTGACAATCGTGCGGTCAGGCTCGCTGATGCCGTCGCTGTCGATATAGGTCCTGTAACGCGGCACGGCCCCGAGCAGAGCCATGACAGCCTCGCGCAGGGTCTCCGGACCCGGTTCTGCGAGCGGTGAGGCCTGGAGCGCATCGGCAGCCAGAGCGACCAATTGGTGCAATTCGGCCGCGAGTTCGAACTCGAGTATGTCTTTTTTCGCCTGGGTCAATGCCTGTGAGAAAGTGTTCGGCTCTTGGACCAGATCGCGCCAAACCTGATCGACCTGTTCCATGCCATTGCGATGGGTGAGCGCGCGCGCCAGCAGGCGGACAGATTCATAACCCGTCGTGCCCACTGTTTGCCAGTTTTCGGGCAGGCTTTCGTCGCCAACAAGGATTTTCTCGACCCAGATGGGCGTGCCGGGAAGCGCTTGCGATAGTCGTTCGAGATAGGCGGCCGGGTCAGCCAGTCCATCGATATGGTCCACGCGCAAGCCATCGACCAACCCGGCCCGGACCAGATCCAGGGTCAGCGCATGAGTATCATCGAAGACTTCGGGATCCTCGACACGCATGCCGATCAAGCCAGTGACGTTGAAAAAACGCCGGTGGGTGATTGAGTCTCGCTCGGCTTCCCAATGCTTCAGGCGCCAATGCTGCTGCTCGTGCAATTTCCGCAAGGCGTCGATGTCCGTCACGTCTTCGCATGCCGTGTCCGCAAGAGGGACCTGCGTTCCGTCAAAAGTGAAGTGGCCGCCGTTTACGCTGAAGCGACCTGCAGCCAGCATGCTCTCAAAAGGTTCGGGCAGAATTGGCAGAACAAGGGGCCCCGCATTCCAATCAATATCGAAATGGCTGGCATAGGCGCTGTTCCTTCCCTCCCTTAGCACCTCCTGCAGCCAGGGGTTCTCTAGGGTGAAAGCGGTGTGGTTTGGGACAATGTCGAGTATTATCCCCAGCCCGACCCGTCTTGCGACCGCCACAAGCCGTTCAAAAGCCGCCCGCCCGCCCAATGCCGGATCGATCTGATTGGGATTGATGACGTCATAGCCATGGGTGGAGCCGCTCGAGGCTGTAAAGATAGGCGAGAGGTAAAGATGGGACGTGCCCAGGCCGGCGATGTAGTCGAGGTGCCGGGCAAGATTGTCGAAATCGACGCCCTCCCGCAGTTGGATCCGATATGTGGCGATCGGGGCCGAGTGCATCATGTCAGTTTGCTCCAGACGGCCAGGGCATAGGGGTCACGTTGAAGATCGAAGAGGGCGAAGTCAGGCGCGCGCGCCCGTGATTTATGCCGGCCCACGCCGCCAAAATTGAGATCGATGATCAACTCGCCCGCCCTGAATTGCCAGTGTGCAGTCAAGGCCCTTTCGCCGACGACATGAGCCGCACTGTGCTCGCGCGAGGTCGCTGTCAGCGGAAAAATGCTGGCTTTCCGGAATGCGAGGAGCTGCTGAGTGAGCCGCAGCCAGTCATCTGCTGCCGGTGAGGGGGACCAGTCCAACCGGGAGCGTCGGAAGGTGTCCGGATCGATTGGGTCGGGCACCGACTCGCCCAGGGCGGCGATGCCAGCAAATTCCTCGGCCCGGCCACTGCGCACCTGGTCTGCTAGGTCGCCTTCATAGTCAGCAAAGAATTGGAATGGAGACACGGCACCGCGTTCCTCACCCATGAATATCATGGGCGTGTAGGGGGCGGTGAGCAGCAGGGCATACGCCGTCTTTACCGCGTCTTCATCTGCCAGCGACAGAAGCCGTTCGCCCTGGGCACGATTGCCAACCTGATCATGGGTCTGGATGGCATTGATGAAGCTGGTGACCGGCAAGTGGGCGCAGTCCGAGCCGCGTGGTGTTTCGAGTCCTGCTCGCGGCTGACCTTCCTCGATATGTCCACGCTCCAACGCACGGGCCAGATCTGCAATCGGGTCGTGTGCGAAGGAGACATAGTAATCCTGGCTTTCGCCGGTGAGGCTTGTATGAACCGCATGGTGGAAATCATCGTTCCAACTGGCGGCATAAAGCCCGGATTCGCGCAGAGTGGGTTCGTTGCGCTCATCCTCGACGATGAGGTGAAGCGGCCTGTCCAAATCTTGTTCTTGGACAGCTTGGCCCAGCTCCATCAGAAACTCAGATGCACCTTCACCCTGGATCTGGTGCACGGCATCAAGCCGCAGCCCATCGAGCCGGTACTCCTTGAGCCACATCAGGGCGCAGTCGATCCAGAACTGGCGAACCGCTCTTTGCGAAAAGTCGATGGCAGCACCCCACGGGGTGTGCCGATCCGGGTTGAAAAACTCAGGTGCGATCGTATGGAGATAGGCCCCGTCCGGACCAAAATGGTTCATGACCACGTCAAGAATGACGCATATCCCATGGCGTTGCGCTGTGTTGACAAGATGCCTGAGATCGTTGGGCGAGCCATAGGATGGATGTGGGGCATATGGCAGTACTCCGTCATACCCCCAGCCTCGTGACCCGGAAAACTGGTTGATTGGCATGATTTCGATTGCAGTGAAACCGAGCTTTGCCAATTCCTCCATTTTCTCAGCCGCGGCGCGGAACGTTCCTGCCGGGGTAAAGGTGCCTGTGTGCAGTTCATACAGGACGTATTCATTGAAAGGACGCCCTTTCCAGGACGGCGCCCATTCGTAATCCACATCGGAAACCAGGCGGGAAGACCCATGGACGTCCGAAACCTGCAGGCGGCTGGCCGGGTCCGGATAGCGTATGTCATCAACGATGAAGCTGTAGTCCTCACCCTCTTCCGCTACAAAAATTGCTTCCCAGAAACCATCGTCTCCCTGATGCAGGCGGATAGGCTGCTTTCCCCCTATGGAAATGGCCACCGCGCTTGCGGAAGGCGCCCACAATCGGGCTTGCCATTGCGCGCCTATCCGCTGGACGCCCCAATGCGACATCAGGACCTGCCTTTCGCCAACGCGTCAGCTTGCTTTTCAAGCATGCCGTCAGTGTGCATTTCGGGCAGGGAAAGGTCTAGGGGATCGACCCTGTACCGTTGTTCCTGGCTATCGGGTCTGCCAGCGTGTTCCCAAGGAAAGTACGCGGTCTCACGTACCCGATGTTCGAACAGGGGATCGACCCAGGGGTTAGTTGCGGCCTTCTGCATCAGCACTCTCCAAACGCATATCGGTAATGCGGAAGAGCGTGTTTCGCTCCATTGTCCGACAGAAGTCGCGCTCGTTTTGTCCGTTTGCGCTCGACGTCGCCAAAACCAGCCCGCCTGCTACGGTCTCAAGCACTGCATGAAGGCCGGCTTTTCCGGTTCGAATAACTATCAACAATGGCGCGTTTGTTTTCGATTGACACGCATTTGGCTTTCGCTCTAGCGTTTAATGGTCCCTAAAGATCGGGTATCCGGCGGTGGGACGGGAGGATGCACAGATTGACTATCCGGGTTTTCAACTTGGCTGGGGCGGGTGCTGGTTGCGCGCCCGCCGGCGAAAGGCTGCGGCCTCGGGCCGAATGCGCTAGCGTTGGCCATCGAGCTCGCGCTCGCCGGTTGCGGAGACACCTGCAAATTTATTGGCGTCCCCATGAACCAAGCGCGCTGGATGGTGCTATGCTACCGCGCGATAGCGAAGCCACGACTGCCAATCTGAAGCTGCATGCCGTTTCGGCTGCCGATTAGGGGTAGGATATGCTGGAGCTGCGAAACGTCAGCAAGCGAGTAGGTGTCGAGAAGCATCTCGATGACATTTCGCTGTCGTTCGAACGCGGAACACTCAACGTACTGCTCGGGCCGACGCTGTCGGGTAAGACCAGCCTGATGCGCATCATGGCGGGCCTTGATCGGCCAACGCGGGGAAGCATTCATTTCGACGGCGTCGATGTCACCGGCGTTTCACCGCAGAAGCGAAACGTCGCCATGGTGTTTCAGCAGTTCATCAACTACCCCACGATGAGCGTCTACGAAAATATTGCCTCGCCCATGCGTATCGCCGGCGCGGACAAGAAGAGCATTGATGATGCGGTTCACAGAG
>JBGTUK010000005.1:0-40977 GCA_041939225.1 Devosia sp.
GTAACCTCCGTCCATTTTTATTTTATTATAATGCGCAAAACGCTTTTCGTAAATATTGCGTCGTCATAGTCGTTCCAATCCTCGTTATCGATTGTCATTCGGTTAATATATTCGTTTGCAGCTTCTACGCTTAAAGCCATACGCACAGCCCCCTTATTTTCCGGAGGCGGAAACGCCCCCTTCATCGTCTTCGAAGATGCCGATCTTGATGCGGCGGTAGACGGCGCCATTATCTCCAAGTTCCGCAATATGGGCCAGACCTGTGTCTGTACCAATCGCATCTATGTGCAGGACAAGGTCCACGATGCCTTCGTTGCCAAGCTGATCGAACGGGTCCGGGCGCTACAGGTCGGGGACGGCTTTGCTGACGGGGTTGTACAGGGACCCCTGATCACCGAGGAAGCGGTGGCCAAGGTTCAGTCCCACGTTGCCGATGCGCTCGCCAAAGGCGCCAGGGTTGAACTCGGTGGCAAGCGTCATGCTTTGGGGCAGACCTTTTTCGAGCCCACCGTGCTGACCGGCGTCAACGCCACAATGCTAGTCGCTAACGAGGAAACCTTTGGCCCCCTGGCCTCCGTCTTCCGCTTTACTGAGGAAGATGAGGTTATCGCTGCAGCCAATGACACTGAGACTGGGCTTGCAGCCTATTTTTATACTCAGAATGTTTCCCGTATGTATTCAGTGATGGAACGACTTGAATATGGCATGGTCGGGGTAAATACCGGCGTCATCTCGACCGAATTGGCACCCTTCGGCGGCGTCAAGCAGAGCGGCAATTCGCGTGAAGGATCACACCACGGAATTTTGGAGTTCACCGAACTCAAATATACTTGCGTTGGATTAATCGTGCATTGATCCTCGCGCTAGGCACTCAGTGAGTTTGCGCATTCAGATATCGGATGTGACCTAGCGCAAAATAGACGCCCTCCCGAGAAGCTATCGCCCAGGGCAGGGGCTTCTAAAAAGCCGCCGGACAGATGCGCGCCCCATTCCCGCCGTTCAGGCCGGGATTTTTGATTTTCCAGAAACTGGCGACGATTTTCCTGGCGGTGCAATAAGATATCAATCAGAAAGAAAAGAAATGTCACTCCATCACCTTTTAACAAAGGTGTTCAAGAGATTTGGTCAGGCTGCCACAGAGTGCCACGAGGCATAGCGTGGATCAGGGACACAACGTGTCGAGCTGCTGAGCAGATGGATTGGCAGCTCCCTGCGTGTCGGACTGACTCGGGAAAACGCAGCAAAGAACTGGCCAAGTGGTCCGCCGGTGGGGCCTTGTCACCAGTTCGAGCGCATGACCAGGCGACGGTTGCAAGGAAAACAGGGCTTCCTTTGGTGGTACGAACCTCAGATGTCAGTGGAAGATCATCGCCCCAGTACCACGCGACAACTGACTTGCCATAGCTTACTTTCTCCCGCAGAATGTTTTCTTCTGCTTGGGAGGGTATGATGCAATTGATCAAATCCTGTCTCCTAGTGATTTTGTTGCTTGCAATGGCCAGCGGGCTCGCAAGAGCCGACCATATGAACGGTCAGTACTCCGGCACAGGAGATGCTGCCGGGACGCAGCTTCGGCTCCAACAAAGCGGCACGACGTTAAGCGGCGAGCTTTCCGGGGCGACGCGCGGAACATTGTCCGGCCAGACAGACGGGCAGGACAATGCAAGCGGAACGATCGATATCGTCGGCCTCGGCCAGCTCCAATTTCAGGCGCAATGGTCAAGCAGTGGCTTGAGTTTGACGCTTGTGGGCGCCAATGGAGGCAGACAGCGGTTCCAATTTGTTTCTGGCGCAGGTCAATCGCCTCCGCGACCGCCAAATGAGACGACAACGCCCCCGGTTTCCCCACCACCACCACCGCCGCCGGCCGGAGCGGAGTACTTTATCTTCAAGGCCGGACAACAATCCGGACCGTTTAGCGCGGATCAAATCAAGAATGGGCTGGCATCCGGGCAAATCAGTCAAACCGACCTGATCTGGAAGCCTGGCCTTTCTGATTGGGTGCCCGTGAGTAGTCTGAGCGAGTTCACACCGTCAGGCTCGTCAACGCCTCCTCCACCTCCGCCTCCTGGCAGTGGCGGGAACACCGGTTCGATGAACGATCCATCGCAAACAAAAGTCTCAGCAATCATGCTGGGCGCCACTTTGGGTATCTTGGCGCACGAACTTGGTCATGCGTTGATTGGTGAGTTTCAAATACCCTCCACCGGACCTGAAGAGGATACCGCCGACGAATTCTCCGCTCTCATCATGGCCTCTACTGCGACGGGAACATCAGAGCTCCCGGCGCAACAGCGCCAGTTCATCACCGACATGGTCGGATATTCCACGCTGCTTTGGTACTATGATGCCCTGAAAGCTGCTGAAACTGGCCAACGTCTGCCTTGGTACGATGAGCATTCGGCGAGCGAGACGCGGTTCAGAAACACGTTGTGCATGGTCTACGGGGCAGCTCCAGATCGCTTCGGATTTGTTGCAGACAAAACGGGCTTGCCAGATCGAGAGCGAGGGCGCTGCGAAATAGATTACAACAAGCGATACCGAGCCTGGGAAACGATCATCGCTCCCTATGCGCGCAACCAGGGTGGAGATTTTCCTGGCCAACTACCGGCCGATGCCAAAGGCGCCGAAGTCGAACTTATCTATCAGCGGTCCGCCTCTGAATTTGGCCAAACACTGCAGAATGAATTCGAACGGCTTGGGCTGTTCAAAGAGATCGCGGCTTGGCTGGAACGAAACCTTGTCTGGAATCGAAACTTCCAGATCATCTTCGCTGATTGTGGAGAGGCGAACGCCTTCTACGATCCCAGCAATGCGCGCGTTGTGATGTGTTGGGAAGGGATTGAGCACTTCTTCTGGATTGTCGCCGAGCCTGAGGGGATCACGCGACGCACGAGTTGAGTGCGCCCGTTCTTTGAAGTGGGAGGAAAGACATGACCCGTAGCGCCTTGGGCATGTTGTTCGTTGTCTTGCTCACATCTGGACCAGCGTCCGGCCAAGGGATAGACGTTTCGGGGCAGTGGTATTGCAAGCATTCCATGGAGCCGTTCAGCGGCAATGCCTACGACAAGCACTACTGGGAATATACCTTGCTGGCACAGCCTGGCGGGACGTTTCAGCTGGAGGGGTTCTACTACGGCAGCGTAGTGGGCAGTGTTCCGGTTCAAGCGCAGGGGCAGTACGGCATGTACCCCGGCTATGGCGGAGCCCTGGTGTTCAAGGGAACCATGTATCAAGCAGGGTCGGGCTCAATGCCCTACGAGCTTGCCGTTCACCCAGCCGACGCGAGCAACATGTATTTTCAGTTTCGCGGCAACACGCACTTCCACAATGCCACCTGCTCGCGCTGATACGCCGCCGCGTCCTTTGATAGTTCAAGCGCCGATCAGGACGCAGGGGCGGATCGGGCATTTTGAGCTCATTCCCGGCGCAATCGCTCAGTTACATCTCAGGGCCGCCCTCAGTCCCGCCAGCTCCCGGTCAGTTAGTAAGAAAACGCAGCTGCTAATTAAGGGGCAAAAAGGGGCGCGCAAAGCTCCGGCGGCTACAGTACCCCTACCCTAATCGCCAACGTCGCAGGCGACGGATGCGGGGCCAGCGCCCTATTGCGCCGATTTGCGCACGCATCCGTCAGCCTCCTCCTTAAAAGCTGCGGTCGATAAAGGAACGCAATGCCGCGCGGTAAGCAGCGCCTTGACCGGCGCGTGTCTGGGCAGCGGCCTCTCGCTTGAGTTGGGTCTCCAGATCGCTCTCCAAGCTCGCCGAAAGCAGCGACTTCGTCGCAGCCATCACATCCCGCGACCGTCCGGCCAGTTTTTGTGCCGTTTCGCAGGCAATGACGTTCAGATCTTCTGTCTGTTGGGCAGTTTGATGAACCAGTCCCCAATCGAGCGCCTGCAGGGCGTTGATGGGTACTGCTTCGAGAAATGTTGAGGTAGCGCGGGCCAGACCGATCTTGCGGGGAAGCAGCCAACTGGCACCACTATCCGGAACCAGCCCTAGCCGCGAAAAGCTGAAATGGAAACTGGCATCATGACTCGCCAGAACGATGTCGCACGCAATCGCCAGGCTGGCCCCCGCGCCGACGGCAAGGCCCTGCACGCACGCGATGGTAGGTTGTGGAAGCGTGGCGAGTTCGAGAATGATGCGGTTGATGCCCTCTTCAAGCGCCGCCCCAAGGTCGATGGCCGTGCCGGCAAGGATTGGCGCGCGCTCCGCAAGGTCCTGGCCCGTGCAAAAAGCCCTCCCCGCGCCGCGCAAGACCACACAGCCAATATCGGCGTCTGCGCCTACACGGCCCAGTACGTCTAGCAGTTCGTCGCGCAACGCGATGGTAATCGCATTAAGCTTGTCGGGGCGGTTGAGGGTTACATAGGCCACGCCCTTGGCCGTCTCAATCGTAACGAGACTACTCACGCTATTCGCCCGTATAGGTCGGCTTGCGCTTCTCAAGAAACGCATTCATGCCCTCGGCCTTGTCCCTGCTGGCAAACAAGACCTGCACGGCCTTCCGCTCGAGCGCGAGGGCGGTCGAGAGCGGCGCGTCGGCACCGGCAAGGATCACTTCTTTGATCTGGGCAACCGCAATGGGCGGCAATGCGGCGATTTTTTCGGCCAACTTCAGCGCGGTATCGAGAACCGCGTCATCTTCGACAATGCGGCTGATCAGTCCCATCTCGAATGCCTCCTGGGCGGAGATAATCTCGCCGGTCAGGCACATGAGCATGGCTCGGAACTTGCCCACCGCGCGGGTGAGCCTTTGCGTGCCGCCAGCACCCGGCATGATACCGACCTTGACCTCTGGCTGGCCGAGTTGCGCACTCTTTCCAGCAACGATGATATCGGCATGCATGGCCAGTTCCAGCCCGCCGCCGAGTGCAAAACCGTTGACGGCTGCAATTACCGGCACCGGGCATTCCCCAACCGCCGCCCAAAGGCGTTCGGTGTGGCGATGATACATCTCGATGGCATCAATCCGCGACATGTCCGCGATGTCAGCCCCAGCGGCAAAGGCTTGTTCGTTGCCGGTGAGCACCACGCAGCGGAGCGATGTATCGTCGGCGAGATCTCGGAAAATCGCGGCCATTTCCTGGCGAATGGTGAGGTTGAGCGCATTGCGCACTTCTGGACGGTTAAGCCTGACGAGAGCAATGGCGTCCGACGGGCGTTCTATAAGAACCTGTGCCATTTACGCGGCCTCCAGCATGAGTGCGATACCCTGACCAACACCGATGCACATAGTGCACAGCGCACGCCTGGCATCACGATCCTGCATCTCGATGGCGGCCGTGAGCGCAAGGCGCGCTCCGCTCATCCCGAGCGGATGACCAAGCGCGATGGCGCCACCATTGGGATTGATGTGTTCAGCTTCGTCTGGCAGTCCCAGCTCGCGCAGGACGGCGAGCCCCTGTGCGGCAAAGGCCTCGTTGAGTTCGATAATGTCGATGCTCGACACGGAAATGCCGAGCCGCTCGGTAAGATTTCGGGTGGCCGGAGCCGGCCCGATACCCATGATGCGCGGGGGAACGCCCGCGGTGGCGAGGCCGGTAACACGGGCCAAGGGCGTCAGCCCATATCTGGCGATGGCGGCTTCGGATGCCACAATGAGCGCGGCGGCGCCGTCATTGACCCCCGAGGCATTGCCGGCGGTGACACTGCCCCCGTCCCGGAAGGGCGCGCGCAGCTTGGATAGCGCCTCGAGCGTCGTTTCGCGCGGGTGTTCATCCGTATCGATGACAATGGGGTCGCCCTTGCGCTGGGGCTTTTCCAGCGCGACGATCTCACGGGCCAGCCGTCCACTCTTCTGCGCGGCGGCGGCCCTTTGCTGTGAGCGCAGGGCGAACTTGTCCTGGTCCTCGCGCGACACCGAGAAATCCACGGCGACGTTTTCGGCCGTCTCGGGCATGGAATCGATGCCAAATTGGGATGCCATCGAGGGATTGACGAAGCGCCAGCCAATGGTGGTGTCGAAGATGTCCGCCTGCCGGGCGAAGGCGGTTTCCGCCTTGGGCAGGACGAACGGCGCGCGGCTCATGGATTCGACGCCACCGGCAATGATCACATCGGCCTCGCCGGCCTTGATCGCTCGGGCAGCCTGACCGACGGCATCCAAACCAGACCCGCATAGCCGGTTGAGCGTAACGCCAGGCACCTCGACGGGAAGGCCTGCAAGAAGACCGGCCATGCGCGCGACATTACGATTGTCTTCGCCCGCCTGATTGGCGCAACCGAGGTAGATATCGTCAATCCGGGCGGTAGCAAGCGCCGGGTGATCGGCTATGAGCGCCTTGATGACATGAGCAGCCAGATCGTCGGGTCGGAAACCGGCCAGTGCCCCGCCGTACCGGCCAATGGGCGTACGGACCCCGGCGCAGATATATGCATGTGCCATGGTCTAAATCGCCGAGTCGGGATCGAAATTGGGACGGCGCTTTTCCTTGAGCGAAGCCAGCCCTTCACGTGCATCGGGACCGGTGAAGCCCATGAATTCGAGTGCCAGGGAGGTGTCGAATGTCGGGCCCGCCATCCGGAACCAGTTGTTGAGCGCGTATTTGGTCCAACGCAGTGCCGAGGGCGAGCCCTTGGCAAGCTTGCGGGCGACCTCGAGGGCCTTGTCCTGCAGGTCGGCCTCCTCAACGCACAGCGAAACGAGTCCGATACGCTCCGCTTCCTCGCCGCTGACCGCTTCACACAGCATGAGGTAATACTTGGCCTTGGCCATGCCGCACAGCAGCGGCCAGACAATGGCGGCATGATCGCCTGCGGCAACGCCGAGGCGGGTGTGTCCGTCGATGATGCGCGCTGTCCTGCTGGCAATCGAGATATCGGCCAGCAGTCCCGCGACAAGTCCGGCGCCCACCGCGGGCCCCTGCATGGCCGAGACCAGCGGCTTGGAGCAATTGATGATGTTGTAGACGAGGTCGCGGGCCTCTTTCCACACACGTGTCAAGGTGCCGAAGTCTTCGGTCATCTCCTTGACCAGATCGAGGTCGCCCCCGGAAGAAAATGCTTCGCCTGCCCCACGGATAATCACCGCATTGACCTGTGGATCGGCATCGATATCGCGCCAGACGCGGACCAGTTCGCCATGCATAACAGCGTCAGCGGAGTTGAGGCGACCCGGATTGTCCATGGTGATGCGTAGAATGCGCTCTTCGGGCCAGTCGAATTTGAGCCGTTTGTAGTCTGCGTAGCGATCGCTCATATCTTCTTCTCCCTGTCCTTCCAGTAGGGCTCGCGCAGGACATTCTTCTGGATCTTGCCGATCGGGGTTTTAGGGAATTCGGTGACGAATTTGACCAGGCGCGGGCGCTTGAAGCGGGCAAGATGCCTGGCGCAATGCTCGACCAACACCTCCTCGCTGAGCGCCTCGCCCGATTTCAGGAGCACATAGGCCGCGGGGACTTCGCCCCACTTGTCGTCCGGTATGCCAAACACGGCGCATTCGGCGACGGCAGGCAGCTCGTAGATGACGTTCTCGATTTCCTTTGGATAGACGTTTTCGCCACCGGAAATGATCATGTCCTTGGAGCGGTCGACCAGCGTGATGAAGCCCGCGTCGTCGATGGTGCCCACATCGCCCGTCCAGCCCCAGCCGTGGCGGAAGAACGCCTTGGTCTGTTCGGGCTCATTGTAGTACTCGAGCATGACATTCTCGCCGCGCGAAACGATTTCGCCAATCTCGCCTGGCTTGACCGGGTTACCTTTGGGATCGACCACGGCAACATCGACATTGTAGGCCTGCCGCCCGATCGAAGAGAGTTTCTCGGGCAGGTACCAGTGGCGGAGGGCGGTGAGAACGCCGACTTCGGACTGGCCATAGATCTGCGTGAGTTTGAGCTTTGGCAACTTCTCGAGCAGCGCACGCTGCACCCAGTCGGGCATGGGCGCCCCGGCAAACGATAGCTTCTCGAAGCTTGCGAAATTGGTCGCATCGAAATCGGGATCGGAAACCATCATTGAGGCCTGCGTGGGGACCATGAATGCGGCCGTCATCTTGGTCCGCCGCGCCATAGCAGCGAAATCGGCGACATTCCATTTTGAGAGCAAGGTCACCGTGGCTCCCACTAGCATGGCCGGCTGAAACATGATGTTCAGTGCCGCCACGTGGAACATGGGCGTAACGATCCCAACCACGTCGCGCTCGTCGATCGATTCCTCGACGACCACGGTGTGCGCGGTGATCATCCGATTGCGATGGCTGCACAGGACGCCCTTGGGGCGCCCGGTAGTGCCACCGGTGTAGGTCATGGAAAACGGATCGTCTTCGTCTATATGCACATCAGGATGGTCAGCGGCACCCTTGGAAAGCAAACCTTCGAAGGTCTGGAAATCAGCGCCCTCACCGATGACGACGATCGACTTGAGCTTGGGCAGTTGGCTGCGGACGGCCGCGAGCTTGTCGACAAAGATGTCCTCGATCAGGAGCACCTCGACATCGGCCTTGTTGAGCACGAACTGCAGCTCTTCGGATGCGTAAAGCACCGACACATTGACCAAGACTGCACCGGACCTGGCCACCCCAAAAAAGGCAGTGGCATATTCAGGCCGATTGCGGCTGACAATGCCGACCTTGGTGCCTTTGGCGACGCCCATATCGATCAGGGCATTGGCCAACTGATTGGCGCGTCGGTTGAGATCGGTATAGCTCAGGCTGGCATCCTGCCAGAGCACGGCCGGTTTGTTGGGGAAGCGCTCGGCTGAGCGCCGAAGCATGTCACCGGTCAACATCGGGCTTTGGTGTCCTTGGATCGGGGCGGGGTAAGTCGCCGTCTTTGGGATTGAGCGCGCCATCGTTCCGGCTCGGCGCAGCGGCTTTTGTCGGCTCGACTTTCGGGGATGACCGTGATAATCGCAACACAGAATTGCGAAATAGCATTCCGCTCTGCGGAATACTTTTGGGGTGCACGGAGTCATGGCCAGCGACGATCGGCAATTTGTAGATGCTCTGGCAAGGGGGTTGGCCATTCTGGAGTCGTTGTCACGTGCGCAGCGACCCTTGAACAATGGCGACATCGCGCGCGCCACCCAACTGGCGCCGTCCACCGTTTCCAGGCTGACCCATACGCTGACAGCGCTGGGCTATACGCGGCTGACGCCCGGTGGCCGGGCTTATGAACTGACACCCAAGAACCTGACCCTGGGCTATCCAATCCTTGCCAGCATGTCGCTGATCGAGCGCGCGCGTCCCCATCTCAAGCATATATCCGACCTTACCGGCGAAACAGCAGCGCTTGCCGTCCGTGACGGCCTTCACATCACTTTCGTCGAGGTCGTGCCCGGTTCCAATATGGTTGCGGTGCGGTTGGCCATGGGTGGGCGCTTGCCAATTGCGGTTTCGGCCGCCGGAATCGCCCTGGTCGCAGCGATGCCCGAACGCGAGAGCCGCACTATCGCAAGCCGCGTACGCAGCTACATCGGCAAGCGTGAAGGCGACCTCGATACATTCAACCTCTGCCTCGCCCAGGCGAGGGAGGAGGGTATAGCCATCATTCGGGACGCCTGGCGTCCAGGGATCGGCGGGGTTTCGGTCGCCGTACAGGCGGACAACGATGTGACAGCGCTCACCATTCCGGTCGCAACCGGCAGTGTCTCGGAGCGCACGATGCGTGGCCCCTTGGCCGATGTGCTGCGCGAGGTGGCGCAGAGCCTGGGGCGCGGCGCGTACTAGTTCAACACGCCATCGCCGAAAGCCCGAGCTGGGCACGGCGGCGCAACCACTGGCTGGGGCGGTAGCGGTCGTCGCCCGTTAGGCGCTGGATTTGGGTCATGATCAGATAGAGCTGATCGGCACCCATGGCGTCGGTCATCTCCAGCGGACCACTGGGGTAATTGAGGCCCAGCCGCATTGCGGTGTCGATGTCCTGGGGCTTTGCAAGGCCGGTCTGGGCCATTTCGCACCCTAGATTGGCGATCATGGCGCAGATGCGCTGGGCTATAAAGCCAGGTGAATCCGCAATCGCAGTCACGGCGCGACTCTGCAAGAGCAGCGCCACGACGCTGTCTCGCGCCGCAGGGTCGGCGTCCGGTGCAGTCATGACGGTGATGCGCCTTGTAGTGTCGACGGCCAGATCGAGGGCCACAAGGCGCCGGTGATCGGCGCCCGTACGCTCGCTCAGCGCGGCGCAGTCCTCCCCGATCGGGGCGCAAAGGATTGGACAAACGCCGTCATCGGCGGGGAGCACCGTGAGCTCGAGTTCGTGGGCGAGAGCGACCAGCGCCTCGCTGGCTTCGATCAGAAACACAGCGCGCGTCGGGGGTGCAGAAGATATGGCGTCGGCGCTCGGTCGATCTACCCCTTCGCGATAGTCGAAAAAGCCCCGGCCGGTTTTGCGACCCAACTGGCCAACATCGAAAAGATAGCGGTGGAGCGGCGTCGAGCGCAGGCGTGGATCCGAGAAGTGGCTTTGATGGACGAAGGCGGTCACCGGGTAGTTGATGTCCACCCCTGTCAGATCCATCAACTCGAAAGGCCCCATGCGAAAACCACAGCAATCGCGCATCACCGCATCGACCTGAGCGGGGGTCGCAACATTCTCATGGACGATGGCAAGGCCCTCGGTGGTATACGCGCGCCCACCAAAATTGACCAGAAAGCCCGGCGTATCGCGTACTTCGACAGGTACCCGACCCATCTCGCGCGACAGGTGCGTCAGCCCGTCAACAACCGCCTCAGCAGTGTCGGGCGTGCGAATAACCTCGACGAGCTTCATCACCGGGACAGGATTGAAGAAATGGAGCCCTGCGATCCGGCGCGGATTGGGCAGGCCCGAGGCGATGGCGCCAATGGGGATCGAGGAGGTGTTCGACGCAAGGACCGCGTCGTCCGCAACGATGGACGCAAGCTCGGCAAACAGCGCCCTTTTAGCAGCAAGGTCTTCAATGATCGCTTCGACGATGAGCCCGCAACCCGCCAGGGCCGCAAGGCTCTCGACCACCTGGAGTTTGGCCACGAGCGTATCGACCGCATCCTGGCTGGCCTTGCCCTCGGCGACGCGCTTTTCCAAGCGCGTGATGATGCCGGCCCTGGCTGTCGCGGCTGCGCCATGGCGCTGGTCAAAAATCAGCACGCTGCGGCCTGAAGCTGCGGCCACCTGCGCGATTCCGGAGCCCATGGCGCCAGCGCCGACGACGCCGATCACAAGGTCGCTGTGGGTCAAGTCGGTCACGATAGTCTCCTAGATCAGCGCACGAACCAGCCCACCATCGATGGTCAGGTTCTGGCCGGTAATGTAGTTGGCGTGGCGCGAGCACAGGAACGCGCAGGCAGGGCCGAAGTCTTCAGCGAGACCGAGGCGCTGCATTGGAATCGACTTGGCCATATTCGCCTTGGCCTCGTCTTCACTGACGCCCTGCGCCTCGGCCTGCGCGGCGTAGACGCGGCGCAGTGCACCGGTGTCCATAAGCCCGGGAAGCAGGTTGTTGACGGTTACACCCTTGTCGGCAATCTCACGCGCCAGCGACGCCATGGCTCCAGTCAGGCCTGCCCGCACACCGGTCGCAAGCCCCATATTCGGATAAGGCTCGCGAACCGTGAACGAGGTGATATTGACCACACGTCCAAAGCCGTTGGCGATCATGTCGGGCAGGACAGCCCGGGTGAAATCGATCGCCGATACCATGTTGGTCTCGATCGCCTTAAGCCAGGTGTGGTGTTCGTGATTTCCGAAGGGGCCGGGCGGGGGACCACCGGCATTGGTGACAAGAATATCTATACCACCGAGCTCTTCATGCGCAGCGGCGAGGATATTGCCCCGCGCTTCGGCGGTCGACACATCACCGGCAACCCAGTGTGCGCCAATGGCGGCGGCTGCCACGCTGGCGCGCTCCGCGTCCCGTCCGTTGATCACGACGCGGGCGCCTTCCTCGGCCAACGCCTTGGCACAAGCATGTCCGAGGCCCTGACTGCCGCCCAAAACGAGGGCCCGACGCCCGGAAAGTCCCATATCCATGGTTTGATAATCTCCTAGAGCAGCGCCGGAACAGCGAGGATGATGTCGGGGAAGATCGCGAACAGAGCAATCGCCAGCATGCAGATGCCGATGAATGGCAGGGCCGCGCGATAAACACTCTGGATTGACGCTTCCGGAATGACGCCCTTGAGCGCAAACAGCGTGTAACCGAAGGGTGGAGTGATCCCACCGATGGACATGTTGATCAGGAAAATCATCCAGAACCAGAGCGGATCAAATCCGATCGCACTGATGATGGGCGTGTAGAGCGGTACCAGCATTATCATCAACGCGATCTGGTCGATGAACATGCACAGGACGAACGGCACGAACTGCAGGAGGATGAACATCAGGACCAGCGGCAGCGCCAACTCGGTCACGGCCTGCACCAGCTGCGAGGTCGCCCCGCTCATGTTGAGCACCTGGCTGAACGAGACCGAGCAGGCCATGATGATCATGATCATGCCCGAGATCGACGCGGTGGAGCGCAGGGAATCACGGATGGTGGGCCAGTTGAGATTGCCAAACATCGCACACACGACGACTGCTGCGACACACCCCATGGCTGCCGATTCCGTGGGCGTTGCGATGCCCGCAAGGATGAAGCCCAGGATCACGCCGATGATCAGCAGGAAGGGCAGCGCCTTGACCACCAGCATCATGCGCTGTTTGAGCGGCAGGCTGGTGTCATCGCTGATCGGGGCCAGGCTGGGATTGAGGCGGGTGCGGATCACGACATAGCCGAGAAACGTGCCCGACAGGATGAGGCCCGGCACGATGCCGGCGATCAGGAGGGCCGAAATCGACACGTTGGCCAGCATGCCCAGGACGATGGCCATGACGCTGGGCGGAATGATTGGCGCGAGGCTGGATCCAGCCAGCATTGTTCCCATTGAGAGCTTGAGATCGTAGTTCCGGGCCTTCATTTCAGGCCAGAGCGACGAGCCCATCATCGCTGCCACGGCCATGGCCGAACCCGAGAGGGCGCCGAACAGTGTCGAAAGCAGGATGGAAACCACATAGAGGCGGGCGCGAATGTTACCCACCACCCCATCAACTGCGTCGAACAGGATTCTCACCGAGCCAGAACGGAAGAGGAGCTCGCCCAGAAGCACGAACAGCGGAATGGCCGCCAGCGACAGCGACGTGCTGGTCGAAAATATCGAGTTGATGATCAGGGTCACGCCGTTGAAATTGCCCGAGATCAGGAAGAGACCGGCAAGATTGAGGGCGAGAAAGGCGATGAAGACGGGAAGGCCAACCGCAAATAGGGCCAGAAGCAGGAAGAACGCCCCGCTCAGGAATACGTACCACTCCATTTGGGCTCGTCCTTGTGGGAGGGAAGAAAGGTCGCCAGCAGGTGCCGCAGGAAATAGAGTCCGGAGCTTGCAATGCCGTAGACGATGACGCCGGTCACGATCCATTTGGGGATGCGAGTCGCCGCGATCATGGAAATATTGTTGCCAATCTGACGGCCGGTTTCGATGCCGCCAAACCACACCAGCATGGCGCAGACCAGAACGGCCACCAGCAGCGAGAAACGCTGCATCCAGATCGACATGCCGGGTCGGGCTGTTTCCACCACGAACGTCATGGCCGCATGGCCTGTGCTGCGGGACAACTCGGGCGCGGCGAGAAAGGCGATGAAGGCGAAAGCGACAGCGCTTGTGTCCGGCGCCCAGTCGGTCGGCGCACGAAAGAAATAGCGCGAGACCACTTCAAAGGCCGTCACGGCGGTGAGGTAGAACACCGAGGCCATGGCGACCCAGAAGGTCAGGCGGGTGACACCGTCATGGATGCGCGCAAGCAATGTGAGCATTGTCCGCTCCTTTCCGATGTCACCCGCCCGAGGAGGACTATTCTGCCGTCAGGCCCTTCTCAAGGGCCAGCTGATGCAACGCGGCGCCATCTTCCCCGGCGCGGTCTTCGACCTGGCGCCAGACGCCTTGGGCAAAGATGGCCTCGACGCGGTCGGCATATTCGGGTCCGAACTGGGTGATCTCAAGCCCTGCCTCCTGCATGGCAGCATCTTCAGCTGCCCACAGACCCTCGAATTCGGCACGACCCGAGACTTCGAGCTCCTCGGCCGCTTCGATCAGGATCGACTGCTGGTCCTCGGAGAGACCGTTCCAGGTATCGAGATTGATGAACAGCGAATGGTTGTTGATACCGAACATGGGGCGAGTCATGTAGCTGGCCACTTCATACCAGCGATAGTCCATGGCCCCGAAAACCGGCCACGCAGCACCATCGACAACGCCGCGCTCGAGCGAGGAGTAGATATCGCTAGCCGGCATGGTCACAACCGAGCCGTTAAGCGTGGTCACGAAGTCATGATAGGTACCCGAGGCACGGATACGCCGGCCCTCCAAGCCACCATCCTCGCCGATGGGGTCGCGCAGCATGACGTGGTAGCCTGAGGCAGCCGAGAAAACGCCGAGCAGCTTGAGGTTGTGTTTGGCATAGTGTTGATCGATGAGATCGTAGAGACCGCTCTCGCGACGGGCGGCCGGATCGTCGGTGACCGCGTCCATACCAAACACCATCGAGGTCTCGCCGAGGTGGTAGGCACCATGGGTGAAGAGCATGTTGAACAGGCCGGCTGAAACGGGCTGAAGCTGCTCGAAGGGCGGAACGGATTCGGGGCCGCGGAGGTAGATATCGATCTCCCCGCCCGACTTTTCGTTGACAAGATCGATGTAGCCCTGCGCAAAAACCGGCACGGCGTTATAGGTCTCGTCCCAACTCGACAGCATGGTCATCGTCTGAGCGTACGCAGGGGCAACACTCATCATTAGACCCATGGCCGCGGCAGCGAGCGTGAAGCTCTTCAACATAGACTGGTCTCCTCACCTGGGATGCTTTTCTTGGGAGCGTGGTTGAATTCCACGCCGTTCAATCTGTTGCCACCAAAGCTGGACTACCCCGCTACCGTCAAGCGGAATTGCAGAATTCCATTCCGCTGTGCGGAATAGTATCAGAGCTGCCGTTACTCGCTCTTTGCCGTAAATGAAATGTTGTCCCAACGCGACCAGTCTTAGTTCGATACCGATCGGCTTGGCCTCTGGCCGCAGCATTTATGGAGGATGCGCTGCCTTTCAAGATGCCATGGTTGGCACTCTGCCTGTGTTTCGGCGTGCAAATTTGACCCCTTAATGGAGTGGGCCCTTCCGACCAGACACAATCAGGTTTCGACTCTAACCGTGAGGCGGGCGAATTGATGCTCGAAATGGACCGGGCTGGCTACATTGACCGTGGCGACATTCCCGAGGATCTGAGATGACCAGACCGGCTATGTTCGCTGGCATCCCCATCCCGCGGCGAGTGCTAGACATGCGCGATCGGGCGCACGGTCTTATCGATGCTCGCAATCGGGCCGCTGCAGCCCAGCTGGCGGGAGAGCATGATCTAGAGCCGACGCCGCGAGCCACCCATCGCCCAGCCGTGTTCGACGGTCTTGAGCGTCCAGCGCTGCAGGGGTTGGCTTGCCAATATGACGCCCCGTTCGTCGCGCGGCTGCAGGCAGGCGCGGAAAGCGACTTAGGGCTAGTCGTTGTGCAGGCAAACGTCGCATAGCCCGTGTCCACCGGCAGATGCCAGCGCCGTCGAAAATGGCCGGTGGCAGTGGAGGCACTCTGCGTCGTGTGTTCTGACGTCTCGAACAGCCTGCTCAGCGGCCTTTTTGCGGCGCATGTGTTCTGTCTCAATCTCTTCTTTGGTGAATTGTGTCATGGACGGCCTCCACCCAGACGAACGATGCTTGGTTTGGCCATATCAGGCGAGAGCGCTTGAAGCGCGTTCGCTAACACCTCGAGATTCGCCCCGGCCGACACTGGGGATTTTCCTGTCCCCCGGTCGAGCTATGCCTCTCCAGCGTATGGCACGACCTGGTCCCAATCTTGCGATTCTTCGCCACTGGTCATCGTCTTAAACAGCGAGCCAAAGTTTGGCTCGTAGAACACCCCCGACGTGGAGCGCAGATAGTCTATCAGTGCCAAGGAGTGCGGCGGCGCTGACCATTCAGGCGCCTCCCGCATATAGGTCCAGTTGGCCCTCTCGGCGACGGGGGTGGCGTACTCCTCGGCGAGCTCGTCGCCCTCGGCACAAATGAACAGCAACGCCTGGCCCGAGTTTTTGTGACGCAGCTCCCACCACCCGCGCATCACTTCGCCAAGGTGTGGGTCATACATCGGCACCAATAGTAGGCCGTTGCACTCACGTGCCTCGGCTTCATTGGGCCACATCCCGCGCAAGTCGGGGTGGTTTGGGTTGCGGTGTCGATACACCCACTGCCAGGTGCTTGGCATTTGCGTCTCCTGTTTTGCTCGTGAACTTACAGAACCGAGTCCGGTCGGCGCAAGTGCTTGTTCTGCATTTGTTCGCATCGTGTAGTGAGGCGCTCAGACGATCGAGGCCGGCACGACCATTGCAATCCGCTTGAACGCCGCAGAACAGATCCGGAGGGCGAAGGAAGCCCATCCGGGAGCGACAAAGGAGGAATTGGCGACAAGCTTGGGTGTCACTGTGAGCCAAGTCAAAGCTGCGCTGGCGTATCTCCAAGAGCGCCGACCCCAGCCAACGGAAAGCAGACGGAAACACGGGGAGAACAGCAGCAGAAACCGGCCAAAATGGCTGTGCAAAGTTCGTCGGGGAGACCGGCTCACGCGAGCCCGGTAACTGCCAAGCCTTTGATTGTGGCTGAATCTCTCACATTACGCGAGAGCATGTCGTTGCAGAGAGGGTGGTTGGTGGTGCACGCATCCACATCTAAACCCGTCTCCGGTGCGGTTTCCTTGCCCTGAGGGAAATCTGCAGGGAAAAACCGAAGTTCGTTGTTGTCCGCGCTGGGCTCGCGCCTTGAGCGCCGAATCTAAAGCAGTTGACAAAACTTCACGTACCTGCTGGTGTCCGCCTCGTCATCTCTTGATGACTTCACCACCTCGAGCAGCACCCCGTTGAGGGAGCAGCACAAGGAACTCTTCTCGTTTGTCGTGAGGCAGACGGGGCCATCGCCGTACATCCGGCTATGGTTGTTTCTGGCTGCAAGGAGCGCTCGATGCGTAACGCCAAACACTCCCATACCAAGACTTCACTCGAAGCACTTTACAAGGACTGCTCGCCGATCATTGAGCAAGTCCCTGTGGCTACACTTCGCCCCTATCAGAGGCAGTTGAAAAAGCATTCGCCGCAACAGATCGAGCTGCTTGCGAATTCCATCCGCACCTTCGGGCTGGTGCAGCCTCTTGTGGCAGACGAGAACAACATCGTCATTGCGGGCGCTGGCTTGCTTCAGGCCGCCATCACCGTGGGGTATGAGCACGTCCCCGTCGTTCGCGTGAAGCATCTCAACGAAGCTTCGAAAAAGGCGCTGCGTATTGCTCTCAATAAACTCGCCGAATTGTCTCACTGGGACGACAAGCTGCTCGCGATCGAATTCAACGAGGCTGGAGTTGGAGCTTTCTGTCGAGGTCAACTTCGATATCAGTATCACCGGCTTCACGTCTCCTGAAGTCGACCAGTTGATCTCCAACGCCGAAAGCCCGCAGGCGGATGACCCGGGTGTTACGCTGTCGACGGGGGAGCCGGTGATCTCTGAGCTTGGGGACCTCTGGCTGCTTGGCGACCATCGCCTGATCTGCGGAAACTCGCTCGAGGAGGAAACCTACAAGTCCCTCCTTGGGAGCGAGCGCGCTCACATGGGCATCCACGATGCTCCGTATGACGTCCAGATCAAGGGCCACGTTTCGAGCTCTGGCCGGCATAGCGAGTTCGTCATGGGCTCGGGAGAATTGGGAGACGATTTCATCCCGTTCCTCACCCGCATCTTGAAGGCCAGCAAAGACTTCAGCCTCCCCGGCTCCTATCAGTATTGCTTCATGGACTGGCGCCATATGACGCAGATGAGCACGGCCGGTCAGAACGCCGGGCTGGTGCTGAAGAATTTGTGCGTCTGGGATAAGGGCGTGGGAGGCATGGGGTCCCTTTACCGCTCCCAGCACGAACTTGTTTTTGTGTTTGCCGACCCCAAAGCGTCGGGCACTAACAATGTCCAGCTGGGCAGGTTTGGTCGCAACCGCACCAATGTCTGGCCCTATCCTGGTTCGTTCAGCATGCGCGACGAGCTGGCGCTCCACCCTACCCCCAAGAATGTGGCTATGATCGCCGATGCGATCCGCGATGTGTCGCCGCGGAATGGCATTGTTCTCGACGCCTTCTCTGGCTCGGGCACGACGATCATCGCCGCTGCCAAGACCGGTCGCCGGGCTTACGCCATCGAACTCGACCCCAAGTTTGTCGATGTGGGCGTGAAACGCTGGCAGAAATGGTCTGGTAAGACCGCGCATCACGCTCAGACTGGCCTGAGCTTTACCAAGCTGTCCGACCTTCGCCGGGAGAGCCGCGGGCAGTCTGGCTCTTCTGGCTCTGCTCCGTCGCGCGCGCGCCGCCGCGTCCGCATCGGCTAAGGAGTTGAGCCATGTCGGACAAAGACAAAAAGAGCAAAAACGGCTCCGGTGACTACACCGTCGGCCGCGGCAAGCCACCAGTGGCAAGCCGTTTCAAGCCGGGTCAGTCCGGCAACCCCGGGGGGCGCAAGAAGGGCAGCCGGAACTACGATACCATTCTGGCAGCGGTTATGGAGTCGGAGATCGCAGTGACCGAGAATGGCCGCAAGCGCAAGGTTTCGAAGTTCGAGGAATTGCATTTGTGCGCTTTTCGGGAAGCCCAGCACGACGCAAAGGTTCGTGAGGACCTGTTTGACCGGTATGAGCGCTGCGATAACAGCACCACCCAGATCCAGGAAGAATTGCCCGAGGAAGATCGGGCAATTATCGACCGCGGTCGTCAACGCGCTGGCGCCAAGAAGGCTTCGAACGACCCGGATGGCGATGAAGGCGCGCCGGACGATGACTAATCTGATTACGCCGGAGCGCGAGCTACGTGCCTACCTCCGGCAGGATCTGAGCTGCTTTGTTGAAAAGGCCTTTAAAACTCTCGAGCCCAGCACAACCTACGCGCCCAACTGGCATATCGATCATCTCTGCTGGCACCTTTCCCGCGTGGCTGCCGGTGAGTGCACCCGGTTGATCATAAATGTGCCACCGCGGTCCATGAAATCGATCACGGCATCCATCGCCTTCCCCGCTTGGCTGCTCGGGCATGACCCCTCCAAACGCATCGTGTGCGTGTCCTTTTCAGATGACTTCGCCCGCAAGCTGTCAGTCGACACACGCACCCTGCTTCAGACGGACTGGTATCAACGGACGTTCCCTCGCATGCGTTTGGCATCAAAACGCCCCCGCAATACTGAACTCACCACGACCGAGCATGGCTATCGCTTCGCTGCCGGCAATGGTGGCTCGGTGCTCGGCCGGGGTGCAGACTTGATCATCGTCGACGACCCGATCAAACCCACCGCCACGCTGTCCAGCGCTGAGCGGCGCAGGGTGAACGAATTCTACGACAACACGCTCTATACCCGCCTCAACAACAAGCAGACCGGCGCTATCGTTATTATCATGCAACGCCTTCACCAGGACGACTTGGTGGGTCACGTCCTCCCTAAGGACGACTGGGAGGTCGTTTCGATTCCTGCCATCGAGACTGAGACCCGCTCGTATCGCCTGGGCTCTGCCCCAGACCATGTCTATTGGCGGCTCGCGGGCGAGGTGCTCCACGAGGCCCGCGAACCTCTTGAAACGCTTGAGCGGACTCGCCGCTCTCAAGGCTCGCTGACTTTCTCGGCCCAGTACCAACAATCTCCCGTTCCCCCGGAGGGGAACATCGTCAAACTCGGCTGGATCCAGCGCTACCAAAAGCTCCCAGACGCATTCGACTTCAAGATCGCAAGCTGGGACACAGCCTCCACCTTGTCCGAAAACGCAGACTATTCTGTTGGCACTGTCTGGGGTGCCAAAGGTCTGGATTTTTACTTGATCGATTTGGTCCGCGGTCGCTTTGAGGTTCCTGAGTTGCGCCGCCACGTGGTGGATCTGGAGCATCGCTGGGAGACGCATCAGACTATTATTGAGGATACCGAATTGGGTCGGGCGATCGTGCAGGATTTGCGGCGCACGGGAGAATGTCGGCCTATTTTGAAAAAACCCAAATTCGATAAAGAAGCGAGGTTCCTGGCGCAGTCCGCTCGCTTCGAATCCAGGCAGGTTCATGCCCCTCTGGACGCTCCCTGGCTGGCCGACTGGTTGGACGAGCTGCTCGCCTTTCCTAATGGCAAACATGACGATCAGGTCGATTCCACCAGTCAGGCCCTGAGCTATTTGTCTAGCCGTGCATTTGCGCGCAACCGCAACCAGGCTCCGAAATTGCTGCCACCAGCAGGCAAGCGGCCGATCGGCCATGACTTCTACCGGCGGGGCCGGGCGAAATAATCTAGTCAGGTGGTGGGGCAACCAGAGCTCGGCGGATCGCCGCGGTTGGTGCACCGCCGGTTAGGGGATGCCTTTCATCTGCCGCTCTCATGCACAAGTGCGGCGTCTAGGATCGCCGTTGAGAGCTACTGACCTAGTGGGGATATTCCGGCGAGTTCTCAAGGCAGAAAGTACCGCTGCTTACGACCGCAAAGGTGTCCAGCCTTTCGAAGATTGTATCCGTCCAGCCATGCTGCATGCCGGGAACATATTGATTAATATAGTATCCAGATACCTTGCACATGCCGCTATCGTAGACCACACCGCCGCGGATATGGACCGATTCACCTGGCTCATCGATCCCGGCCAATGGTTCACCGTCCCTTAGGGTCAGGCTGTCATCCCCACCGAGCTCACATCGGACGTCTCCGCTATCGAACACGGCCCAAATATACACAACTCGGCCATCCCCGGTGGGTGCGGAAGAAGCCAGCCAGTCATTGACAATGAGTTCAGGCTCCCAATATGTGATGGGGACCTTAAATGGATGTTCGGCACAGCTAGGGAGGTCCTGCGCCTGTGTTTCGGAGACTAACAAAACCGAAATTACGGGAACTACTAGTTGGGACGCCACACGCATAGTAAACCCTCCGATGAAGACCAAATTTACTTGGCACGCATCACCATCGCTCTCCTACCGCCCCAGTCCAGTCAATTCCCTCCTTAAGAAAGTCTTACCTCCTCGGCAGAGCCAAAGTGGGCGTCGCAAGCGGGCCAGTACCTGCTCGAATTTGTTCTTCACTGCCACCACTGGTCTGGCGCGCAAGCTGTTCCCGCAATGTGCCAGTGTTGCTGAGCCGCGACGAGGTGGCGGAGCGCTTGCTCTACGCTACCACCAAACTCAAGCACCAGGCGCTGTCGGTTGCCTATGGCGCAGGGTTCCGCGTCGGGTGGCAAGGCGCACGCAAGAGCTGCGACCTGGACTGATGCACTGTCAGCAAACTACGGCCAGAATCGCCGACTTCGCTCAAGAGAAGAGTTCTGACATGGACTTTCCGATTATCCGCGTGGCAGCAAGCACTAGGATCAGCGTGACCAAGATGGTGATCGAGCCGATGGCCGCGGCGGCCGAGATCTCCTGACTTTCCAGACGTTCATAGATAGCGATTGAGATAGTCTTCCATCGCGCGGAGTAGAGCATCACCGTGGTGCTCATTTCCGAAATGAGCGTGGTGAAAACGATGATTGCGCCGGCAAGAATCCCGGGGGCGATCAGGGGAATGGTGACTTTTCGCATCGTAGTGCCCCAAGTCGCACCAGCAACGGTGGAGGCTTCCTCCATCTTGAGGTCGATCTGGGTCACCGCCGCCACTACCGAGCGGTAGATATAGGCGATCCGGCGCACGAAATAGCCGATCACGATGATCAGGGCGGTGCCTGTCAGTGCGATCGGACCGCTGTTGTAGGTCACCAGCAGCGCCACCCCGGTGACGATGCCCGGCAGGATGAACGGCAGCATGATGGTGAGGTCCAACGCCCACTTGCCGAAGAACGTCTTGCGCTCGGCGACGTAGCCCGTGAGCGTTCCGAAGATGACGCAGGCCACGGTCGCCACCGCCGCAAGGATCAGGCTATTCTGAAGCGGTTCGACGACGCGGCTGAACACATACTGATAGTTGCCCCAGCCATACTGGGTGGGCCACAGAGTGCCCGGCCACTTCTCGGCGAACGAGGTAAACACCACCACTAGTTGCGGCAGCAGGGCTAGTGCCAGCAATCCCCATACATAACAGTTAGCAACTATGCGGACGCCACGGCCCGTCTGCAGCGCCGCCCTGCGCGTGGTGCTGCCAACAGTCACGAAGCGGCGCTTCTTGTTGACCCGGATCAGGAACAGGATGGCCCCTAGGGTGATCAGCACGTTGACCAGCGCAATGGCCGACGCCGCGTTGAGATTAAAGAAGCCGTGTATCTGGAAATACATCAGCGTAGAGAGCACATACATCTCCCCGCCCAGCACCGCCGGCGCGCCGAACTCGCCGAGCGCCTCGATGAGAACGATCATGGCCCCGGCCAGCATCGGCGGGATGGCCAGCGGCAGAACTACCGTGCGCAGTACGCGCCAGCGCGACGCGCCCATGACGCGGGCGCTCTCCTCCAGATGCGGATCGACCGCCGTCAGCGCCCCCTGCACGAACAGGAAAACATAGGTGAAGTTCGACAGAACCATCGACAGGATAACGCCGAAATACCCGTAAACCGGCGGCATTTGGATACCAAACCACTGGTTCAGGTATTGCGAGACGACGCCGCTGCGGCCGAACAGCACCACCCAGGAATAGGCGCCGATGAAGGGTGGCGAGATGAGTGGAATGATCGACAGCGACAGGATCAGCGGCTTGAACGGTATCTGCACCCTCGCAACGAAATAGGCGGCGGGCACGGCCACTGCCGTTGCGAGCACGGTCACCATCCCGCCGATGAAGATCGTGTTCAACAGGGCCTGCTGGTACATGGACGAGGTGAAGAAGCGTGAGAAGTTCTCAAGGGTCGCATTGATCACGTTGAATGCTTCGCCCGCAGGTGCGAAGCTGTTCAGCATCGTGGTGCCGATGGGGTACAGAAGGAACGCGACCAGCACGAAGATGGTTACTCCCCCGGCCACATAGGGTGCGATGTTCAAGCGTCGCCGGGCGGCTGGCGCCATGGTTGTTGCTGTAAGCTCGCTCACCGGCTGCCCTCCTCAAACACGAGGCCCGGGGCGACCAGTCCGAACCGGACCTCATCACCCTCGGACACGCCTTCGGCGAACGCCGGCAGGTCGACAATGACCTCGCCACGTGCCTGGCTGCTCCCGACCAGATAACGCACAAAACTGCCCAGGAACTGAATGCGTAGCGCGCGTCCGGCGAAGGCCGGCTTGTCGAGCTGCTGGCCCGCTGAGGAGAGCCATATCTGCTCAGGCCGGCTCATCATCAATGCCGCCTGCGGCTTGACGAACCAGTCACCCTCATCGCTTGCCGCCGTCACCGTCTTGACCCCGGCAAAGCGGCTGCCGCCAAGCGCCACCACGGCCGCCCGGCCGTTGTCGCGGGACTCAATATCGACGGGGAAAAAGTTTGCCTTGCCAATGAAATCAGCCACAAACAGCGAGATCGGCGCGGAATAGATGTCATAGGGCGCGCCCAGCTGCATCAGCCGCCCCTTGGAGAACACCCCGATCATATCGGAGATTGCCATGGCCTCTTCCTGGTCGTGAGTCACATAGAGCGCCATCACGTTCAGCGCCTTCTGCAGGCGGCGAATTTCGTCACGCATCTCGACGCGCAGCTTGGCATCGAGATTAGCCAGCGGTTCGTCAAGCAGCAGCATGCCGGGATGGTAGACCAGGGCGCGACCGATCGAGACGCGCTGCTGCTGGCCGCCCGACAAATCCGCGGGGTAGCGCTGGGCCAGTCCGTCAAGGCGGAGCATGGCCATAGTTTCGTGTACCCGCTTCGTTATCGTCTCTTCGTTGACGCCGCGCAACCTGAGCCCATACGCTACGTTTTCGAAAACGGTCATGTGCGGAAACAGCGCGTAGGACTGGAACACCATGCCGATATTGCGTTCGAAGGCGCTCTTGCGGCGGAAGTCCTCGCCATTGAACAGGATCTGACCGCTCGTAATGGACTCGAGGCCCGCGATCATGCGCAGCGTCGTGGTCTTCCCGCAGCCCGATGGCCCGAGCATGGTGAAGAACGTGTTCGGCGCGATGTCGAAGCTGACGTCTTTAACCGCCGTCGCCGGTCCATCGGGAGTGTCGAAGATTTTTGTCAGCTCGCGCACTGAAAGCCGGGCGGGTGCCGGCGAAGAAGAGGCCATCAGTTGATTCCTGCGGATATGAAGAGGATGCTGCGGTCATCTCCGAAATTCTTGCCCACGCGGCCCTTGGTGCTCGAATAAGGGCCGACGCGGTCCGGGTCGGTTCGGTCGGCCTCGGCGAGCGCGGCTTCCCACGCTGCAATGCCGGTAGCATCGGGAAGGGCCGGATAGCCGTCGGTGGCAAGTTCGAGCGTATTAATCTCGGACCGCGGCAGGTCGAGCACGCGGACCGAACTGCTGGTGTCGCTCACCCCATCGAGTGCAGACGCATGAAACGTCTCCGGATTGGCACGAATGCCTTCGAGTCCAGCCGCAAGGATCTTGTCGACCAGGGCGAGGTCATTGCTGCAAGCTTCAAGCACGGGGCCATCGCGGCGGACCGCGGCGACAATGTCGGCGAGGTCGACCGCGGTGAGGGGCTGGGGCACCGGGGTGGCGGACGTTGGCCCCTGGACGATGAGCTGCCGGGCGATAGGGCGGATGTCAGCCACACTCAACCCCTTTTCCAGCAACATGGTCCAGGCCACTGCACGCGCCTTGGACAGCACCGTGTCACCGGGAAAATGATGGTCAAGCACTACCTTGCCGTTGACGCGGATAGTGCAGTCGCCGAGCGCCACGAGGCGAACCATGTCGCCGACTGCGAAAGCGGCCGAGAAGGCAGCGCGGAAGCGCGCCAGTCCCGACCGTATGTCCGACCCGGCGATCCTAAGCCTCTGATAGGTAGCGGCGATGGCGGTATTGAGATCGATGACGAGCGCGGCCGGATCAGGGAGGCGGGTCAGCGGGCCGGCGGCCGCGGTCGCGAGTACCTCGGCGACGGCCTGGGCCGCAAGGTACCCGCCGGTGGCGCCCTGCCCCAACCGATCGTCATAGCGCAGGCCGCTGATATCGGTCGCACCGTCGATCACCGCATAAAGGCGATTGGGAATGGCCACGATGCGGTCTTCGTTGGTTTCAGGCGCGTCAGGGTCTTTGGCCTGGGTGAATCCCTGGAAATGGTACAAGCGGCGCTCTCCCCGGGTTGGTGGTGAAGCCCGGGGGTTCCGCGCTTCACCGATCTGGGTCAGTTACTGTGCGAACAGCTCGTCGAACTTGGCGAGGTTCTCGTCGCGGTTCGAGGCTGCGAGGTCGGCGTCATATGGGAAGGTCGGGACCTCGCTGGTTGGCATCAGTCCTTCCGGCGGCGCCACGTCCTTGCGCACCGAGCGACGGTTGGTGGACACGATAAGTTCGTGCGCTTCCTTGGAGTTGGCGTAGTCGAGGAACAGCTTGGCATTGTCCGGGTTCGGCCCCCCGGCGATGATCGCCGAAGCATCGAAGCGCAAGCCGGTGCCGTCTTCCGGATAGATCGCCGTCACCGGGTAGCCTTCGTCCATCATGGTCTTGATGTTGACTTCGCCCGTCACTCCGACCTCGGTTTCGCCGCGTCCAACGTCCTGAAACACGTTCTGCGAGGAGGTGGTGAAGCGCGCGTTGTTCATGACCTTCTCGGCCACCTCCCAACCATAGAGCTGCAGTATCTGGGCCAGCTGTGCGTAAGCGGAACCCGAAAGCGAGGGGTTAGCCAGCACGAGCTTGCCTTCAAGTTCCGGGGCAGCCAGGTCGGCCCAGGTCCGCGGGTACTGGTCTTCGCTCATCAGGTTGGTGTTTACGATAAACGCCTGCAGCGGCATGGAGCATCCATAAAAGGAATGGTCAGCCGCCACGACATCGGACTCGAAATTGGGCAGCTCGGGACTTTCATGGGACGCGAATAGGTCAGGATTGGCCAGGAACGCTTCGCTCGACGCACACAGGACGACGTCGCCCTGCGGGTTTTCCTTTTCGGCCGCCATACGGGTGAACAGTTCGCCCACGCCGGCATTGATCGCCGAGATGGAGATCCCCGGGAACTTCTCCCGGAACCCGTCGATGATCAGTTCACCGGCGTCCCCGGCCGGGTTGTACACGGTCAGCCCACCCTCCTGGGCGATAGCGGTCTGGCTTATCAGGGTGCCGACGGCGGCAATAAGAGCAAGTGACTTCAGATTCATTGGATCCTCCTCCTTTCGGCAATGCCGATGTGCAAATGTTCTACACTCGCTGCCTTTTTGCAACCGGTTGCGTGGCCAATCGAAGTCAATGATCTTGGCGACAAATATGCGATCGTTGGCGATTTACGCCGGCCAGATCAAAGCGGCGATCGCGGCCCGCGGTCGTGCCGACCCAGCCGGTTCGAGATGCTTGAGCACCTGGTCAGGGCATACCCCGACGGCTTCGTCTTTCGTCTTGATGAGTATAGAAAGGTTTCACGCTAGCATCTCACAAGCTTCCGCTGCTACCTGCGGGAGCGGTTCGCAGAGAAGCGGCCGCATCTTGGCACAGTGATCTACGTGGAGGGCGACGCTGCCGACCGTGCTGAAGAGGTTAATCGCGTCAGCGCGCATGTCGGAGACCCACGTTGTTTATGGGAAGCGCATCTCCGGACTCTGCGTCGAACAGGTGAATGAGCTCTGGCCTGACGGCAATAGGAAGCATATCGCCTGCCCGAACCGCTGCCCGCGTCCGCAGCAGCACGGTAGCCGGGACCCCACCCAGTTGCCCCTGGACTAGGGTTTCCGAGCCGGTAGGGTCCACATTCTCGACAGTAAGCACGGCGCCACCATCGCCGATTGTAAAGTGTTCGGGGCGAATTCCCAGTTGTACCGCGCCGACCCGACCCGCAGGGGCAGCGCACCAGTCGGTTCCGGCAAATTGCACCTGCCCCCCCGCGACGTCGGCGGCGAAGATATTCATCGAAGGCGATCCGACGAAACGGGCTACAAAGGTATTGGCAGGCTGATCATAGAGGTCCAACGGCGCGCCCGCCTGCATGACATAGCCATCCTTCATCACCACGATCCGGTCGGCCATGGTCATGGCTTCAACCTGGTCATGCGTCACATAGATGGTTGTGACCTTGAGACGATTGTGGATCGCCTTGAGCTCGGCGCGCATCTGCACTCGCAATTGCGCGTCAAGATTGGACAGGGGCTCGTCAAACAGGAAAACCTGCGGCTGACGGACAATGGCGCGCCCCATGGCGACGCGCTGCCTTTGTCCGCCGGAAAGTTGCTTGGGGTACCGCCCCAGATAAGGCGTCAAGCCAAGGATTTCTGCCGCGTAGCCCACTTCACGCCGGATTTCCTCCTTGCTCTTCTTGAGAAGCCGCATGGAAAAGCCCATGTTTTCGGCCACGGTCATGTGCGGATAAAGCGCATAATTCTGGAAAACCATAGCGATGTCGCGGTGCTTTGGTTCGACCTCATTGATGACGCGGCCGCCGATTGAAATGGTGCCTGCGGTGACCTCTTCAAGTCCGGCAAGCAATCTCAGGATAGTCGACTTGCCGCAACCGGACGGACCTACGAGAGCGACGAATTCGCCATCCGGAACGTCAATGGTAACGCCATGAATGGTCTCTATGGGACCGAAGCTCTTGCGAAGGTCGCGAATTTCTACTGAAGCCATTGTGTCCTCACGCGGTCTGGGCGGCAAGCAGGGAAAGCCCGGTATGGTAGCCGGGATCGAGATCAGGTGTGGCCGGAACGTAGTCGACCGGCCCTGCGGGCGTCCGCCCCTGATAGGCAAAGCCGAGGGAGCCGCGCCAGTAATTGCGGAAAAAGGCGCTGTCTGCAGCGGTTTGGATTCGCTCCAGATCAGCAACCTGCGGAGCGCCATAGGCGCGTGCGAGGGCGGCCGCCCGAATGGTCTCCGGCAGCGGCCACCAAGGGAACCAGGGTTCGAGCAGCTCGCCTGAAGCCACCGATACTGCCAATGGCACACCCGGTTCACGGAAGGCGTGGTCGAAAAGCCGGATCAACACGTGTGCCAGATGAGCTTTAAGCGCAGAGTCCCCCGCCGGACCAAGGTGGTCGAAGGCAAAGCCGACAAACTCGATGCCGTGACCAGCATTGAGCGCATCCATACCGGGCACATTACGCAGTAATCCGCTGGCATCCAGCCAATGCGCCAACACCTCTTCAATCATCTCGTCCGCCCAGCGTGCCTGCTCAGCAAGCCCCACGCGCTTGAGCATCCCTGCCGCCCCCAGCAGGATCATGCGGGGCCCGTGATCGTCGGGCTCGGCGGCGATAGCCTCGCACGAGATCTCAACCTGCTCCCCCATCTGGAAGCGTTTGTCCGCAATCGCAGCGCGAATCTGGTGAAAGAAATCGATATGCCGAGGCAGGTCCGCAGGCGCAAATCGCGCCGCTGCTGCAATCAGTCCCTTGGCGAAAAAAATATCGGAATAGCTGTATAGGTCGGCGTTCATGGACTGCGGGACCGCCCCACCCATATTGTCCTTGCGAACGGGTCTGAGGTCTCGGTCGTAAAGGAAGTAGCCGTGCCCATACTTGGCGTGTAGGTCACAAAGAGCCGCGTACAGCGGCATTGCAAACGCATCGAGCCGAAGTGTCAGCTCCGGCGCGATCTGCTCATAATGGGCAGCAAAAGTCACAAGGGCTTCAAGGCCCCTGCCCTGTATCCAGCCACAGATCCAGTCTGGACCGCGCAGGCCGTCAACCGCGGTATAGTCTTGTCCGGTGACTGGATTGACCCGCGTGTTAATGAACACGCCCATCACCGGTGGTCGATCCAGCAGCCAATTGAGGGTTATCCGGTTGGCCGCATCATAGCGTTGCGCGGCATCCGCGAGAACTCGG
Organism: Devosia sp.; assembly: GCA_041939225.1. Classification (GTDB taxonomy): domain Bacteria; phylum Pseudomonadota; class Alphaproteobacteria; order Rhizobiales; family Devosiaceae; genus Devosia. The sequence goes on from JBGTUK010000005.1 coordinate 28,870, forward strand.
GTCATTCCTTCATCCCTGTGGACGCTACGCCCTGTACGAAATTGCGGCGCAAGATGACGAAGGCGACTACCGACGGAACGAGTACGCAGGCCGAGGCCGCCGACAACTTGCCAAGGTCGACGGTGTAGCCCGTCGAAAACAGGGCCAGACCCACCTCGATCGTGTAAGCCGCTCGTCGCGTGGCGACGATCATCGGCCAGGCAAAGCTGGTCCATGCCTGGAAAAAGGCCAGGACAGCCAGCGCCGCCAGCGGCCCGCGCAGCAGGGGCAACACGATATGCCAATAGATCCAAAGCTCTCCGGCGCCGTCGATCCGTGCGGCCTCGATTAATTCATCGGGAATGGAGGCAAGGACATTCTGGCGGATCAGGAAGATACCAAAGCTCATCACCAGATAGCCGATCAGCAGCCCTTGGGTGGTGTTGAGCATGCCCAGGTCCTTCACCTGGAAATAGAGCGGGATCATATAGACTTCGAACGGCACGATTGCCGTGGCGAGGAATAGCGCGAAGACCACATTGATCGACCGAAAGGGAAACTTGGCGATCACATAGCCCGCAATCGATGACGTAAGGACGATGGCAATCGTCGACATAATCGCAAAGCTCAGCGAATTCCAGATCCAGAGCAGGAGCGGGGTTTCGCCCAGCACTGATCGAAAATTGTCCAGCGTGGGATTGGCAGGAATGAAGGTTGGCGGCCAAGCTACCATTTCAGCAGGAGACTTGAATGCGTTGGCCACCAGCATCAACAGCGGCGCCAGCATCAACAGGCCGAACAGGACCAGACCAACATCGATCATGAAGTCGGTAGCTTTTCTCTGGTTGCGGGTCATTTGCTGATACCTTTCTCGCGCAACAGTGCGAACTGGGCGCCCGTCAGTATCAGCACGATGAGCAGCAGGACCATTGCTTCTGCCGCGGCATAGCCCACGCGATAGTTGCGGAAAGCATTCTCGAGCATGTCGAGTACAAGGACGCGCACCTGCCGGCCCGGCGCGCCCTGACTATCGGAGGCCAAGACGAAAGCTTGCGCATAAACGTTGAATCCCGAAACCAACGTCACCACGGATACGTAGAGCGTAATCGGCTTCAGCAGTGGAATAGAGAGGAAGCGGAAGGCCTGGATGCCACTAGCACCGTCAAGTCGCGCTGCCTCGTAGACCGTCGTCGGCAAATTTCGAAAACCGACAAGATAGATCAACACTGCGTAACCCAGAGCCTGCCAACTACAAAGCACGATAATGGAAAACAATGCCAGATTCGGGTCAAAGAGCCAGGACTGGGGGCTGCCGCCAAGACTGACAATCAAGGCATTTAGCGGCCCGAGCTTGGCGTCAAATATCCACTTCCAAGCCATAGCCGCCGGCACCAGCGAAACCACATGCGGAATGAAAACCGACGTCTCGTAAAAGCCTGCAAACCGCGACCTTGTTCGATAGTGGATAAGTCCGGCGAGAACCATCGCCGTCGGAATGGTCAGCAACATCACGCCAAATGCGATGATGGCAGTGTTGACCAGCGCTGTCAGGAAGAGCGAATCCCCAAACAGTTCGACAAAATTGGCTAGCCCGATGAAGGGTCGATTGGTGCCGATGAGATCCCAGTCGCGGACCGACAGGTTCATGGTTTGCAAAATTGGCCCCATTCGCACCCACGCAAATATCGCAAAGGTAGGAAGCAGTGCGAGGATGGCGAAACGGAAGCGGCGGCGTCTGAGCATGGGCGCGGGCCTTCGGTGAAAGCTTGGGAGGCTTATGGGACCTGAGATCGAACCGGGGGCGGATTGGCCGCGCCCGACTCGACTGATGATCAGGGGTGGAAGACCACGCCCGATCGTATGGGTAGATTACTCAGCCAAAAGACCTTCACGCTTGAGGATCGCGTTGGTTTCTTCGGCGGCCGATTCCAGGAAGGCCATGATGGCCGCGTCGTCGCCCTGCATGGCAGGGTTGGCGAAGGCTTCGGTCAACTTGGCAGCCAGACGTGTCTGGAGATCCTCAATCACCGCAATCGAGGGCACGGTAAAGAAAGTGTAGTCTTCCGGATAGTCGACGAAAGCACTGAAGGCCTCGATTTCGTCGGTCACGCTCGAGAAGTCCACACCAGTCCGATTGGGGAGCCAGCCAACATTTTCTAGCAACCAGACTAGGTTTTCCGGCTCGTTGGCGGCCTTGGCGAAGTCCCAGGCCGCTTGCATGTCATCGGTGCTGCCATCGCCGGCAACGTAGAGGTTGACGGGCAACGCGATCGAACCGACGGGCAACGGCGCTGTGGCATATTCAAGGTCGGGTGCCTTTGCCGCAATGTCACCGATCACCCAGCTTTCGCGGATGAACATTGCGGTCTGCTCGCGTTCAAACGCCTCGGCATCCGACGGCATTTCGATCGTTACAGTCTTCTTGTCGTAGATATTGTCGAGATACTGGCCGAGCGCTTTTACGCCGGCCTCGTTGGCATAGCCTGCGCGCCATTTGCCTGGGCTGACCTCATCGATCAGCGTGCCACCATGGTTGAACAAGATTAGCCACCATTTTTCAGCAATGCCCTGGCTGCCGCCCGATAGACGCAGCGACCAGCCCGAAACCACTGGATTGCCGTTCTCATCACGCTGCGTCAGCTTTTCCGCATAGTCAGTATATTCATCCATGGTCTTGGGCGCACCTTCGAGGCCCGCCTCGGCAAACATGCGCGTATTGTAGAACAGGGCACCCTGGCCGCGGAACAGTGGCACACCGTAGACGGTATCATCATAGCTGGCGGCATCGACGAAGAACTGGCCAAAATTGGCCGGATCAGAGACAAATTCGGAAATGTCAGCTGGGGCTGCCGGCATGAGGCCAGCCTGGACATAGCGACCCGCTGTAGAGGTTGAAAGCTCAATGACCGACGCCCCTTCCAGACCAGAGCTAAGGCCCAAGGCAACACGGCGTTCATGCTCGCGCAGCGTGATTGGCTCAACGTTGACCGTGAGATTGGGATATTCGTCCTTCATGCTTTCGGCGACGCGTTCATAGAAGGGCGTCATTTCGGGGTAGCCCGAAAGGATAGAAATCTCTTGAGCCACGGTCGGCAGCGTGAACGCGGCAATTGCAGTGGCACCGCAGAGCGCCGAGCGAAGTGAAGCAAGCTTAGTCATGGCAGTCTCCCTTTGTTATATCGTCGTGATGTTGTCCGCCTGCCGCGTGGAAAACGGCTCTGGCCAGCCTCTCGGCTGAGCGGGGCGCCAAGCCAGCTGGAAGCCCGTAAAACCTGTGGGCCTCCGTGACCTCGTAACCGCCGAAGGCGAATTCGCCCTCGGGCGGAATGTAGCCAGGATTGTCGTCGGCATAGCCCAGGATGAAGAGCGGTCCTGGCCCATCAGCGGCCATTGCCTGACGCAGGGACAGGGCCGTGTCCGCAAAAATTTCTCCCGGCATGGCCAACACGCGGGCGCCGCCCCAGGAGGCGGTGGTTACGCGCTCCGCGATGGGCGCCGGAGCCTGCTGTGCCCTTCGGTCTGCCCAGTCGCTCCAGATATCGAGCAACCTTGCCTGATTTGGTGGTGCGCCTTGACGCTCGGTTTTCCAGGCCGCTAAAAGTGCCGGCACGTCTTCGTCGTCCGCAAACTCCAGCAAAACATCGGACTGCGCGGCTTGGATTGTCTCTCCCAGGCTCCGCAGGGGAGCCGCGAGCGCGGCATCGGCAATTGCTTGCCCAATGCGCTCGGCTTCGGCAAAGCTTCTGGCAGGATTGCTAACCGGATCGAGGGACGCGGCAGCGGAGTGCCCCGTATTGACGTCGCCTGCGCAGCCGGTGGCAAAGAGCGCAACGGCACCGGGCAAAGCCGCTTCTATGCGCGTCCGGACATAGTGCGGATAATCTGCTGTCCACAGCAGGTTGTCTGACGACAGGACTACAGGATGGCAGGCATAGGAGATCAGCACAGCCATGGCTGATCCATCAATGCGGTTGAGCCGCAGGACCGGCACGCCGGTATCGACTGGGCCATTTGGGTGGCGACGATTGCGGGCAATTCCGGGCTCCGGCCCGACCCCACCCTGCAGCGTTACCGGCTCTGCGGTGCTGGCGGCGCTGCGCAAGGCAGTCACAAACGCTTTTTCTAGGCCGGCCAAGAAAGATGGGTCCGTTTCCCCCGAAAGGCGGCCCGGCATGCTGAGCGGTCCACCATGGGTGTGGGTCGCTGCCAGAGTCACCCGCTCCGGGGGCAGGCCACAGGCCTGACGCACCCGATAAGACAAGGCCGCGTCAATGCCGATGACGTCGGCCACGGCGATGGCGGTGTCACCAATAACGAGCGCCCGGACGGTCAATGGATCATGCGCGCCTGTAGCGGGGGGAATTCGCGCGGCAAAACCGCACATCTCCAGCCCCGCAGGCGGTGTAATGTCCACAACCGACACACCGGCCCGGATCATGCGCCCCCTCCCCCGGCATCGAACACAATCTCTCCGGCCAGGACGGTTTGGCGCAAGTCAAGGCCGTCATCGCCCTCTGCCCAGTCAAACAGGATAAGGTCGGCGCGGGCACCGAGCTCGAGACCACCGTCGAGGCCAATCGCCTCGGCGGCGCGCGTACTGGCCATGGCGAGGCACTCGGACAATGGGAAACCAGACATCTTGGCGGCCCGCGCCACGCAAGTGCGCAGGGCATCGCCGGAACCTGCCAGGAAAGAGGTGCCCGCAAGCGCTATTCGGCCCGACGGCAAGATCTCTACATCGCCACCGACGGGTGTGTGGTATTTTCCGGGCGGCAATCCAGCGAGGGCCACGGCATCGGAAACCAAGATCGATCTCGCGGCCCCCTTTGCCCTGAGCATCGCCTTGGCCGTGTCAGCGGGCAGGTGATGGCCGTCGGTAATGAATGACGCGGTCAGGCGGTCGTCCGCCAGTTGCGCCCAAACCATGTTTGGATGACGGGGAAGCTGACCGGCACTTCCATTGCCCAGATGGGTCGACAGCGTGGCGCCTGCGTCCGCCGCCTGGTGAATTTGTTCTGCCGATGCAGCACTATGGCCCAGCGAAACACGGATGCCAGCCGCCACAATGGCCTCAGTGGCCGCGATTGCCCCGGGCACTTCCGGGGCAAGTGTAACGATACGGATCAGGCCGTTGGCGGCGGCCTGCCAACGCATGACCTCTGCGGCGTCGGCATCGCGAATGCACGCCAGCCGATGTGCGCCGCGCGGCCCATCCTGCGGCGACAGAAATGGACCTTCCACATGAATTCCGGCCACCATTCGGGCCGCGAGTGGGCTGTCTGCAACCGCTGCAGCAATAGCTGCAACGGCGGCAAGGATTTCTTGCTCGGAAGCGGTAATAACCGTGGGCAGGAAACGCGTCACGCCCTCTGCTGCCAATCGGCCACACAGTGTAATGACAGTAGCAGGCTCAAGAGCGCCATCATTGAGATCTAGGCCGCCAAATCCGTTGACCTGCAAGTCTACGAGGCCCGGGGCAAGCCAAGCCATGCCTGGCTGGACCGGAATGGACATCACATCCCGAACGATTCCGTCCTGGACAGTTACGCGCAGCCCATTCCCTGTCACTGGATCGCGCCCGGAAAAGGTGAGAACGCTCATAACCAGCGCACCCTGCCCCGGAACTGCGCGATAAAACGGGCGTTGGCTTCGTCTCCGCCGGGGGCATTGCCTGATCGCCAGACCGGGGGCTCAATGCCCTGTTCGGCCAAAAGACCGACAGTGTGGATGACCAGGGCGTTGAGCGCAAAGGCGTTGGCGAAGGTGGAGATCGCCGCAATATTCTGGGTCACGCCGGGCACCTTGACGACCGCATCTCCGATCGGGACCTTGGTGTCGACGGCGTAATCCACAATGTCGAGCAGGTTCTGCTTGGTGGGGTGGCGGGCAGGATGATCGGATGATGTGCCTTGAGCATGCGCGCGGGACGAAAATCCGATGACCGTGGCGTCGCGTGCCTTCGCTTCCAGCGCTGCGTCGATCAGCGCCGCATTGATCCCGTAGGCATTGACCAGAATGAGAACGTCGTCGGAGCCCAGATCCTGATCGCGTATGACGATCCGACCGATACCAGGCGTGCGCTCAATCGCCATGGAGCGCAGGGCGCCATTAGACAGCAATGTGCCTTCGTCCAGGATGGCAGACACATGCATCAGACCCCCGGCGCGGAAGAATAGTTCCTGACTGGCAAGGTTGGAGTGGCCACCTGGGCCATAAACATGCACTAGGCGATCTGCGCCAACCTGCTGAGCAATCACGGCTGCTGCCGCCTCGATCGCGGGCGTTTCCTCGGCCTCAATCCGCTCCATGATCGAGGCGGCCGCGGCCAGATAGCCGCTCACCAGCTCGCGCCTTCCCCTCGATGCCCCCCCTGCCATCACAGCACCCTCCGTCGCATAACAAGGTGTCCCAGCCAGCCACCAATCGGGCTCCTGGGGGTGGTGGCGTGCCGGCCCCTACTCCTGCACGCCTCCGCCAATTTGCCTCTTAAGGAGTACATGCAATCGGTTGCATGTCAACACGGCTTGGTGCTGGTATCTTTGACCGAGGAAACTTGCCGGTCGAGTTTTGCTGTCGAAGAGGGTGCTAGGAGACGATGCCCGGGCTTTTGTCTGGCGCTGGTCCTGTGGTATTACGGAGAACCAGATCGGAGGTCAGGAAATGGCGTTCGGGAGCGGTGTCAGGTGCTGTAATGCGTTCGACCATTAGCCGGAAAGCCGCCGCACCGGTTTCCTCGGCCCGGGTGGTGATGGACGTCAGCGCCGGGTGGGTCATGTCGCCCAGAATGTCGTCGCATCCGATGAGTGAATACTCGCGAGGGACCTCCACCCCGCGGGCATGGAGTCCAGCCAGGATGCCTTGGGCGAGGATGTCGTCAAAGGCGATTGCGGCCGTGGTATCAGAGCTGACGATTTCGTCCGTCATGTTTAGTCCGGCATGGAAACTGGCTTTGCCGGCAGGCAGCAGCACAAGTTCAGCGCCTGCGGTATTCACCGCCTCTCGCACGGCTTCAAGTCGGACGGTATTGGACCAACTGCTTTCGGGCCCCCCCACATAGGCGATCCGACGATGTCCGAGGCCGGTCAGGTGTCGGACGGCCTCGCCGAAACCGCGGGTATAATCGACCAGCACCCGCGGTAGTCCTTCGAGGTCGCGATTGACGAGGATCACCGGCCCCAAACGGGCAAAGTCCTCAACTTTGTCCGGGTCAAGGCGCGAGGCTACGAGAATGGTCCCCTCGACCTGACTGACAAATCGCGAAAGCAACCGCTCTTCGTCACGCGGGTTTTCGTCTGCATTGCCAATGAAGATGCAATAACCAGCGCGATCGGCCTCCCGCTGAACCCCCATGATCAGGCGTGGAATGAAAGGGTTGGTGAGGTCGTGCACAACTAATGCCAAATTGGCTGCACGTCCTGTCGAGAGCGCTCTGGCAAGCCGGTTGGGCGAGTAGCCCATCCGCTTGGCGACAGCCAGAACGTGTTCTGTTGTCTCCGGACGAATCATCTGCGGCCGAGTGAATGCCCGGGACACGGTCGAGCGATCGACCCCTGCCGCTTCCGCCACCTCTCGGATGGTTACGCGACCGCGCTTGTTGTCCACCACCCTGCCCCCTATCCAAGCCTTCCCGTAACATTGCCGGCGGAATTGTCAACGGCGGCGCCTTTCGAGGACCCAAAGCAATGGTCGCCTACCAATCAGACGAACATTCATTTGTATCTTCGTGCTATGCAACCGGTTGCGTAACCTTACAAACATGCTTACGTTCATCAAAATTTTGGGGAGAGACATTGTGCGGATTCACATTCATGACAGCACCGAAAGCATGGCACAGTCCGCGGCAGCGGAGGGAATCGCGGCTATTCAAGCCGCGCTGGCAGAAAGGGGCGAGGCAAATGTAATTCTTGCCACCGGGGCCAGCCAGTTTGGCGTGCTCGAAGTACTGGTGAAGGCGAATATCGACTTCAGCAAGGTCAGAGCTTTCCACTTGGATGAGTATATTGGTCTGCCGCTTAGCCACCCGGCCAGCTTCCGTCGCTATCTGACTGAGCGGGTCATCGCGAAGGTGCCAGCATTCAAAGAATTTACGCTAATTGACGGCGAAGCTGCCGATATAGATGCCGAAATAGCGCGCATCTCGGCGTTGATTTCGCAGAACCCAATCGACGTATGTTTCGCGGGTATCGGCGAAAACGGTCACTTGGCCTTCAATGATCCTCCGGCCGACTTCGAGACGGAAGCGCCCTATATCAATGTCGAGCTGGATGCGGCCTGTCGCCAGCAGCAGTATGGCGAAGGTTGGTTTGAGAACCTAGATGCGGTGCCGCGCCGCGCCGTATCGATGTCGGTGCGGCAAATCCTGAAGTCGAAATCCATTATCTTGACAGTGCCCGACGCGCGCAAGGCGGAGGCCGTCGCGCGTTGCCTGGAGGGCCCCGTCGACGTCATGGCCCCAGCGTCTATCGTGCAGACTCACGCTTCCACGTCTGTGCATTTGGACAAAGCGGCTGCGTCTAAACTAAAAAGCACTACTACCCTGTAGGTCGACCCCCGTCGTTGCGCAGCAGTTCTGTCGCCAGATCGGCAAAGACGTCGTCGCCCACGGTCGAGACATGCAGCACCTTCGCGCCCGCACGCGGTGCGGCCAGCGCCTGATTGGCCCCCTTGCCGCCCGACGCCCTCGAGAATGTGCCGCCGGCACGGTCTCGCCCGGCAGTGCCGATCTGATCGAGATTGGTGGAGCCGAAAATGGTGATTACGATGCGCCTTGAAGACTACGATGAAATACCCGCCGCACGCAGGATAGCGGTAGCCCGCCCGCGCAGCGGCTTGTCGATCATCTGGCCGTTGAGGCTCACTGTACCGGTCGTAGCCAGAACCGCTCGCGCCCAAGCGAGGTCCGCCGGGCTTGGGGCAAAGGCCGTGTTGAGAATGGGAATGGCCGAGGGATGTACACAGGTCGCGCCGTCAAAACCGTGGTGTCGGGCCTCAGCGGCGGCTGCTTCTATTGCGGGAAGGTCCGAATAATCGGCAATGGAGCGCAGCAGACCAAGCGAGAGTTTTCCAGCCGCTTTGGCAGCATAGTGGACCATGAGTTTGGGCTGGCGTAGCACGTCCGGATCTGGAACGCCCCCCAGTGCAAGAGCAAAGTCTTCGCTCCCGAGACTGAGCGCCGTGACATTGGGATGGCGGGCAATGCCCGCTGCGTCCAGTAGGGCAGCCGGATCTTCTATTGTGGCCAGGACTGGCATTTCCGAAGCTCCCGCGGCTGTCAGCCTTGACGCCAGTTCGTCGAGCGCGGTGCAATCGGCCTTGGGCAGGACCAGTAAATCAATGCCGGCACCCACGGCCACACTGACATCCACTTCCGATCCGGCATTGACCCTGACTGCCACCAAGCCACTACCCTGACGGAGGCTGCGCACAGAAGCCCGCAGACTTGCGCGGGCCAGATCCTTGCGCTCATCGGACACGGCATCCTCCAGATCGAGAATGATGCCATCGGCGCCCCGCAGATGTGCCTTGGCGATGAAGCGATCCTGATCGGCCGGCACGTACAGCAGTGAACGCATCACGCCACCTTGCGAAACTGGCTATCAAAGGGCGTTGTCACGGCAACGGGTGACTAGATGTACGTGGAGCGATAGGGTAGGGGCATGCAGCCCATTTCGTATTCTCGTCATCGCTTCCCGCCCGAGGTCATCCGCCATGCCGTTTGGTTGTATCTGCGTTTCACGCTGAGCTTGCGGGATGTAGAGGAGCTCCTCGCTGAGCGCGGGCTCGAAGTATCGTACGAAACAGTCCGCCGCTGGGTGCTCAAGTTCGGCCCCGTATACGCCCGCAACCTTCGCCGGCTTCGACCCAGACCGTCCAACATCTGGCACCTGGACGAGATGGTGGTCTCAATCGCTGGACGGAAGATGTATCTTTGGCGCGCGGTAGACCGTGAAGGTGAAGTGCTGGATATGCTGGTCCAGCCTAGGCGAAACAAGGCCGCTGCCCTCAAGCTCATGTGTAAGCTGCTCAAGAAGCAGGGCTACGCACCTGAGGTGCTCGTAACCGATAAGCTGAAGTCCTACGCTGCTGCGCACCGGGAGCTCAAGCTAAGAGCCCGACACGATCAGAGCCTGCGCGCTAACAACCGGGCCGAGAACTCGCACCAGCCGGTGCGACGACGAGAGCGCAAGATGCAAGGTTTCAAGTCGCCCGGTTCAGCACAGCGTTTCCTTTCCTGCCACTCCGCCGTTTACAACACCTTCAATCTTCTGCGCCATCTCATCTCCCGTCGCACGCTGCGCCTGTTCAGAGCAGATGCCGCAAAGCTTTCTGCCAGCTGAGCTTTGCCCGCGGGAGCTCTACGTGACAAAGCCGCGGATTGTGTCTGCTTCCGCCGGGTTGATCACCAGCTTCTTGTCTTCTGTGTCATAGCCAAGCGGCACCGGGCCACCCATGCGCAGCCCCTTCTTCTTGCTGGCAGCGATCTTGTCCCGGATGCGCTCACCGGTGACCTCTCGCTCAAACTGAGCAAAGGACAACAGCACATTGAGGGTGAGCCGTCCCATCGAGGAGGTAGTGTTGAAACTCTGGGTCACCGACACGAAGGAGACCTGGCGAGCATCAAAGCGCTCCACCAGCTTGGCGAAGTCTGCGAGAGATCGCGTCAGCCGATCCACTTTGTAGACCACCACAATGTCGACTTCCCCCGCATCAATCGCAGCAAGCAGTTGTTGCAGGGCCGGGCGATTCATCGAGCCCCCCGAAAAGCCACCATCATCAAAAGCGGTGGGCACCAGCGTCCAGCCCTCATGCTTCTGGCTGGTAATATAGGCTTCACAGGCTTCCCGTTGTGCAGCGAGCGAGTTGAACTCCTGCTCCAGCCCATATTCCGTGGAGACACGTGTGTAGATGGCGCAGCGCAGTGGTGTGCCTAGAGCCGCGCTCATTTCCCTTCCCCTGCCGCTGCGTTGCTGGTGTCTTTTTCACGCAAGCCGAAAAACCGCGGGCCGTTCCAGCGGGTGCCAGTAATCCGCCGGGCGATCTCCGACAGGCTCTGATATTCAGCACCCTGCCAAAGGAACCCGGCCGTGGTGACGGTCACTGTGTGCACCTCATTGCCGAACTCCCGCACCAGCAGTGTCCCCGCCCTAAGCCGCCGCCGGAGCACGGGCGGCACAGTCGGCGGAGCCTTTGCCTTGCGAGTCCCTTCCTGCCGCTCGCGCACGGTCTCACGGTGGATGCGCTCGAGGTAGCGCTGCGTGGCTCGATCAAGATCCCCACGCACTTTTGCCTGCAGACGGTAGGCCAGCAGGCGCGTCAGCAGAGAGCGGGGCAAGTCTGGTGGTCCGGTGCGGAGCCGTTTTCGCCACAGTACCCGCAGTCCGTTGATGTCCAGCTCCGCGAGTTGCGCCAGGTCACGCCTCAATCTTGCTTTACACTGGGCTTCATGTGGAGAGGCGTCGTTGGGCTCAGCTACCTGATCGTGCGGCGGGTCGGTATCGAACTCCTCCGTACCTGCAATAAAAAAGGATTCAGTTTGGATCAGCTCCACGTCGCGAGCTCCTGGTGTGACCAATAAGCCTATCACCACCTAAGCCCCGCTCTGGCTGACTGCCGGCGAGGCAACAGCACTACCGCTCCAAACCTGCTGGAAGTCCAGTCCTAATAGCCAGAGAGACCGCTTATGCAGCTTGTCATTCACGGCGTATCGCGTCTCTTGTTCTTGCGAACCAGTCTCCAGATGCGCCGACCTCAGCTAACGGAAAGCAGAAGGAAACATGGGGAGAAGAGCTGCAGAAACGGGCCAAAATTGCAGTGCTGAGCTCTTAGGGGAGACCGTCTCACTTGGGCCTGGTCCCGCCAAGCCTTTGATTGTGGCTGCATCTCCCAGCTCACGCGAGAGCATGTCGTTGCAGAGAGGGTGGTTTGGTGGGCCCACCAGGACTCGAACCTGGAACCAGACCGTTATGAGCGGTCGGCTCTAACCATTGAGCTATAGGCCCTCGCCCGCGTCATATCAGGGTCGCAGCCACTGTCAAACTCTGTTTGCACCGGCCCATTGCATGCAAGCCCATGGCCGCTTCCCCCAACACCCGTCCTCGGCTAGTTTGTGCGCCAGTCGAACAGAGGCAG
>JBGTUK010000006.1:0-40536 GCA_041939225.1 Devosia sp.
CTTGAGGCCGAACGCCATGTTTTCATAGACCGTCATGTGCGGGTAGAGCGCATAGTTCTGGAACACCATGGCGATGTCCCTGTCCTTCGGCTCCAGGTCATTGACCACGCGTCCGCCGATTTCGATGGCGCCGCCGGAGATGGTTTCGAGTCCGGCGATCATGCGCAACAGGGTGGACTTGCCGCAGCCCGAGGGGCCAACCAGCACGACGAATTCACCGTCGGCGATCGCGATGTCGATGCCATGCAATACGGCTGTGGTGCCATAGCTCTTGGTGACGGCGTAGAGTGTGACTTGTGCCATTTAGGTCAGCCTTTCAGCCCGGTATGGGCGAGCCCTTCGACGAACTGCTTTTGCGCCACAATGAACACCAGCAGCACCGGAATGGCGGTCATGGTGGCAGCGGCAAGCTGGATGTTCCACATGGCCCCGCCATAAGCGTCGGTGAACTGGGTCAGGGCCTGGGGCAGGGTGAACATCTGGGTCGATGACAGGAATACGATGGGTTCGAGATAGAGGTTCCAGGAGTGGAGGAAGGTGAAGATGGCCACCGCGCCAAGGGCCGGCTTGGCCAGCGGCAGGGCGATGGTCCAGAAGATCTTGAACCGCCCCAGCCCGTCGACACGTGCCGCTTCTTCCAGTTCGCCAGGTAGCGAGATGAAGAACTGACGCATGACAAAAGTGGCGAACACCGAAGGCGCGCCAAAGATCGGCACCAGGATCAGCGGCCAGTGGGTATTGATCATCCCCCAGGAGAGAAAGATCTGAAATAGCGGGACGATGGTGACTTCGGACGGAATAAGCAGGCCCAGCAGCACCACCATGAAAATGGCGTTGGAGAAGGGAAACCTGATCCGCGCGAAAGCATAGCCCGCCACGGACGAGATAATCATCGTACCCACGGTGACGACGGCCGCGATATAGGCCGAGTTCCAATATTGCTGCGCAAAGGGCTGCAGCTCGAACACCTGACCATAGGTCGACCAGTCGAAGCGGCGCGGCCAGATATCGGGCGGGAAAGCGAAGATGTCACTGATCGGTTTGACCGACGAGGTGACCATCCACCAGGTGGGAAAGACGAAGGGGATGAGCAGTACGCACATCAGCCCGTAAAGGGCGACCTTCATGCGAGGACTGAGATCAGTTTTCATAAAAGACGACCCGCTTACGTAGCTGCCACTGGGCAAAGGTCAGCACCGCGACGATAAGGAACAGGAGGATCGACAGGGTAGAGCCATAGCCGAAGAAGTGGAATTGGAAGGCCTGCTGGTAGAGGTAATAGACCAGCACCGTGGTGGTCATGCCCGGCCCGCCTTGGGTCAGCACGGCGATCTGTGCAAATACCTGCAGCGAACCCACGATGGTGATGATCGAGGTGAGCAGGATGGTGGGGGAAATCATCGGCAGGGTGATGCGCCGGAATTGCTTGAAGCGTCCCGCACCATCGACGCGAGCGGCCTCATAGAGCTCCTTTGGAACGCCTTGCAGTGCGGCGAGAAACAGCACCATGTTGAGCCCGACATTCTTGAACACCTGCACTACGACCACCGAGATCATCGCCGTTGTGGGAGTACGCAGCCAGTTTGGCCCTTCGACGCCGATGATTGAGAGCAATCCGTTGATGCCGCCATTGGCCTGCAACAGGAAGCTCCAGACAATGGTCCAGGCGACCAGCGAAACAACCACGGGCGAAAAGAACAGGGTGCGGAAGACGACCATGCCCTTGAGCTTCTGGTCGAGCAGCACAGCCAACAACAGGGCCAGCGCCATGTTGAGCACCACCAGACCCGCCGAAAAGATCGCCGAGGCCAGAAGCACGGCAGGCAGGTTCGGATCGTTAAGCAGCATCTGGTAGTTCGCGGCACCAACGAAGTTGAAGCTGGACGCCAGGACATTCCACTCGTGCAGCGAATACCAGAACACCAGGCCTAGAGGCACGAGCACGAAGGTGATGATGCCGATCAGTTGCGGCGCGATGAACGCATAACCGGCTGCGGCATCGCGGCGGTCCATGGTCCAGAAGGGGGGCTTTTGTTTTGGCGAGGCCGAGGCACTCATGGTCTTGGTTCCTTCGTCTCCCTCCCCCTTGTGGGGAGGGATCAAGGGCGGGGGAACCACGCGTAGAGCGTGTTGAGAGGCACCCCACCCTGCTGATCGCGGACCTAGCCGACGCTAGGTCCTATCGTGCTTCCCTCCCCAAGAGGGGGACGGTGCGCGCGGTGGCTAGCGTGCCAACAGCGGGCTTACGCTGGAACACACATTTTCGAGCACGGCGGCAACGTCAGCGTCGGGCACCCAGAGAGCGTCCAGACCCGAGCGGATGGTCTGCTGGATCTGGGCAAAATTGGTATGGCCCGGCAGCACCACGCCACGCGATATGCCATCGACGACGACGGTCTGAATCTGCTCGGCGGAGAGCAGCGGATTGGTGGTCGAGAGCGTCTCAGCGTTGAGCAGGCTTTCGCGGGCCGGCGGGAAAAACTGGGCCAGCTTCTGGCTGTTTTCCGGATTGGTCATATAGCCAAGGAACTCAACGGCGACATCCTTATTGGCGCTGCGCTCGAAGACGCCGACACCAGCCTGGCCGATGACGTAATATTCACCAGCTGGTCCCGCAGGCAGCGGCACCAGATCCCAGTCGAACAGGTCTTCCTTGGGCAGCAGCGAGGCACGCGAAATTTGGGTGATCGTCATAGCCGCATCGCCGGCGAAGAAATCGACGGTCTCGCCCGGTCCGGGCATGCCGCCATCAACAAAGATGGCGTTGTGGATGGCGGTCATGGCATCCACCATGGGTTGGTCGGCCAGCGCACAGGTCTTGCCGTCAGCGCTCCAGGGGTCGGCGCCCCAGCCGCGCCAGATTGAGGCGAGATTTTGCCAGGACTGGAAGTTGAAATCGCGCACCACCAGTCCATCAGCCTCGCCAGCATCAGCCACGGCCTTGGCCGTCGCAAATGCGTTGTCCCAATTCCACTCGCCGGCTTCGATCAGTTCGGCCGGCGTTTTTGCGCCGGCAGCGGTGATCAGATCATTGTTGGCGAACATGGCAAAGGGCGAGGTGGAGAACGGGTAGGCATAGAGCTTCCCGTCGCGGGTCCACAATTCGCTCGCGGGGATCGAAAGATCCCACAGATCATAGCCTTCGATGTTGGCAAAGGCGTCGTTCAGAGGAGCCAGCGCTCCGGAATTGACGAAGTCGGCAGCAGTCGTCTCGAGAATCCAGGCCAGATCGGGCGGGTTACCGCCGGCAATCTGGGTGGTGACGGTGGTGGTATAACTGTCGAACGGCAGGGAATCGAAGGTGACCGTGACGTTGGGATGGGTTTCCTGGAAGCCGGCGGCAATCTCGTTGAACATGGCCAGATGCGCCTCATTGGCGCTCCAGATGGTCATACGCAGATTGACGCTGTCCTGTGCCCACGCCGTGCCGCTGGCGGCGAGGCCCAGGATAAGTGCGGCACTGGCCGCAGAAGCCTTGTAGGATGTTGCTTTCATTGGTTTCTCCTCCTGATGATTTCAGTATCCGCGCACGTCGGGCCAGCGGATCTCGATCCCTTCCGCGTAGAGACGTGCCTGGAATTGGGTAAGAAGGGCGTCGTCAGCCTGCACCTGGTGCGGCGTTAGCCCGTTGTTGAGACAATGCGCGGCCAGCAGCCCGGCGACCTCGCCGACGTTCCACTCCACCGGATGCAGGCGATAGCAGCCATTAGTGATGTGGGTTGTGCCCAGGTTCTTGCCGCCCGGCAGCAGGTTCTTGACGCGCCGAGGTAGCAGCGAACCGAGCGGAATTTCGAACGGCGCGGACTCCACGTCGACATAGTTGTCGCCGCCGGTCGAGGGGTGCAGGTCGATGCGATACATGCCGACACCAACGCTGTCGCGGTAGTGCCTGGACAGATTGTTGCCATGGATGGTCATGGACACATCCTGCTCGACGATCCGAGTGACCGGCAGGATGCGGCGGCTTTCGCGGATATAGGGCGCCATGGCCAGGCCATGATCGGTGCCGGTCACGTCGCCGCGCAGGCGCAGGCCGGGAAATCCCTGGCCGCCATCGACACGTGGCGCCTCGGTCTGCAACCAATAGAAGACGGAATAGGAGAGGTCCGCCGCGGACTTGAGGTGGGCGGCTTTGTCCTCTTCCGAGACATCGATGATGGAGCCTTCCATATAATCGATCATCGGCCAGTTCACGAGGCAGATGTCCGAGCCATAGGCACCGGGCACGAAATTGCGACGGGCCGCAATGCGCCGGAAGGTCCAGAGATTGCCATCGCCGGGATTGCGGCGCTGGTCGGCGTCGACCAGCAGCGGATCGTCGTCGGGATTGGGCGTGAAGCTGCGCTCGGTGATCTCGAGGGTGCGCGGGTGCGGCGCTTTGAACCCGAGCAGCGGGCCGCCCCAGAAGTCGGGCTGGTACTGGCGCCAGAAGTCGTAATTGGCAGGCTTGTCGATCACGTGATTGCCATCGACATGGTCCATGGCAAAGCAGATCGATACGGCCTGCACATTGTCTGGCTGCGCGTCGGCCGGTGCGCTGGGTTCGCCGGTATCGGACTGGGCCTCAAAGCCGGTGGCATATTCGGTGCCAGTCAGCGGCAACAGATCGCCCAGCTCGGTAGCATCTACGACGAAGGGCGCGGACACCACGATACGGTCAGTGCTGTCACGATGCTGCAAGGTGACAGCGCGGACGCTGTCGCCAACCATTTCGGCCGCGACCGGCCGCCAGGGCTGCAATACGGTCAGCTGACCGCCGCCCCGCCACGGGGCGAGCATGGCTTCGATCACCGCGACACCGACACGTGGTTCGGCACAGAGCCGGCTCACCCAACCGGCGCCGGGATTGAGATCGCCCCAGGCGCGGCTGGCCTCGGTCAGCGGATAGTGGTCGCGGTAATATTGCCGGATGCCATTGCGGAGCTGGCGATAGGAGCGGGTGACACCGAACTGCTCGACCCAGCTATGTTCATCCGGTGGCACGGCCTGGCTGGTGAGCTGGCCACCCAGCCAGTCGAACTCTTCGGTGAGGATAACGGTGCGACCGGAGCGCAGTGCAGCCAGGGCCGCGGCAACGCCGCCCAGGCCACCACCAACAACGAGCAAGTCGGCAGAATAGTCTTTGGTCATGGGATCTTCTTGGTTTTGGAGGGGGGCGCGCCAAGGGTGTCACCCTCGAGCGGTTCGCAGGGCAGCAGGAGCTGCTCGACCGGCGCATCATGCTCGACACGACGCACCAGCATTTCGGTTGCGGCCCGCGCCATGGCCTCGCGCGGAATGGCAAAGGAGGTGAACCGGCGGCCCGGTTCGTCGGCGCGGATATGGTTGCCTAACACCACAATCGAGAGATCGGCGGGCACAGACAGCCCGCGTTCACGAGCGGCCTGTTCGACGCGCACGGCATCGGCCAACTCGGTGAAGAACAGGCAGGTAGCGCCGGCGGCGGTCAAAACGTCGAGCGTTTTACCGGCTGGCAGACCGACATCGAAAATGCTGGCGACCAGTTCGTCTTCTCCGATGCCTCGGCTAAAGCCGTACCAGCGGTCGACCGTCGATTCAGCGCCTTCATTCAGACCCACATAGGCGAGCCGGTTGTGGCCCATTGCCCGGGCGCGTTCGACCAGCGTGGCGGTGGCCGGTGCATAGTCGCCCCCAACATAGGGCACGGGCCCGCCAGCATCGTCACGACGACCGACGGCCACAAAGGGAAAGTCGCCGGCCACCAAGCGTGCCAGCTCGGTTGTATCGAACTTGCGACCAAGGATCAGGCAGCCATCGGCCAGGCGCAGTCGGGCATTCTCGCCGAAGATCTTGCGCTCCTTGCCGGCCCCGGTGAGCAGCAGCAGGTCGTAGCCATTGTCCTGTGCGGCCTCCTCGATACCGAATAGAAACGGGGTGAAGAAGTCGGCCTGGCCAGACGGGAAAGCTGGCTCATAGGTAAAGACACCCAGAATGCGGTTGAGACCCTTGACCATTCGGCGGGCAACTGGATCGGCCACGTAGCCGGTCTCGCGAATGGCCTTCTCGACGCGCTCGCGTGTTTCGGTCGGGATGCGGTTGCGGCCGTCGGGCGTCCCATTGAGGACGAGGGACACGGTTGCCTGGCTGACGCCGGCAAGCTGCGCAATGTCCTTCTGGGTCAGCCGTTTGGTAGGCACCATCAATATCCTCGCTCGCTGCTAATGCGTATTAGCACTGATACGTATTAGCAGGTGGTCGAGTTGGCTGCAAGGGCATGATTCCGATGGTGCCTAAGGCGCGCGGGATCTTTGTCGCTGTTTTCGCTCTTGCCGATGTTCCGGATGCCTGCGCGCTGCAGGAGATAGGCAGATGTGGCAAGGGCTGCTCTATCCCGGGGGCGCGCCCGACCTAGTCCCAGCGAAGCAAACAGTCGACCGCGACGAGCTGGAATCCAGGCCGTCGTGAGCGATGTAAAGATCGACGATCTGCCCGAGATACCGCACGTTGATATAGCTCCAGTGGGGGAACCCGGTGAGTGGCGTCCCGCCGATGGCATCCTTCGGAAGCTACGGCCATATGAACAGGTTGCCGCTCTTGGCAGTGCCGGGTGCCAGAATAGAGTTAATCGGCAAGTCGGCTGAGCGCACAGCTCAGGACCTTTGCGGCGAATTCTTCGCATGGCCGAACTCGATTCCCTTCACAAACCGGAAATCGGAAGCCAGACAGACAAGGCGACAGGTGCAGCCCGCGACATCCGCTTCGCGTTTCGAGCTTACAAAAGGGGACGGTCAGCCACCGGCCCCATCTAAGGCGCTGGCACGGATGATTGTGGGGCAGGGGGCCTCCACAACCCGTCGGGCAGGTGGGCGCCCCATTCCGGCCGTTAAATGAGCCGCCGCGGCCTCCAGAAAGCTGCCGTTCATTCGCTGGCCATAACGGGGTCGCACACGGCGGGCGACTGGGGGTTGGGATGGCGACAAGCGGCATTTTAAGCGCTGCCGGCAAACCGCTGACATAGGATGTCTGTGCTGGCGAACAACGAGTGGCTGGTTCTCAGAATTGAAAGGTCAATGAGCGCCGGCGGCAAGTTCATTCAGTGCATCAATACATTCCATTGATCGATGCGATTTTTGTGATGTCTGGCACTTTGATAGCGTCCCCCACGATCATTCCGCGTCCCTTGCCTTAGTGTACGAGCGGGGGGTGTCGTTGGACACCCGATGGAGGATCGACTGTAGCGAGAAGAGATTACCCATGGCGCCACTTCCTTCAACTTTCACAACATTAGGGACGGCAGGTGGACCCATGCTGCACCCGCAACGGGCACAACCTGCGCACCTCTTGATGCATGGTCAGAGACCCATCCTAATTGATTGTGGGGAGGGGGCATTCAATCAGCTCAAACGGGTTGGTATCGAGTATCGCGATGTCCATGAGATTTTCCTGACGCACCATCACTTCGACCATATCGGCAGTCTGTTCGCCTGTTTGGGGCTGAACATGATGACCATGCGCAAGCAGCCACTGACGATTTATGGCCCGCCTGGAACCCAGCGCATTGTCGATGGCCTGATTGCTGCCTGCGAGGTCCCCCAGGCGATCGGGTTTGGCGTGCCGGGTCAGAGCCTGCCGGCCGTGGCTGATTTCATTCGTGTATGCGAGATTGTGCCCGGCGATGTGATTACGCTGGATGGACTGACCGTGTCCAACTGCGAAAACACGCACTATCGTCCAGAGGCAGAAGCCGGGCAGCCCGGCTATCTGTCACTGTCACTTCGCTTTGACATGGCCGATCGCAGTGTATTCTTTTCGGGCGATACGGGTCCTTGCAAGGCCATCGAAACCCTGGCGAAAGGTGTTGATCTGCTTGTTGGCGAGATGATGGATGCGGAGCTGACCATGCGCAACATTCGCCGCACCAATCCCTCCATGCCCGATGCCGCTATCGCCAAGATCGGACATCATATTGCCGACCACCATTTGAACCCCGAGCAATTGGGCGCGCTGGGCACGATCGCAGAGGCATCTGAACTGGTCGCAACGCATCTACCGCCGGGACTGGCGACACCGGAAACGGCACCGGATTATGTCGCCCGCATTGCCACTCAGTTCTCAGGGAAAATCTCGATCGCCGAAGACTTGTCCAGCTACTAACGGCAGGCCAAAATTGAGCAAAAGAAAAATCACCCGCCAATTCGGCGGGTGATCTGTTTGGGGGGATGGCTGATCAGTTGGCGGTGATAACGATCTTCACGACGCCTTCGTCAACGAGAGTGATATCGTTGGTGCCTTCGGAATGTCCGATATCATAGCGGTTCAACATGATAGTGCCGCCACCCATGGCAATATCCCAGACGCCGCTGATCACCTGATCGGTCCCGTCGCCATAGCTGCCCTTGGCATAGAAGCGTAGGGTGTTGGCTTCAACAAACAGATCGGCTTCGGCCGTCTCGCCGCCCGCAATCTGAACCCCTGCAGGGCCGGACTTGCCAAGGATAGGTCCCGCTACGCCGGCGCCAATCTTGCCGTTCATCGGACGTGGATCGCCATCAAGAATGGTGTTGATGAAGTCTTCGGACAGGTAGCCATCAGTAAACATGAATGGCTCCGCCAAAGCAGAGTCTAGAACGATGATCGGGGCGATCAACGAACTTTCTTGCTCTGGAAGCATGTTCGTGACTGTAAATTTGTAGTCCTGCGAAATTGCTGGCGCCACACCCAGTAGTGCAATTGCTGCTGCAATCATTACCGTTTTCATTCTTGTCTCCTCCAATTGTGAAATTGTTACGGCTCTGTCGAGCTCTATCTACATTTTCATGGCTGAAGGTATTGCGCCGACGAACATTTCAAAAACGGAATTGTGCAATACCAGTCATTGATATCGTGAATGCGGCGGCGGGCTGAGCGTGTCTGCAGCTGGCATTGATAGTGTCAATGACTTGCATTCAATCAATTCGATTCCGTAACGCCCCAGTGATCTTTACCCTGTCGGGAAAGGCCGAGTGGCCCTCATCCATATGCTAGGGAGGATAGAATGCGCAGAGGATTGATTGCACTTTGTCTGGCGGGGGCAACTGCCCTGTCGCCAGTGAGCGCGCGCGCAGAAACATTGATGTTTGGTACCGGCAACGCGGTGGTTCATCCGATCAACGAATTGATCATGATACCATGGGCCGAAAAGGTGAATGCCGACGCCAATGGCGCCGTCGAGATTACCCTGCGCCACGGGCAGATGCTAGTGAACGCCGAAAACTATGTCGACCGGATCACCGATGATGTGGTGCAGCTTGCCTTTGGCATGCTGGTATTCAATCCGGGTCGTTTCCCGAGGTCGTTAGTTTCCACTGTGCCGTTCATTGAAGGCTCAGCTGAAGCCAGCGCCATGGCGTTCTGCACCATGTATGAGTCCGGTGCCTTCGATGACGAACTGGGCGATTTCGTGCCGCTGTTCTTTGTACCCTTTCCCCAGTCCTCGGCCCATTTGAATGGGTCGGCAATTACCAGCATGGATGCGCTGCAAGGCAAGAAGATCATGGTGGGGAGCCCGATAGCCTCACAGGTTGTTCTGGCCTTCGGCGGCACGCCGCTCTCGACGATCTTGCCTGATCACTACCAGTCGCTGCAGCGCGGTACAGCCGATGGAAACTTCATGACGTTCACTGCGTTTCCGGCGTTCCGCCTGGAAGAGGTCACCACTGACCACCTGCAACTCCCGCTGGGCGGGGCTACCGGCATGGTGTTCATGGACCGCGGTCGCTATGACGCGCTTTCGGACGATGCCCGGGCCGTGTTGGACGCGTGTGACTGACTATCGCGATGTGGCCGCCGATGGAGTTCGCGATGCCCAAGCTCACCCAACATGACGACGTCCTCCCAGGTTCTTTCAGAGGGGTAGAAGGAATGGCTTTCGGACGCCCCAACACGAGCGACGCAAGCGGATCTCAGCATAAATTTGGTCTTTCTCAGCCCACCTATGGACAATCGCTTCATTGCAGGATAACTGGTTGGTCCAGTAGTCCAGTAAGGTGTGAAGATGCGGATTCTTGTCATTGGTGCAGCGGGCATGCTGGGGCGCAAGCTCGCCCATGAACTGGTGCGCGGTTGGGGGCCCGATCGCCTGGCGATCGAGAAACTGACCCTTGTCGACGTCGTCGAGCCCGAGCGGCCAGACTTTGCCGGCACTGCGGACTTGTTGGCCGCCGACCTGGCGGAGCCGGGCGTTGCCGAGCGACTGGTGGCAGACCGCCCCGACCTGATCTTTCACCTTGCGGCCATCGTCTCGGGCGAGGCGGAGGCCGATTTCGAAAAGGGCTATCGCATCAACCTCGATGGCACACGGGCCCTGTTCGAGGCGATCCGGCGGCAAGGCGCGGAACGGCCCTATTGCCCCCGCCTCGTATTCACGTCCTCGATTGCCGTCTTCGGCACGCCGTTTCCCGATGTCATCGGCGATGACCATGTGCTCTCGCCGCTCACCAGTTATGGCACCCAGAAGGCGATCGGCGAATTGCTGCTGGCCGACTATTCGCGGCGCGGCTTTTTCGACGGCGTCGGTGTGCGGTTGCCCACCATCGTCATCCGGCCGGGCAAGCCCAATAGGGCCGCGTCCGGCTTCTTCTCGGGCATCCTGCGCGAGCCGCTAACCGGGCAGGAGGCCGTGTTGCCGGTGGCCGAAACGGTGCGCCATTGGTTTGCCAGCCCGCGCGCAGCGGTCGGTTTTCTGCTGCATGCCGCGAGCATGGACACTTCGACCCTTGGCGTACGCCGCTCGCTGAACATGCCGGGCGTGGCGGCGACCGTGGCCGAGGAAATCGAAGCACTCAAGCGCGCTGCCGGGGACGCCGCCGTGGCGCTGATTCGGCACGAACCGGACCCGGTGATTGAAAAGATCGTTGCCGGCTGGCCGCGTGCCTTCGATCCGGACCGCGCGCTGTCGCTCGGCTTTGCCGGGGACGCCTCGTTCGACGCAATCGTTGATATCTATATCGAGGACGAACTGGGCGGGTTGCGCCCCGTCTGACGCTCAGCGCCGGCGAAGGTGCTCGACCTGCGCTGGCGTCAGCGGCCGCGTGCAACGGCCTTCGAGCAACAGGTGGAGCCTAGCGGTTTCCTCGAGCTCCTCAGTCGCATATTGCGCATCACGCAAGGTCGTTCCGGCCACAACTGGCCCGTGATTGGCAAGCAGCACGGCATGATGCCGGCCTGCTTTGGCCTTGACTGCGAGGGCCAGGGCCTCGTCGCCGGGCGCGAAATAGGGCACCAGGGGCAGGGATCCGACGCGCATCACATAATAGGCCGTCAAAGGCGGCAGCACGTCCTCGGGGTTGGAATCGGAGAGAATGCTGACCGCGACGGCATGGGTGGAGTGCAGATGCACCACCGCCCCGGCATTGGGCCGCTCGCAGTACATGCAGCTATGAAGGAAGGCTTCCTTGGTCGGCTTGTCGCCGGAAAGGTGGGTGCCGTCCGCTGCCAGATGCGCCAGCCGACCCGGAACAAGCTCGCCCAAACAGGCATTGGTGGGTGTCATGATCATGCTGCCATCGTCGAGCCGCACGCTGATATTGCCGGTTGAGCCGGCCGTCAGGCCTCGATTGAACAGCGACGCGCCCACCGCGCAAATGTGGTCGCGCAAGCGGGTCGCGTCGGAGATAGTCGCGGTCATTGCAGCTTGTCCCAGGCCTTGACGAAGAAATCATCTGCGCCAAAGTTGCCCGACTTCAGCGCCAAAGCCAAATATGGTCCCGAACCGGTCGAAATGGTCCAAGGGACGCCCGGGTCGATTTCCGGGCCGATGCGGAGCGTTGTGACGCCCAGATCACGGATGACCGCGCCCGAGGTTTCTCCACCCGCAACGAGGAAGCGCGTGAAGCCGCGCTGCGCCAGCGTATGGGCGAGTTGGCCCAGAAAGCGCTCAACCAGTTCCCCGGCCTCGCCAACGCCCAGCGCCTGCTGGACGGCGCGCACCGTTTCGGGCTCGGCACTTGAATAGATGAGCGGGGCGAGGGCGCCTTCCTGCTTCTCGACAAAGTCGGCGGCCGCCGCGACAGCGAGGCTTCCGTCCGCAATCTGGGCGGCCTCCACCTTGAGGGCGGGCATGCCATGGGCGCGGGCATGCTCGATCTGGCGGCGCGTGGCCGTGGAGCAAGACCCGGCGAGAATCGCATTGCGCCCCGCGGGGGCGGCGAGGCTGGCTTCGACCGGGGCGAGCGCGAGCAGGCCGCGGCGATGATAGGCCTCGGGCAAGCCCATGGCGATACCCGACCCGCCGGTGATGAGCCGCAATTCCATGGCGGAAGCACCGATTTCGTAGAGATCCTCGTCGCTGATCGCATCGACAATGGCAATGCCCTCAAGGCTCTCGATGCGTTCGCGCAATGCCTCCGATCCCCGCCGGACGGTATCGTGATCGATCAGGCTCACCGAGCGATCGGTCTGGCGGGCGAGCACGCGGACGAGATTGGCGTCGCGCATGGGGGTAAGCGGGTGGTCCCGCATGGGGCTGTCGCTGAGCAGAGTATCGCCAACAAATAGGTGGCCCTTGTAGACCGTGCGCTTGTTGGTGGGGAAAGCCGGGCAGGCGAGGGTGCGCATTTCGCCCAGCAGGTCCAGGAGCGCATCGGTGACCGGGCCGATATTGCCCTTGTCTGTCGAATCGAAGGTCGAGCAGTATTTGAAGAAGAGCTGGCGTGCGCCATTGGCTAGGAACGCTTTTGCAGCGGCGACCGACAGGGCCTGAGCCTCTTGTGCAGGGATCGTGCGGGACTTGAGCGAGACGATGACGGCGTCTGCATTGTCGAATCGCGCGTCCGGATGGGGAACGCCCACCACCTGCAGCACACGCATGCCTCCGCGCGTCAACATGAGGGCCAAGTCGGTGGCGCCCGTCAGGTCGTCAGCAATTGCACCAAGAATCATGGCTCTTCAGTCTCCGAACAGGGCGATAGGGCAGAGTATCAGCGACGGCCGGCGCCAGTCTCGGCTATGGCCTCAAGGGTCGTCTGGTGGATGCGATTGAGATGATTCTCCATCGCCTCGGCAGCCGCAATTGGATCGCGGCGCTCGAAGCCATCGAGAATCTCGATGTGGTCCTTGAGACTGAGGCTGACCGAACCCTCGCGCAAAAGCACGTGACGCCGATATTCCATGCCGAAGCTGAAGAGCTCGTGCAGGAACCCGCCCACCAGTTCGTTACCGCTGGCCTGGTAGATGGCGTCGTGAAATTCAGCGTCCGAAATCTGAAAGCGGACATGGTCGTTCACCATGTCGCGCTGCGCACCTACGAGGCGGCGAAGACGGGCAATCCCGTCATCATCGATCCTCTCGACGGCGACACGGATTACCGGAATTTCAACCATGAGCCGGGCCTGATAGACTTCGTCCGCAGAACGGCCCGGCAGCACCGGCTGGGTCACGCTGTTATGGGCGGAAAAGCCTTCGGTTCGTGCAATGCGGGTGCGGCTCCCCTGTGAGATCTCCACCATGCCGATGGCGGCCAGCATCTGGATGGCGCCCCGTACGGTTTCACGGCTGACTTCCAGTGTCGCCGCCAATTCTCGCTCGCTGGGCAATTCGTCGCCAGTCCGCAGGATGCCCGATTGGACCATTGCAGCAAGCCGATGACTGACCTGCTCACGAATGGTGAGCTTGGACAGGCCGTTCTTGAGGTTCTGCAAATTCAGTGGTGCGTCCATATCGTTCCCCTGCCGGTTTTGTCCGCCAAAAGCAATATGACGCAACTTGTTGCACAGGTCTAGTGGTAGCATGGCCGGACCAGTTGACAAGTTGATATGGGTGATGTTTGTTGGGTCGCATGAGGGTGACGGAGGAGAGCACGCCATGAAGCCGCGTTTGGCAGTCGTCTTGGGAGATCCCGCTGGCATTGGCCCCGAACTGGTCGCCAGGCTTCTGGCGCGGCCCGAAAACCGCGACAAGGCCGATATCCTGCTCATTGCCGACCGCGATGAAGTCGAAGAAGGGATGCGCATCGCCGGGGAGCGCTTCACCTATCGCCTCTCCGAAGGCGAGCCTGTCTTCAATGGCGCAGACTCGATCATCCTCGAGGATTTCAAGGGCTCGACCCAGCGCCCCTTCCAGCGGGCAACGGCCACCGAGAATGGCGGGCGCTATAGCCTTGAAACCCTCGAGCGGGCCGTGCGGCTGACTGAGGCCGGCGTCACCGACGGCGTGCTCTTCACGCCCCTCAACAAGAATTCCATGCACCAGGCCGGCCTGCCGCACGAGGACGAAAGCCAGTGGTTTGCCGCCATGCTTGGCGTCAGCGGTCCGCATGGCGAACTCAACGTGCTGGACAATCTCTGGACCAGCCGGGTCACCAGTCACGTGGCGCTCAAAGACGTGCCGGGCCTGATCACCCGCGAAAGGGTGCTGGGCGGGATCGAGCTGGCGCATACGACGCTATTGTCCACAGGCGTGGCGCGCCCACGCATCGCGGTCTGTGGCCTCAATCCGCACAATGGCGAGAATGGCAGCTTCGGGCGCGAGGAACTCGACGTCATCGGCCCGGCTGTGGAAGAGGCGAACGGTAGGGGGCTGCCCGTCGTCGGGCCATTCCCGGCCGACACCATTTTCCTGCGCGTCAAGGATTTCGACGCCATCGTTACCATGTATCACGACCAGGGTCAGATCGCGATGAAGCTTATGGGTTTCTCGCGCGGGGTGACCGTTCATGGCGGCTTGCCCATCCCAATCGCGACACCGGCACATGGCACCGCTTTCGACATCTACGGCCAGGGCAAGGCCAATCTGGGCGCCACCCAGGCCGCCTTCGATATCGTGGTCGCGCAAAGCAGGAGCCGCAACCGCCTCGCGGCCTGACGCGCCCGCTTTCGACTTTCAAGCCGGCGCAAGACCGGTGCTGAACACAAGTCACCGCCGATCCCGGCGAAACCGACTATCCCAACCTGCCGAGGAGGGCAGATTCCATGAAGAAGACGTCTCTTGTTCTTGCCGTAGCCGCAACCTTGCTGTCGACGGCCGGATCGTTTGCTCAATGGGCGCCCGAGCGCCCGGTAGAATTCATCGTGGCCTCTGGCGCCGGTGGGGGCACCGACAATTTCGCCCGCACCATTCAGTCGATCATTGCCCAGCACAATCTGATGAACCAGTCCGTGGTGGTACTCAACAAGGGCGCCGGCAGCGGCGCGGAAGCCTTTGTCTATGCCAAGGCCAATGCCGCCGATCCGCACAAGCTGATCTTTGGTACCAACAATGTGTATCTCCTCCCGCATGTGGCCAAGATGGCTTACACATCCGAAGACCTGGTGCCGGTTGCCGCCCTGGCGCTCGATGAATTCCTGATCTGGGTCAAGGCCGATGCCCCCTATGCCGATGCCGGCCAGTTCATTGAGGCAGCCAAGGCCAACCCAGGCTCGATCCCCTTCGGGGGCAGCCAGTCCAAGGACACCGATGAAACCCTTGTGGCCCTGATCGAGCAGAAGACGGGCGCCGAGTTCAAGTATGTGCCGTTCAATGGCGGTGGCGAGGTCGGCGTTCAGCTCGCGGGCGGTCACGTCGCGGCCAATGTCAACAACCCCAACGAGAATCTGGGTCAGTGGCAGGCTGGTGCAATCAAGCCGCTCTGCGTGTTCAGCGACCAGCGGATGGCCGAGAGCGAGCCGGTGCATGGCGAAATGGGCTGGCACGACATCGCCACCTGCACCGAAAGCGGTATCGACATCTCCTCCTACCAGATGCCGCGTACGGTATGGCTGCCGGCCGGCGTGACCGACGAGCAACTGGCCTTCTATGTCGACGTCATGGAGAAGGTCAGCCAGACCCCGGAATGGCAGACCTATGTCGCCAATACCTCGCAGACCGGCCGTTTCCTGGCTGGCGAGGAACTGGCCAGCTTTATCGACAACAGCGAAACCAGCACGGTCGAAGTTTTCAAGGCTGAAGGCTGGACGGCTCAATAGGTCCCTCCCGCGTCCGGGGCGGGTCTTGAGCCCGCCCCGGTCCAACTTATTCTAGCGGAGGACGCAGCGATGGTCGTCAAGCGCATTCATATGGAAGTTCTGGTCGCGGGGCTCACGGCTCTGGCGGGTGTGGTCGTGGCGGGTGGCTCGCTCGAGCTGGGCGTGGGTTGGACCGGGTCCGGGCCCGAAGCGGGTTATTTCCCCTTCTATGTCGGCCTGCTGCTCGCCCTGGCCGGAACCGTCAACGCGGTCTGGGCGATGGTGATCCATCGCGGCGAAAGCGAAGTCTTCATCGAGCTTGAGCAGGCCAAGCGCCTCCTGACCTTCCTGCTGCCCATGGCCGCCTTCGTGGTCGTGACCATCCTGCTCGGGCTCTACGTGGGTGCAGCCCTCTACCTGTTCTACGTCGCCTGGCGGCAGGGCAAGTACAACCCGCTCTGGGCAGCAGGCCTGGGCATAGCCTTTTCCGTCAGCCTCTTCGTCGTCTTCGACATTCTCTTCCGCGTGCCCCTGCTCAAGGGGCCGCTGGAAGCCTTCCTGAAAATCTACTGAGCGGCCGAGGAGCATCGAAAATGGGCAATATCGGTTTGCTGATGGAAGGCTTTCAGGTCGCCATCACTCCCATGCACATCACCATCATGGTCATCGGCGTGCTGCTTGGCCTGGTGGTCGGCGTGCTCCCCGGCCTGGGCGCCCCCAATGGCGTGTCCTTGCTGATCCCGCTGACCTTCACCATGGACCCGGTCTCGGCGATCATTCTACTCGCCAGCATGTATTGGGGTGCGCTCTTTGGTGGATCGACAACCTCCATCCTGTTCAACATACCCGGCGAGCCATCGTCCGTGGCAACGACCTTCGACGGCTATCCCATGGCCCAGAAGGGCCAGACCACACGCGCCCTGACCCTTGCTTTCATGTCCGCCGGCATCGGCGCCCTGGTCGGCGTTGTGGTCATTACCCTCTTGTCCACCTGGGCGGCCGACTTTGCCCTGCGCTTTGGCGCACCAGAATATTTCTCGGTCTACTTCCTCGCCTTCTGCGCCTTCATCGGCATGGGCAGCTCTGCGCCGCTCAAGACCATCATCTCGCTCCTGATCGGGCTGGCCCTGTCCACGGTGGGCATGGACACCGTTACCGGTAGCCTGCGGCTGACCTTCGGCCTGACCGAACTGCTGGGCGGGATCAGTTTCCTGGTCGTGGTCATCGGCCTCTTCGGTATCGGCGAAATTCTCATGACTGTGCAGGACGGGCTGCATTTCCGGGGCGTGGCCTCGCGGATCGACCTGCGCGACGTCTTCCGCACCATTGCCGAACTGCCCCGCTATTGGGCAACGCTCTTGCGCTCTTCGGCCATCGGCACCTGGATGGGCATCACGCCCGGTGGTCCGACGGCTGCCTCGTTCATGAGCTATGGCGTCGCCCGCCAGTGGTCCAAGCCGGGCGAAAAATTCGGTAAGGGACGCCCGGAGGGGATCGTTGCGCCCGAAACCGCCGACCATTCCGCCGGGACCTGCGCCATGCTGCCCATGCTGGCCCTGGGGGTTCCTAGTTCCGCCACGGCCGCAGTGATGATGGGCGGCCTGATGATCTGGGGCCTTACACCCGGACCGATGCTGTTCGCGACCAAGCCCGACTTCGTCTGGGGCCTGATTGCCTCGATGTATGTCGCCAATATCGTGGCCGTGGTGCTGGTGATGGCGACCGTGCCGATGTTCGCCGCGCTGTTGCGCATCCCCTTCTCTATCATCGGACCGGTCATCGTCGCCATCTGCTTTGTGGGCGCCTATACGGTGAGCAACGCGACATTCGACCTTTGGCTGGTGCTACTGTTCGGTGTGATCGGCTTCCTGTTCAGCAAGCTCAACTATCCGCTGGCCCCGCTGGTGCTGGCCATGGTGCTGGGCCACAAGGCGGAGAATTCCTTCCACCAGTCGATGATCCTCTCGGACGGATCGCTGGGCGTCTTCTGGTCCAACCCCTTGGTGGGCTCGATCATGACCCTGGCGCTGGTACTGGTGATCGTCCCGCAACTCGCCAAGCTCGTCTCCAAATATCGCAGCCGCGGCACACTCCGCTCGGCCCAGTAAGCTCAGTTTGATCGCGATCATATCATCATGAATTACCACACCTATTTCTCGTCGCCGACGCGGATCGAGCCGGTCCAGACCTGCATCGTTGGTACTGGCGGCTTCGGGCGGAGCTTTCTGGCGCAGGGCCTGCGCGTGCCGCTGATGCAGACGCGCGTCGCTGTCGATGTCAGTGCCGAAACCGCCGCTGCCTCCATGCGCTCCGCCGGGATTGCCGGGGCCGATGTCCGTATTTGCCAGAGCGCCGTGGAGGCCCGGGCGGCTTGGGACGCCGGCAAGTTTATTGCCGCCGGGCGGCTCGAAACGATTCTCGACCTGCCGCTCGACGTGGTTGTCGAGGCGACGGGACACCCCGAGGCGGGCGCGCGCCATGTGCGCCTGGCCGTCGAGGCCGGTCACCACGTGGCTCTGGTCTCCAAGGAAGTCGACAGCGTCGTCGGGCCGGAGCTGGCACGCCTCGCCAGAAGCCGTGGCCGCTTCGTCTCGCCCGTCGATGGCGACCAGCCGAGCCTTCTCATCGGGCTTGTCACCTGGGCCGAAGTCATCGGGCTCGACATCGTCGCCGCGGGCAAGTCCAGCGAATATGATTTCGTCTTCAATCCGGACAAAGGCACGCTGACCAGCAATGGCCGCACGGTAGACGCGCCGGATTTTGCGGCCTGGCTGCACCTGGCCGACCGCAATTGCGCCGCGGTCGCGGCGGGCCGGGCAGCGGCGGCCTCGGCCCTGCCGCAACGGGCGGTGCCGGACCTCTGTGAAATGACGGTTGTTGCCAATGCCACCGGATTGCTGCCCGATCGCCCCGATCTTCACGCACCCATCGCCGCGATTGGCGAAGTCGCCGATTTCTTTGCGACACGCGAGGATGGTGGCCTGCTCGACGGGACACGGCGGCTCGATGTGTTCCACTGCCTTCGCCTGCCCAATGAGCCGAGCTTTGCCGGCGGTGTCTTTGTCGTGGTGCGGTGCGAGGACGAGACGACCTGGGCTATGCTGGCCGAGAAAGGCCATGTCCTCAGTCGTTCCGGTCGCACGGCCATGCTCTACATCCCGCGCCACCTGCTGGGTCTCGAAGCGGCGACCAGCGTGCTCGAAATGGCCCTGCGTGGCGTCTCCAGCGGGGCGCTGGAGCCCATGCATCACGTCGATCTCGTCGCCCATGCCGATGCCGACCTGGCGGCGGGAACGGTGCTGACCATGGGCGGGCATCACCATGCGATCGACAGTGTCTCCTCGCGCATGGTGCCTGCGGGCGCGCTAACTGCCGAAAGCCCGGTGCCGTTCTACCTGGCCGCAGGCGCCCGGCTGGTCCGGCCGGTGGCGAAAGATGCGCCCATCCGTCTGGGTGATCTGGAAATCAATCCGAATTCGGAACTCTCGGTCTTGCGGCGGCAGCAGGACAAGAGTTTCTTTCCTGGCCAGTGAGCCTGGAGGACAAAGTGACTGACAAGACTGCAATAGTGACCGGTGCGGGCACCGGCGTGGGCAAGGCCATCACGCGGGCGCTGCTTGCAGACGGATTCAAAGTGGCACTGCTGGGGCGCCGGAAGGACGTACTCGACGCAACCGCGGGCGAACTCGATCCAACGCGGGACAAGACGCTCGTCCTGCCCACCGACATTGCCGATGCGGCAGCAGTTCAGGCGACCTTCGAAGCCGTGGTTAAGGCCTGGGGGCGGCTCGACCTGCTGGTCAACAATGCCGGCGTCAACGCGCCGCTGGTGGCGCTTGAGGACACCACGCCCGAACAATGGTTCACCGTGGTCAATGCCAATCTCAGCGGCGCATTCTTCTGCACGCAATCGGCCTTTCGCGCCATGAAGGCCCAGCACCCGCAGGGCGGCCGCATCATCAACAATGGCTCGATTTCGGCGACCACGCCGCGCCCCTGGTCCTCTCCCTACGCGGCCACCAAGCATGCGATCACCGGCCTTACCAAGGCATCGGCGCTCGACGGACGGCCGTTCAACATCGCCTGTGGTCAGATCGATATCGGCAATGCCGGCACGGACATGACCACCACGATTGCCAAGGGCGTGCTGCAGGCCGACGGGTCAACGGCAGCCGAACCCACGATCGATGCCAGCCATATCGCACGGGCGGTGAGCTACATGGCGAGCCTGCCACTCGAGGCCAACGTGCTGACCATGACGGTCATGGCCACGCAGATGCCCTTTGTCGGCCGGGGCTAAATCGCCATGCCGCGCTTTGCCGCCAACCTCTCGATGATGTTCACCGAAGTCCCCTTTATCGACCGCTTCGCAGCGGCCGCAGAGGCGGGCTTTAAAGCCGTCGAATTCCTCTTTCCCTATGCCCATCCAGTTGAGAAGGTGAAAGCGAAAGCCGAGGCCGCAGGCGTCGAGATTGTGTTGTTCAACATGCCGCCGGGCGACTGGGACGAGGGTGGCGCGGCCTGGCTGCGCTGTCAGAGCGGGCGGGGAGTTAACAACTGGGCTTGAAACCGCGCTGCACTATGCCCGTCACCTTGCCGTGCCGCGCGTGTACATGATGGCCGGACTGGCCTCTGCAGAGGACAGGACAACGCGCCAGCGCTATCGCGAGGCGCTTCTCGAAGCGTCGGATGCGGCGGGTGCGGCTGGTGTCGATATCCTCATCGAACCGCTCAAGGGCGGGACATGTCCGGCTATTTTCTCGACAGTTTCGATCTGGCGGCCGAAATCATCGGTGACCTCGATCGCGACAACGTCCGGCTGCAATACGACATCTACCACCGCAGATCACGGCGATGTCCTGCGCTCGCTCGGAGTGCTGATGCCCTATGGTCGGGCATATCCAGGTCGCTGCAGCGCCGGATCGCAGCGAGCCCGGGAGCGGGGAACTCGATGACGCCAAAATCCTACGGGAGATCGACCGATTGGGCTATGACGGGTGGGTCGGCTGCGAATACCGGCCGGGGGGTTGCTGGTCAGCGTGAACACCTACTCGTCATGAAGCGCTAGCCTGGGTTATCGGCGCAACCAATTCCATGCGCATTGCCCGCGAGGAGATCTTCGGGCCCGTGGCCGCCGTCATCAAGGTCAAGGACTACTTAGAAGCCCTGGCCTCGGCCAATAACAGCGCATTCGGTCTCTCGGCTGGCATCGTCACGATCTCTCTCAAGCATGCGACCCATTTCAAGCGCAACGTCGAGGCCGGTATGGTGACGGTCAATGTGCCGACCGCGGGCGTTGACTTCCATGTGCCCTTCGGCGGCCGCAAGGGCTCATCTTATGGGCAGAGCGAGCAGGGCAAGTATGCAGCAGAGTTCATCACCGTGGTGAAGACTGCCTATACAGCCTTCCTCCGCCCGCGGTCTGCTTACTCCTTGCCGCTGGCCAAAAGCTGTCAGGCCGGATACGGCCCCGCTGGAGGCGCTACCGAGGAGAGTTGTGCGGCAGGGGGACAATTCTCCCGAGGCTGCACGGCGCCGGCCGACTGAACTGTTCGCCTTAATCGTTCTCCCCATTGGCCGATGTTGGCCAAAGGAGAATGAAAATGGGTATCTCACAATATGACCCCGCCGCCAGAGGTCGGCCGGCTTGGAACGCCGGTCGGCAGTCGGTGCAAAGCGGGCGAAGGTTAGGCAAATCTGGGCAATCCGGTTCTTCTTGGATCGGGAGGGGCGCATGCGGGACCGAGCGCTGTTTGACCTCGCCATCGATAGCAAGTTGCGTGGCTGCGATCTCGTCAAGCTCAAGATCGGCACACTGGTGACCGGTCATGACATTCGCGCCCGGGCGATGGTCATCCAGCAAAAGACCGGTCGACCGGTGCAGTTCGAAATCACAACAGACGCGAGAGCGAGTTTATTGGCGTGGCTCGAGAGGCGAGGGGGCTCGGTTGAGGACTTCGCGTTTCCCAGCCGGGCGGATCCGGACGACCACTTGGGCACCAGGCAATATGCCCGACTGGTGGATGAGTGGGTGACCGCCATCGGTCTTCGCAAGGAGGAGTATGGCACGCATTCGCTGCGGCGCACCAGGCCTCGCTCATCTGCAAGGCAACAGGCAACTTCCGCGCCGTGCAATCCTTCTTGGCCATACCAAGATCGAGAACACGGTTCGGCATCTGGGCGTCGATGTGGAGGACGCACTAGAACTGGCGGAGCACACCGAAGTCTGACGATCAGCGGCCCCACCGTCGGTGAGGCCGCACGCGAAGACGCTGACGGACCAATATCATACTTCGAGCGCCGTAACCGGACGGTTAGCAATCCCTTGATCGCGTCACTTCCAAATCCGGACCATCGTCGATGCGCCCCATTTCTGCCGTTTAGGCCGCCGCTCCTGCCTCCCGAAACCTGACGGTCAGTTAATCAGGCGACGCTGTCGCGAGTACTTGGAGACCAAAACAAAAGAGCGGGGCAACGACAGCAGTCGCTGGCACGGGCTTCCTGAAGGGCGAGCTTTGCCGACGAGGGAGTTCTGGCGCCGGCTTGACCACCTCCGGATCTGTCCTTTTCGGCGGCATGGCGAGGTTGCAAGGCATTGAACCGCTCAATCACTTACCTTGGACTTCGTCGCATCGTCGTCCCATGCTCCCTATATGTAGCAAAACCTGCACAATACCAGCCGAGGCTTAATGGCAGCGCTCCCTCACTATCCAAGCGACAAGGCGCACACCGCCGACTTGGTTGTCCATTTGCTTGGCCTCTCCCTTGCCATTCTGGGCGGCAGCATCCTGCTCTGGATGGGCATTCAGGATCCAGCTCCTGGCAAGCTCGCCGTCATCGTAATTTACTCGCTTGGCGCGGTGTGCATGTTCGGGTTCTCCACCGCCTATAATTTCGCGCCAGCGGAATGGAAGCCAATCCTGCGTCGGCTCGACCACATCGGCATCTTCCTGATGATCGCGGCGACATACACACCGTTTACCGCGTATTTGCTCTCGGGCACCTGGGCTTGGTCGCTGACGACAAGCCTATGGCTGCTGGCCGGTCTGGGAATTGTCGGCAAGATCTTCCTCCCTCCGATTAGTCAGAAAATATGGGTGCCTATCTATCTAGGTCTGGCGTGGATTGGGGCCATCGCAGCAGTTCCCCTTGCGAACATGACGTCAGGGGTAGTGCTGTGGCTTCTCGCCATGGGCGGTCTGTTGTATTCAGCTGGAGTTCTCTTCTACACCAATAAGCGACTGCAATTCGCCAAAGCCATCTGGCACGGTCACGTGGTGGCCGCGGCAGCGACACATTGGGTAGCCGTAATGGCGGGACTGTTTATAGCCCGTGCCTGATCGCCGCACCCAACCGAGAGGAGCTGTGAGGGCTGGAGTTGGCTGGCGCTTTTGTCCCTCAACAATTGCGGCTTCTGAGTGCGGAGCACCATGGATGCACCCCATTGATGTCTTCCAACACTGACTTGGCGGTTTCCTGTTCGCTGCCGCCAATTCCTTGGAACGGCAACTAGAGAAGGCGAGAAATCCCGAAACATTTCCAACTGGATCCGTTCGACGTTGGTGAACCCGTGAAGGCGGAGAAGCACCATGGACTTCGACACCTTGACTGGTCAGGTATTTCCAGGGAGCGGTCGGGTTCCGAGGAAAATGCCGCGATGATGGTGTGATCGTAGTGCGGGGTGCTCAGATCGGTCACTACAGGCCGAAACCGTGTGGGGATGCCGTGTATCCGGCCGACATTCACAGCGAACTTCCTGTATGGAAGTCGCCGCTCGGGAAATGTCGAGCTGTTCGGCTAAGTTCTGCTCATGCCGTCAAGGCAATGGGCTGGCGTTCTTAGGAATGTCGTGCCCCATTTTGTCGCGTTTGGTTGCAAGATAGCTTTCGCTGTGGGTGTTCGACGGGACGATGAGCGGGATGACGTGGTTGAGCTTGATCTCCGCATGCTTCATCGCGCGGACTTTTGCCGGATTGTTGGTGAGAAGATCGGCTTCACGGACCTCTAAGGCGTCCAACATGCGCGCTGCCACCTCATAGGTCCGATTGTCCTGGCCAAACCCCAGCGCGAGGTTGGCCTCGACAGTATCAAGTCCTTGATCCTGCATGGCATACGCCTTGATCTTGTTGGCAAGACCTATCCCAGGTCCTTCCTGCCCACGAAGATAGAGCACAATGCCACCCGATAGCCCGACAAGGCGAAGCGCCTCCTGCAATTGGGCACCACAATCGCATCGCTGCGAACCCAGAGCGTCTCCTGTCAGGCACTCGGAATGGATACGCACAAGCGGTGAGTTCGGATAGGGACGCTTCACTAAATAGGCTATTGACTTCCCCACAAAGGGCTTGCTTAATTAACTTAACTAAGGATGGGTCATGCCTTCAGCTACCGGATCGTCTCGCGCAACCAACCGTCGCCTGATCGTCAACGAAGTGAGACGTGCGGGGGCTATCGCGCGTAGTGAACTAGCCGAGATCACAGGCTTGAGCGGTGCTGCGGTAACATTCATTACCGCCGAACTGATCGAGGAGGGGCTGCTGTATGAGCTCAAGAACAGCGCTGGACAGCGACGGCGCCCTCTTAGTCTTAACTACCACTCTCACTATGCTATCGGCATCAAACTGACTCAATCCGAACTGGTCGGCATTATGACCGACCTTTCGACATCTGTTGTCGCCCGCGCCGTCAGGCCAGTCGATACGCGCAAGCCGGAGGATGTGGCCGCTGCCTGTGCCACCCTAGCCAGCGAGTTGATTGCGATGTCGGGCGAGCCAATGCGGCGAGTGTCTGGTATCGGGCTCGCTATGCCAGGACTTATCGATGCCCGCCAGGGCGTGTGCGTGGAGAATCCTCGATTTGGCTGGCACTACGTCCCTATAGCTCGGCTCGTCGCGGAAGCCTCCGACTTACCGGTCTGGGTAGACAATGATGTCAATGCCTTTGCGCTGGGCGAGCATCTGTTTGGGTTGGGCAAGCAGGCTCAATCCGTCGCGGCGCTTACGATTGGGCGTGGGGTTGGGGCCGGCCTGGTGGTGAATGGCTCAGTGTTTCGTGGTCACCATGGTGGCGCGGGAGAGATTGGCCACATCCCGATTGCCATTGACGGTAGGCGGTGTGAATGCGGACGCTATGGTTGTCTGGAGGCGTATGTCTCGGAGTACTCGATAGTCAAACAATTGCACGAGCGCAGCGATGACTATCGAAACTGTGGTCCAGAGGACGTGCTTCGCCTGGCGAACGAAGGCAATTTCGATGCTCTCGCTGTACTTGACCGGGCCGGCGGAGGGTTAGGGCGCGGTTTGGCGACACTGGTCAATATGTTTGACCCGGAAGTGCTGGTGCTGGGTGGTGAGGGCGTTCGCTTCCTGCCTTTCTTCAAGAAGTCCATGACCGGCGAATTCGAGCGGCTCGTCTTTGGCGCCAAGCGACAGATTGATGTTCACGAGTGGAACGACGATGCATGGACGCGCGGCGCCGCGGGCCTGGTCGTCCAGCAGTTCTTCAATTTCGACGTTCCCCCTGGCATCTCGCCGATCCGAGACGCGACAGGCGAGCGGGTAGGGGAAACGCTGGAACTCTCGCACAAGCCGCTCTAGCGGCGGCAAGAGAGAAAGCAATCAAGGGAGGAAAGAAAATGAGACTACTACTGGCAACTGGAGCTGTAACGAGCCTGCTGCTCGGGGGGACCGCGCTCGGCGCCCCATTGACCGTGTGGATCATGGGCGACTCATCGACGAATTTTGACCAACTCGTGGCTCCTTTTGAGCAAGACACCGGGATTGAGGTCGAAACTGTAGCGCTTCCTTGGGATGCCGTTGACCAAAAACTCACCACCGCGGTCGCGTCAGGACAAGGCCCGGATCTGGTTCAAATCGGTCTTTCCAAGCTGCGCACCTTTGCGGACGCAGGCGCACTGCTCCCCCTTGATGACCTGTTGGAAGACCATCCGTCGCTAGCGCCGGAGAATTTCGCCGACGGTGTTGCAGGACAGGCTACCGCGGTGGCTGGCTCCATCGTCAGCGTGCCGTGGATCAGCGACACGCGTGTCCTGTTTTATCGTAAGGACATCCTAGCGGAAGCCGGCTTTGACTCCCCGCCAACCACCTGGGAAGAACTGCGCGACGTGGCCAAGGTGCTCGCCGACCGGGGCGAGGGGCAGTATGGTTATTACATCCCGCAATGGGATAGCGCTTTGCCGGTGGTCATGACCTGGAGTCATGGCGGCGACATCATCGACGGCGACGGCAACGTGGACTTCAGCGGCGATGGTTTTTCTGCTGCCGTCGATCTGTACACGGGCCTGCACGCAGATGGCAGCGTTCCCCAGAATGGTGACTTTGACCAGGTCCAGGGCTTTGTTTCCGGCATCGCCCCGATGTTGGTCAGCGGGCCATATCTTGCCAAGGCCGTGGCGGGCTCCGCCCCAGAACTGGATGGCCAATGGGGTGTCACTACGCTTCCGGCAGCCAATTCGGCAACGTCGCTGTTTGCCGGCTCCAACATGGGTGTGTGGTTCAACACCGACCAGCAGGACGAGTCCTTGCAGCTCCTAGCTTACCTCTCGCAGCCGGACGTGCAGGTCGAATGGTTCGGGCTCAATGGCGATCTGCCCAGCGTAAAATCAGCGCTTGCCGATCCGGCTCTTGCCGACGACTCGTTGGTCGCTGTTTATGCCGAACAACTTTCAGATGCACGAGTGCTGCCTATGATCCCAAACTGGGACGGCGGCGTAGGGTCAGAACTGCTCAAAGCGCTGAACTCAATTGTGCTGCAGGGCGCTGACCGCGAACAGGCTCTCTCCAATCTGACTGCGGCGACCGCTGGCGAGTCGATTAACTAGGTCCCCAGCGCCGCTGCCGGTTCCTGCTGGCGGCGGCGCACCCAGGTGCTTCATGACCCCTCGTTACGTGCCATATCTGTTTATCGGGCCGGCGATGCTGTTGCTTATCGCCTTTGGCGTGCTGCCTATCGCGGTGGCGGCGCTGGTCAGCTTTACCAACATGAACCTGGCAGGCTTGGCGCGCTGGTCCAACGTCAAGTTGGTCGGCGTAGACAATTATGCACGTTTGTTCTCTGATCCTGATTTTTGGCAGGCGTTGTGGAACACAGCACTATTCGTGAGCCTGGGCGTGCCCTCGGTTGTTGTGCTGTCGCTGCTTGTGGCGCTCATGCTCAACCGATCCGGCGGACCATTGTTCCGGGGGTTGCGCTCGTTCTATTTCGTGCCCGCGATTACCGGTATTGTGGCAATCTCGCTGGTGTGGAGCTATCTCTACAACACTCAATTTGGTCTGTTGAACTGGCTGCTATCCCTATTCGGCATTGCGCCTTTGCAGTGGCTGTCTGATCCCAATCTGGCGAAGTTTTCGGTGGGTCTGGTCGCCGTGTGGCGCGGCACCGGGCTCAACATCATTATTCTGCTGGCAGCCCTGCAAGGCATACCGCGCGACTACTATGAGGCGGCTTCGCTCGATGGTGTCAGCCCGCTACGACAAACCAGATCGATTACAATTCCCGGGTGGCAGAACCATGCCGTTCGCCGTGATGCTGACAAGAAGAAGGAATCCAGGGAAACTGTCGACAACCGAGGGTGGGGAAAATTTGAGTACAAGGCTGAGGGACCGACCTGATCGGGAAAACCAAGTTTTGGTCCTCGCCGCCCCTGCGGATGCGGACGCCGGAAGTTGCCGGCGACCGCTGCTTTGTCATGCGGCCCGTCTAGGCAGCCCGTAGAGATCTGCTCGGAATGGAAACAGGACTTGCGGCCTCGTCGGTACGGAATATCTCGACGATGCGATCCAGCGCGCTCGCCTGGGCTTCGGTCTGAGCAATCGCAGCACTCGTCTGCTCGACCAGGGCTGCATTGTGCTGCGTCATTTTGTCCATTTGGCGGATCGCAGCGTTGATCTCGCTGATGGCCGCGGCCTGCTCGCCACTATCATTGACGATGGCCTGCATGCGACCGGCATTTGACCGAGCCGCCTCCAGCATCGTGGCGAGCTTGTCGGCGGCCTGAGAGACAAGCAGAGACCCACCACCGACCTCAGTGGTTGACTGCTCGATAAGCGCCTTGACTTCCGATGACGCCTCCGCTGCGCTTTGGGCCAGGCGGCGAACTTCGACAGCCACCACAGCAAAGCCTTTGCCGGCATCGCCGGCGCGCGCTGCCTCCACCGAGGCGTTTAGGGCGAGAAGATTGGTCTGGAAGGCGATATCATCTATGAGCTTTATGATATCCGAGACCTTGGCGGAAGAGGAAGTGATCCGGCCCATGGCTGCTGTGGCCTGTTCCATGACGTGACCGCCTTCTTCGGCGGACTGCGTCACGACGCCGGCGGTTGTCGCCGCATCCTTGGCACGGCGGGCGTTTTCCATCACCGTGGTCGCCAACTGCTCCATCGCCGCCGATGTTTCTTCGATAGATGCGGCCTGCTTCGTGGTGCGCTCGGAAAGATCATTGGTGCCCGTCAGAATCTCGCCGGTAGCGTTTCGCAATTCGTCCGAGGTGTGACGGAGATCAAGGACGATCCCGCTCAGGCTCTCTGCAGTCCGATTGAAGTCGTCTTTGAGCCGCTGAGTTTTGGGCGGAAGGTTGGCGGTGATGCGATAGGTAAGGTCGCCTGCCGCCAGCGCCTGGAGAGCCTTTGCCAGCTCTTCTACAGAAGCTTGGTCGCTTCTTGTCTCAGCGGCCTTTGCCTCCTGGCTTTCCAGCCGCTCCTGCTCGGCGCGCAACCGTTCCGCTTCACGGCTCTGCCGCGCCTCAGCGGCCTCGGCTTCGGTCGCCCGCTTGTCTATTGCAGACTGCTTGAAGACGAGTACCGCGCGCGCCATATCGCCGACCTCGTCGCGTGCCGCTGTGGCTGGAATCTCGACGTCATGATCGCCTTGAGCCAAGCCAGCCATGGCGGCGGTAAGAGTGTTGACCGGACGGGTAATTGAGCGAGCAATCAGGTAGGCCGTTGCGCCCATGATGCCCATGCCGGCAACAAGGGCTGCGCCCAGCAATTTGACGTTGTCCCAGAATGCCGCTTCGAGGTCATCCACGTAAACGCCAGTGCCCACTATCCAGCCCCACGACGTTCCTGCCACGTGGGAGAGCTTGGGCTGAGGAGCATCACTGCCTGGCTTGGGCCAGAGATAATCAACGAAACCTGCGCGCCCTGACTTGACCGTCTCTACGAACTCAACGAACAGGCGCTTGCCGTTGGGATCCTTTGTCTGGCTGAGGTCTTGGCCATTCAATTCTGGCTTGATCGGGTGCATGATCATGACAGGCGTCATGTCATTGATGAAGAAATATTCGCTGCCGCTATAGCGCATTGCTTCGATCGCCGCGATCGCTCGAGCCTGTGCCTCCTCGGTCGACAACTCCCCTGCCTCAGCCTGCCTGGCAAAAGTGCCGATGATGGCAGTGGCGGCGTCGGTCATAGCGGAGAGCATCGCTTTGCGATCTTCCACCAGCCGCGTCTGATTGGTGTAAAGCGAGAATAATGTGCCGGCGATCATCATTCCGAGGGCTAGGACGCCCATGATGATCAGCTTGGTCGAAATACGTAGGCGCATAGAGGTCCCCTGAAAATGCCCGTTCGCGCATCTCAAGCTCAGCTTGGTAAACAATGTCACAAAACTGTCATCACATTTGCGGCGACCATCGCCGATCGATCTGATTCCTAAGGCGGGAATGTTTTAACATCAGCGGCCGACAGGGGGAGTGACGTCGTCATCGTTCGGCTCTTGGATTGAAGGAGTCAAAGGGAACGCCAGTACCAGGCGATCCTTAATCAAGCCGTGACGAGCGATGCCTTGCCGTTATCTCCGCGCAGGCACCACCCCGCGCAGCGGGTTAGTTCATCGGCCCCGTCTAAGGCGTTCGCATGGGGATTGTTGAGTAGGATGCTTCCATAACCCGCCGGGTAGCTGGGCGCCCCCCTATCCGGACATTCGTACCGTCTTGAACCAATCTCGACAGCGGTCAGTCCGAATAGTCGACTGCTCGTATCGAACCGACAATTCGCCCCCAGGAATAGCCATCGCCCGTACTTTATGCTCGTGCATTTGTCTCCGGATCAAGCACTCTGCCGCTCGACTAGGCGGAACCCCGTGTCGATGACGCAGCCGCTATCGGTGCTGTCGCCCTGGACATGGTTGATGATTACGCGGGCCGCTTCCGTGCCGATCAGGTCGCCTGGGGGGCGGATGGTGGTGAGAGCCGGAAGGCACGAGGCGGCAAAAGGTGAAGCGTCTACTGCCCGCGACCTTCGTGGTGACCACTCACCAAGGTCCTGTGGTTCACCACAGCTAGCGTTCTGCAAACTAGAGCTACGCGTCTTGGTTGGTCTCGGCGCCGCTCATGAGGAGTAACTAGAAACTGGACCTAACTGCCCGTCAAGATCAGTTTAAATCTATTCTGCAAAGCATGAGCCCGCTTACCGCTGTTTGCATTTTTTCGAAGCTCGCCCTTTGCAAACTCTGGTCGAGCTGGTTTCCCTGATATGGCACCGGCTTTTCCCTGTTCCGGTTGTGCGAATTCCCTGTTCTCATTGAGGAGAAAAACTCGGAAAACCTACGTAAAATCAGAAGTTCGGTTGCTCCAAGGATGCGGGTGAAGAGCCGGAAAGTGAGCGAAATACCCTGTATCTTCCCTGCAAACAGGGAATTTCGGGCAAGGTAAGCGGAGAGCAGTTCGCAGCCGACTGCCTCCACAGCCAAAATTCCCGGGTATCCTCGGGGCTTTTCTCAAATCGCGCCTAACAGCGCCTTCCGGGCAAATTTCAATCGCGCACATCGGCGTCATGCCGGCTTCGGGTTTGGTGCAAGGCATCGATGTCGAGGGCGCGAGTCGCTTGGCGGCAGCAGCGGCGGCTTGCCCAACTGGTCTCCTCACCTATGCATCTATAAATTGCGTTCCAGCCCGTCGCAGGCTAGCAATTGGTCACCCACCAACCGCAAGCTCGCTATTCCACGGGGGGCGACAGGTGCGCGCTCGGTTCCCATGCCGACCGTGCATCCATCCCCGGACAAATCAATCGCGCGGACAATCAGTCCCTTTCCATCCTCCGCGCCCTTGAGAGCCGTGACCATACCGCCTTCGCTAGCGACAGACAGCCACCGTCCGACATGCTCGCTCGTCCCGCCGCGACTCACATGCGGGGTGGTCACCACCGGCTTGTTGAGGCGCTCGGCCAGTGTGGCAGCCTCTTGCCGGACGAGCTTCGGCGCGGCCTGCAGTAGGATCGAGAACCGTTGCTCTCCCTGATCCATATAGCGATAGCGCGCGCCATCCTCTGCCGGGATCGGGTCGTGATGGGCGAAGATGGGGGAACGGACGGCCGTCAGGTAAAGGGTGCCGTCAAGCGCCGCATAGGAATATTTGGCGTCATTGACCAGAGCGACGTCGTGCGCGGCGGCGCTGACACGTACCCAGCGCTGCCCCGGGACTTCGCGACCCGTATCAGGGGCGTTGTCCCAACCGCTTGCCACCTCATATTCGAATTCATGCCCTTCCAGCGGGTAGGCGAGGCGCAACAATTTCCGCTGTTCGCGCCAGTCCAGCGCCACGCGCAATTCAACGGGTAGCGATCCATCCACTGGCATTACAATGGTCGTTACCAGACGGGATGCACCGTGGCTGGCGGTCACTTCTATGGTGGTGCGCACAGG
This sequence comes from Devosia sp., assembly GCA_041939225.1. Classification (GTDB taxonomy): domain Bacteria; phylum Pseudomonadota; class Alphaproteobacteria; order Rhizobiales; family Devosiaceae; genus Devosia. The sequence goes on from JBGTUK010000006.1 coordinate 31,539, forward strand.
GCCGCTTTCCACCAGCTTCACCCCGTCCAAGATCATGTCCTGGCCCTCGAAGCCAAAGCGGTCGGTGCCATGGGTCCAAGTGTCGCTCGGGTCATCGACGACCAGCCCGCGGTGACCATGACCGGCAAAGATCTCAACACCATTGCTGCGATTGAACAACCGCGTGATGGCACCGGTCTCGCGGCACAGCTCGGCAAGATAGCCATCGGTTTCAAAACGCAGCGGTCCAGTATGGGGCTGTCCAAAACTGACATTGGGAGCGGTAACACCGCTATCGGACGCCGCAAATCGCAGCACGCGATAACCATAGGCGGGCACTTTGAGCGGGAAGGCGAGGCGCTGCAGGCCAGTCGTCTTGCCGGCCGGATCGATATATTGGAACGGAATGGAATTGCCCGACTCATCGAGCAGCAAGCGTGGCGTTTCCGTATCCTTGTCGACCCAGGGCTCGGCCTCGACCAGCCCGTTCGACGATGCTCCCGAAAAATTCATCACGACAAAGCTGGCGTCGGTCGGATCGTGCGGCGGGGCAATGGTGCCATCAAGGCGACGCACCGCGGCGTTCAAGAGTTCTTCGGCACCAGCGATGACGCCCGCCAACTCACGTTCGCTATCGATGCACGCCGACTCGATGCTCGTGCCGCCGAGTGTGTCGTGGAACTGGTTGAACAGCAGAATTTGCCAGAGCGAAGCAAACCGCTTGGCCGGGTAGGAGATGCCCGTGACCCTGTGAGCCAGCGCCGAGGCCGCCTCCGCTTGTTCCAGCAGGCTCTCCGCCTTGCGATTGAGTGCCTTCAGCGACGAGGCGACCGAATAGCAGCCAATGGCATGGAACTGCAGCGCTTCGTTGACTACCGGCAGACCGCCCGTCTCCACCTCTTGGAAGAAGCGTTCCGGGTCTGAAAATTCGAGATTTTCGCCCCGCGCGATGCGCGCCTCAATCTCCTCGATATTCTCGATCGTCGGCGCCCCACCGTGATTGCCGACGCCATAAAAGCACATAAACGCATGGCCGTGCTTGTCCATATGCGCATAGTGTTCATCGATCTTGGGCGGTAGCGGCGTCGAGCGCTTGGAGGTATTGTAGGCGTCCTGGATGCGGAAGGCTGGCAGCGATGACCCATCGGGCGATTGCCACGCGAAAAGCTCGCCCGGCAGGTCCATTTCGTGCGGGCCGGGCCGCATGAAGGTGTAGCTGGTAAAGCCGGTATGCCGAAGCAGCATCGGGAACGTAGCCGGGTGTCCGAAGCTGTCGACATTGTAGCCGGTGGATGGCTCGATGCCGAACTTATCCATGAAATAGCCCTTGCCGTAGAGGGCCTGGCGAATAACGCTTTCGCCATTGGGAACATTGCAGTCGGGCTGAATCCACCAGCCATTGACGATGATCCAGCGCTGCTCCCTGACGTAGCGCTGAATCTCCGCGAACAGCGCCGGCTCCAATTCCTCGATCCAGCGATAAATATGTGCTTCGCCCTTGGTAAAGACGAACCCCTCGCCTTCGCGCAGACGGTCGATGGCGGCCCAACAGGTGCCGATGGCTTCAGCGCATCCCTCCTGCCAACGCCAGAGCCAGACGGGGTCAAGATGGGCATTGCCGATCATATGGAGCAGCGGACGCTTGGCTTCTGTCATGGTGGAACCGATCAAATAGCAAGTGTGAATGTGTAGCGGCCCGAGCCGAGTGTGGTTATCGGGCCGGTCAAGGGCAGGGGCGTGTCGCCCGCGCAGATGGAGAGAGGTGCTCGCGGCAGTTCGATCTGCCCGGTGCAATTTGGGGGAATGCGGATCTCCCAAATGACGATCTCATCCGCGATACGCCAGGCGCTTTCGACCCGGCCAGTGGGGGCATCGTAATGCCCCTTCACCCAGCCCAGCCGCTTGTCGAACAGCGGGCGCATTCGGACGGAAGAAAAGCCCGGGGCATCCTCGTCCCAGTCGATCCCGGCCACACGGGCATAGAGCCACTCGCCCACCGCGCCATAGGCATAGTGGTTGAACGAATTCATATTGACGCTCTGGAAGCCATTCTCTCGCGTCCAGCCATCCCAGCGCTCCCAGATCGTGGTGGCGCCTTGGGCAATGGAAAAGCCCCAACTGGGATAGGTCTCGTTCAGTAGCAGATCATAGGCGCGTTGCGGCGCCCCGATATCGCTCAGCACCGGGCAAAGATGCTTCACGCCCAGAAACCCGGTCTGCAAATGCCCCGCGGCCTCATCGAGCTTACGCAGCAGATGTGCAGCCGCCTTCTGGTGCAAGTCCGCAGGCAGAATGGCGAAGTCCAGCGCCAGCAAATAGGCGGTCTGCGTATCGCCCGCAATGCGGCCGTCGCCATCGACAAAGGCCGCGATGAAGGCGGTGCGCACGGCATCGGCCTGCGCGGCAAAATGAGTGACTAGGTCGCTGCGCCCGACCACGCCTGAGAGTTTTGCCATCAGGTCGGCGACCAGCACCCAATAGGCCGTTGCCACCATGGTGCGGTCCGAGGCCGGACCCACGCTCAGCCAGTCACCATAATTATTGTAGACAGCATTGACGCGCAGATGGTCCGGATTGGCGTCGGCTATATGCTTGAGCCAGGCGACCAGACGGTCAAAATGCTTTTCCAGCAGCGCCCTGTCGCCATAGCGCAGCCAGTGCTGCCAGGCGAGTATCACCGGCGCGTCGCCCCAGCCCGGCGCACCCGGCTGGGCGGTGATCCGGTAGGGGTTGAGCGGCTTGGAGGGCGCGACGTCTGTAAAAGCGCCGTCGGGCAATTGTGCCTCGGCAATGTCCTCGAACCACTTTTCGAGAAAGGCCGAGACGTCCATCACATAGCCGGCGGTCTTCCAGAAGACCTGCGCATCGGCGCTCCAGCCATAGCGTTCGTCGCGCTGCGGGCAGTCGGTGGGCACCGAAATGAAATTGTCGCGCTGACTCCATTCGATATTGGACAGCAGCTGGTTGACCATGTCCGAGCCGGTGCTCATCGACGCGGTGACTGGCAGGTCATTGTGGATGGCAATGCCAGTCAGGGTCACATCATCGGGGGACGCACCATCTGGTAGGGTCAGTTCGACATAGCGGAAGCCATGGAAGGTGAAACGGGGCTTGAAATGCTCGCGGCCTTCTCCCTTGGCGATATAATGATCGGTCGCGACGGCATGGCGCAGATTGGCGACGTAAAGTTCCCCCTCGCCATCAAGGACTTCGCCATGGCGCAGGGTAAACCGGTCACCAGCCTTTCCGCTCAACTCCAGCGCGACATAGCCGGCAATATTCTGCCCGAAGTCGTAGATGTGTCCGCCGGTCTTCGCCTGTCGCAGATAGCGCCCCTCAAATCGCACGGTCTCGCGCACCTGCGGTGCGCGGCTTGCTTCGAGACGCGGCGGACGCGGGTCAGGAACAAAAACCTCCACCGGCTGCCAGCCGGATGCGTCAAAGCCCGGCTCGGACCAGCCGGGCATCTCGAGGCGCGCATCATATTGCTCGCCCATCAGGAAGTCGCTGTAGCATACCGGTCCCTGGCAGGTGGTCCACTGCCCGTCGGTAACAATCTTTTCGATCCGCCCATCGGCAAATTCGAGATGCAGTTGGCAGAGTAGGGCAGGCCGGCCGCCATAGTGATTGCCCGCGCGGCGCTGATTGTGCCCGACACGGCCTGAATACCACCCCTCGCCGATAAGGGCGCCTATGGTATTGGCACCAGCTCCGACCATATCGGTCACATCATAGGACTGATACTCGACCCGCTGGTGATAATCGGTCCAGCCTGGCGCCATCACCGCATCGCCGACCCGCGCACCGTTGAGATAGAGCTCGTAAAGACCCAGGGCAGAGACATAGGCGGTGGCGCGCACCGGTCTTTCCACGGTCGCGAAATCCCGCCGCAGATGATCGGCCGGTCGCGCCTGCCAGCGATTGTCATAGGAATTATCGGCAGGCGCTTCTCGCCCCGCCGGAAGCACGAAATAGCGGGCGATCCACTGCGCCCGCCAGTCTTCCGGTTGCATCAGCCCAGTGCGGAAATGCTGCGCGTCCGCCCAGTCCGATGCGGCATCCTCTTCATCCCAGACCATGACGGTCCAGGTGCACTGCATGTCCGACGCCAGCACGTCGCCAGCATATTCGACCTGCCGGGTTTGGGCGGACCGGACCTTTCCACTATCCCACAGAACATTTTCGCCAGCCTTGACGACCAATCGATAGGCACTTTGGCGACGATTGTGGCCATCTCCGTCCAATGCCCAGTCAAAACGGGGTGCCGGACGGTTAAGGCCCATGGGGGTAGCATGATGCTCGCAGCGGAGCGCGGTGGGACGCAGTTTGGTCACGATCTTGATCGGGTAATTGAAGGGCGGCGCGAGGCTAGATTGCCAGGGCGCGCTCGCGCGCATTGCGGATATGGGATTCCATGGCCGCGGCTGCTTTCCAGCGGTCACGCTCGAGTATTGCGTCGATAATGGCCAGATGATCGCCGAAAGCCGCGGGCAGGGTGGTGGCCGAAAGGGTAATCCGATCCAGCTTGATCAGGCGCACCCGGATGGAATTGAGATCATAGGCCTGGATCAGCAGTTCATTTGCGGTGAAGTCCACCAGCAATTCGTGAAAGCGGCTATCGACGTCCTGGCTCTCTTCGAAAAAGGCCTGCGTGCGGTCGGTCTTGAGCCGTTCGAGTCTTTCCAGATGCAGTCGCTTCTGCTCCTCGATCGTGGCGTCGGGCATCCGGTCGACGGCAAAAAGAGTCGCCTCGCGCTCGAAGGCCATGCGCATCTGATAGGCGTCTCGGATCATCGGAAGATCGATGGTGGTGATCTGGATGCCGCGCTGTGGCATCACATTGAGCAAACCCTCGGCTTCGAGCCGCGGCAGAAGTTCGCGCAAGGCGCCGATGGAGAGCCCGAGCGTCTGCACCAGTTCGCGCTGTGACACCACCTGGCCGGGACGCAGACGGCCAGCAAGCAGTTCCTGCTGAAACCGCTCATAGGCTGTCTTCTTGACCGAGGCCGGCCCGGCCCCGATCGTTTCGGCATTGCTGTGTCTAGCCATGGCTCCCCTCCCTGGCATTGGCTCTATCAGGCGGCGGGACGCACCGCAAAGCCGGTGCCCTCGATTGCCTTGAACACGAGCTCGGCCTGGTCTGACGCAATTGCCATAAGCGGCGGCATAGCGCGTGCCCACTCGGCATCGCCATAGAGGGCGGCGAGCGTCGCCTTGAGCGCCAACAAGGCGCCATTGCCATCCACCGCCTCGATGCGGGTCGCGGCATTGGCCTTCAAAGCGTCCGAGCTTGTGGCCTCAGGCGCCTCATAGAGCTGGCGCAGATCCGAGGCGAACAGGTTTGGCATGCCGCCGATCATGCCGGCACCTCCCTTGGCCAGCAGGTGCGGCAACACCCGGTCGTCGCCGGTGAAGATGGAAAGCTGCGGGAAGCCTTGCGCCAATTCGATGCCACTTTCCAGCTTGCCGGTTGAATCCTTGACCCCCACGATCTGCTGCCCGAACCGCTCAACCAGCTTGGCGACGAGGGCAGGGGTGAAGGTGATGCGCGAGAACTGTGGGATATTGTAGAGCAGGATGTCGAGGTCGGGATTGCCTGCCTTGGCGAGCGCAGCCTCAAAGAAGGCGACGATGCCTTCCTCGGTCGCGCTGCCATAATAGAACGGCGGCAGGACGAGCGCGCCGCGGCAGCTCAGCGCCGCAATCTCGGCGATCAGGCGTCCGGCTTCGTCACTGCTTGGCGTCATCACCGAGGGAATCTGCTTGCTCATGTCAGCCCCGGCATCACGTAGGGCGCGAAGGGCGGCGATCTTCTCATTGGTCGAAAATGAGGCGCCTTCCCCTGTCGTGCCAAAGGTCGAAACAAAGCTGCAACCATTCTCCAACAGGCGTGCGCAATGCATGGCGAGGCGCCCGGCGTCGATTTCATATTGCGCGGTCACCGGGGTCACCGATGCGCAAATGATGCCGGAAAGGTCTGAATTCGCCACGGTAAAGGTCCTCCGCAATGGGCTTGTACATCCACTGATACAATCAGTTGTCACATCACTGTTTACATCAGTCGTTTCCTGTTGCAAAGTCCACCCGTCAAAACAAGCGGACGCTTTCACCGGTAAACTGACGCCGGAGGGGAGGAAGCGAACCGTCATCATCATCGCTCGAGAGGGAGGATCGTAATGACCCTTAAGCACACCGCCCTGGTCGCCATGACTGCGACTGCGCTGGCCACTGCCCTTGTGGCTACGCCGGCTCTGGCTCAGGACCAAATCGAACTCAAATTCACCACCGTTTCGGTTCCAACCGATCTGCATACCCAGGCCATGCAGGTGTTCGCCGACAAGCTCGAGGAGCTGCTGCCGGGCCGCTTCGATATCCAGCTTTACGATTCGGGCGCCCTGTTCGGTCAGAATGCCGACCTCGACGCGCTGCAGCGCGGCAATGCCGAGATGGCCTATGTTGCCTTCCAGCTCATTGCTGATGCCATCCCCGAATACGGCCTGTTCACCGCCGGCTATCTGTTCCAGAATCCCGAGCACTACCGGGCCGTGCTGGAAAGCGATATCGGCGAAGAATTCAAGCAGCGCGTGTCCGACGAGATGGGCATCCAGCTTCTCGATGCCTGCTATCTCGGTACGCGCCAGCTCAACCTGCGCACCGCGCGTGATATCCAGACCCCCGAGGATATGGCTGGCGTCAAGCTGCGCATGCCCGGCTCCGATAGCTGGCTGTTCCTCGGTGAGGCTCTGGGCGCCAACCCGACCCCACTGCCGTTCGGCGAAGTCTATCTGGGCCTGCAGACCGGCACGATCGACGCTCAGGACAATCCGCTGCCCACCGTTGAAGCAGCCAAGTTCTACGAAGTCACCGAGCAGATCACCCTGACCAGCCACCTGGTCGATGGCCTGCCCATGGCCGTCAACAATCAGACCTGGGAACAGCTCACCGACGACGAAAAGGCCAAGATGACCGAAGCCGCCGTCGCCGCCTGCGACTGGAACAATGCCGAGCGCAGCGCCAACGAGGATCGCCTGGTGGCCTTCTTCGAAGAAGAGGGCCTGACGGTCACCACGCCCGACGTTGATGCGTTCCGCACTCACGTGCAGAATTTCTACCTCAACTCCGATCGCGCCGCCTCCTGGCCCGAAGGTTGGGTTGAGCGCATCAACGAACTGGCGCCCTGATCGCCTGAACCAAGCCTGACCTGGACGACGAAATGAACGCGAACCTGAAGTCCCTGTTTTCCACTTTGCGAAAGTTTGCCGATCTCCTCGGTGTCTTTTTCTTCGTGGTGGCTTTTGGTGGGTTCATCGCCCAGGTCTTCATGCGCTACGTCATGAACCGGCCGCTCGCCTGGACCGAAGAATTCGTGATGATCGCCTTCATCTGGGCGGTCTTCTGGGCAGCGGCCTTCATGGTGCGTATCAAGGAACATGTCTCTTTCGACGTGCTCTATGACGTGCTTTCCGACAAGGGCCGGCGCGCTTTTGCCATCTTCGCCATGGTGGTTTTGCTGATCGCCTTCGGGCTGCTGATCCCCCACACCTGGGATTATCTCACCTTCCTGACGCGCAAGAATTCGCCGGTGATGCGCCTGCCCATGGAATGGATCTATGGCTGCTATCTGGTGTTTCTCGTGTCCTTCACGGGGCAGGGGATTCACCGCCTGTTCGGCCTGATGGGCCGGAACTGGCGCCACCACATCTGATCGATCCGCTAGGAGTTCTTTTCAATGCTGGCGGATTACGCCCTTCCCATCCTTGTCGTCCTGCTGATCGTCATCACCGCATCGGGCCTGCCCTTCTCGATTTCGATGATTGTCGCCTCGATTTTCTATCTGCTGGTCTCCGGCCGCGACGTCGGATTGGCGGCCGAGAACGTGCTCAACGGCGTTTTCGGCAATTTCGTCGCGCTGGCCGTGCCGCTCTTCATTTTTGCCGCCAACATCATGGAATCCGGCAAAATCACCGAGCGACTGCTCAAATTCTCGCTGGCCATGGTCGGTCGCCTCCCCGGCGGCCTCGCACAGGTTAATGTCATCACCTCGCTGATCTTTTCGGGCATGAGCGGCTCGGCCATTTCCGATGCTGCCGGCGTCGGCAAGGTGGTCACCGGCATGATGATCGACAAGGATCGCTATCCGCGCGGCTTCGCTGGCGCTCTCACCGCGGCAACCGCAGTGGTCGGACCGATCTTTCCGCCCTCCATCCCGCTGGTGTTCTATGCGCTGATTTCCTCCACATCGGTGGGGGTGTTGTTCCTTGCTGGCGTGGTACCGGCGCTGATCGTCGTTCTGGCACTCTGTGTCTATGTCCAGATCGTCGCCATCAGACGCAAATTTCCTGTTGAAGATGCCATTCCCTGGGGACTTTATCCGCTCATTATCCTGCGTGCCCTGCCGCCGCTGATGATGCCGGTGATCCTGTTGGGGGGCATCTATTCGGGCGCCTTCACTCCGACCGAAGCGGCCGCGGTTTCCGCGTTCTACGCACTGATCCTGGCAGTCGTTGCTTACCGTTCCATGGATTTTGCGGACTTCTACAAGGTGGTGCGCGAAACCGTGAAGACCACCGCGGTCGTGACGCTCGTGCTGGGCGGGGCCTTCATCTTTAACTACGCCATCGCCATCGAGCGCGTACCGCAAATGCTCTACGAGTTTCTCGTGGGCTTCGACATGAACCAATGGACGTTTCTGCTGTTCGTGAACCTGCTCTATCTGCTGCTGGGGTGTTTTCTCGACGTTTCCACCATCATGCTGGTAATCACCCCGCTCTTTATCCCGACGGCAGCGGCGCTGGGCATCGACCTGCACCATTTCGGCGTAGTGGTTGTGTTCAACATGATGATCGGACTGATCACGCCGCCCTATGGCATCCTGCTCTACATCATCAAGGCGCTCAACGGCATACCGCTGGGCGAGATGATCCGAGAAGTCTGGGCCCTTATCGCCCTGCTGATCGCGGTTCTGATACTCATTACCTATGTGCCAGATACGGTCCTGTGGCTGCCACGCGCAGCAGGC
>JBGTUK010000007.1:0-39856 GCA_041939225.1 Devosia sp.
GCGCAGCAGACCGACCTGATCCTGCTCGACGAGCCGACCACTTTTCTCGATCTCAAGGTCCAGGTCGACTTGATGGATCTGCTTAGCGGGCTGGCCCACAATTCCGGTCGGACGCTGGTGATTGTCCTGCACGAACTTTCTCTTGCCGCCGCCTACGCCGACTATCTGGTGATGATGAAGAACGGCCAGATCGCGCATGCTGGCGCGCCGACCGATATCTTCACGTCAGACAATATCAGGCAGGTCTTCGATCTCAACGCCAAGGTCATCCACGATCCCGAAAGTGGCCATCTGATTTGTGTGCCGCTTGGCAACGGTGCGCGCCGGCCAGCGCTCAGGGCGGTCCCGGCATGAGTGCGGAAGCTATAGAGACGCCCAAACTGCCTTCGGCGGCGACCTGGTCCGGCCTGCCAATCGGTTTGGCGGTCCTGATCTTGCTCATGGCGGTGCATATCGCTGTGGGCGCCAAACATTTACCGCTCGCTACGGTGTTCGAAGCGCTAAGCGCCCGGGACACGGGAATTTTTGATCACATTATCATCTGGGATCTGCGCCTGCCCAGGGCGCTGATCGCCATGACAGTGGGAGCAGCACTTTCGGTGGCGGGCGCCTTGATGCAGGGGGTGACCAGAAACCCCCTGGCCGAACCGGGGATCCTCGGCCTTTTGACAGGCGCGTCTTTTGCGGTGGTGGTCACGACTTTTGTCCTGGGTCCCCAGTCGAGCGCCATCATCCCGTGGATCGCCGCCCTCGGAGCGCTGGGCGCAGCGGTGCTGGTCTATCTGATTGCCTATTGGGCGCCTGGCGGACCGACCCCGCTGACCCTGACGCTGGCTGGCGCGGCCATCACGGCGCTCTTGGGGGCCATCATTTCCGTGCTGCATTTGATGAACCAGGACAATTTCGACAATCTGCGCGTCTGGCTCTCCGGCTCTTTAGCCGGTCGGGACATTGATGTGCTGATGATTGTCGGGCCGTGGATCGTCGGGGCACTGCTACTTTCCTTTGCCCTGGCGCGTCAGATCACCGTTCTGGCCATGGGCGATGAAGTGGCCAAGGGGCTTGGGGTCGAGACCGGACGCCTGAAATTCACCCTGCTGCTGGTGGTCGTGGTGCTCAGCGCCGGATCGGTGGCGCTGGCCGGCCCGCTCGGCTTTATCGGACTGGTGATACCCCATGTGGTGCGCCTCTTCACAGGCGCCAATTACCGCTGGATTGTGCCCTATTCGGCCCTGGTCGGGGCCAGCTATCTGCTCGGCGTCGACATTATCGCCCGCGTCGCCATCGCCCCGCGCGAAGTCTCCACCGGCATCATCACGGCCATGGTGGGTGCGCCGCTGTTCATTCACCTGGTTCGGCAGAGGGCACGATGACGGCCGCTCTTGTCGACCAACGGCATCTTGTTGTGCGCAGCGCCGGAGGCCGGCTGGCACTGCGCCTTCCGCTGCGGGCTATACTCGCCGTGATTGCCCTGCTGCTTCTAATCGCCACCCTGATCGGGGTTAGCCTTGCCACCGGCAGCTACGCGATCAGCCTGGCCGATGTGATCGCCACCCTTCAGGGCAACGCCATCAGCAAGCCGGTCGACAATGTGGTGTGGGAATTCCGTTTTCCCCGCACATTGGCGGCGGCCCTGGTCGGGTCCATGATGGCACTTTCGGGCGGCGCCTTGCAGAGCGCTACGCGAAATGGCCTGGCGGATCCGTCCCTCGTGGGTATCAGCCAGGGCGCGGCTCTGGCGGTCGTTGGGACCATCATACTTGCGCCGGATATCGACTTTGCCTGGCGGCCCTGGCTGGCTTTTGCCGGTGCCCTGGGCGTTGCCGGAGTGGTGCAGTCCCTGGCGTTCTCGCGCCGGGGCAGCAATTCCATCCGCTTCATTTTGCTGGGGATCGGCGTTTCGGCGTTCATTTCGTCCATCACCTCGGCCCTGCTGACCTATGGCGAAATCAATCAGGCCATGTCCGCGCTGTCATGGCTAGCCGGCTCGATCAATGCCGCCACCTGGAATGATGTTCATATTCTGGCCCTGTGGTCGGCGGTTTTGATGCCCATCCTTCTGGCTTTGAGCCGGGTCGTCAGCGCCCTTCGCTTGGGTGAGGATACCGCGATAGGACTGGGCGCCCCGGTCAAATGGGCCCGATACGCGCTTGTTGCCGTGGCCGTCGCATTTGCGGCCGTGGCAACAGCGATCGTGGGGCCTCTCGGCTTTGTCGGCCTGATTGCACCGCACGCGGCGCGGCGCCTCGCCCGCGCGGGCGTGGGACTGCATATGGTCCTGACAGCGCTGTGCGGCGCCCTGTTGGTATTGATGGCTGACCTGCTGGGCCGTGCCCTCTTCGCCCCCATTCAGATTCCCGCGGGCCTCGTGACCGCGATCATTGGCGTACCGATATTCGTCTATTTGCTGCAGCGCGCTGCGGCCAAATCCCACCTTTAAGAGGACAAGAGTCAAACCATGATTGCTATCGAAAAATTGGCGCACCCGTTGCGGGCTGGGATGTTGGGCTGGGCGCTTGTCGCCCTGGTGATGCCCGCCGTCGCACAGGACTTCCCGCTCACCATCGAGCACAAGTTCGGCGTCACCACCATTCCGGCAAAACCCCAGCGCGTTGCCAGCGTCGATTTTGCCGGTGCCGATGACCTGCTGGCACTGGGCGTGCAGCCGGTTGCTATTCGCTATTGGTACGGAGACTATCCGCGCGCTGTCTGGCCCTGGGCGGAGCCTTTGCTTGAGAGCAGCCCGACCATTCTCAAAGGCGATCTGGATTTCGAGGCCATCGCTGCGGCCGCACCCGATGTGATCATTGCGCTCTGGTCAGGCATTGACGAAAGCCAATACGAGAAACTGAGCCTGATCGCCCCGGTCGTAGCCGTACCCAGCGGGATCAGTGATTTTGGATTGCCATGGGCGGAGCGCGCGCTGATCGCAGGCGAGGCGGTTGGCAAGCGGGATCAGGCGCAGGAGCAGGTCGCTGCGATCCGCGACCGCCTTTCGGCCATTGCCCAGAGCCATCCCGACTGGGCTGGCAAGACCGCTGCGGTGGCCTTTGCCTGGGATGGGCCTGAAAGCCCCGGCGCCTACACATCGCAGGATGTGCGCCCCCAAGTGCTGGCAGATATGGGTTTTGAGACCCCAGAGGCGATCGACGCGATGATGGACCCCAATGGCGGGTTCACCATCTCGATGTCGCCAGAGGATCTTTCGCCGATCGATGCCGATCTGGTGATCTGGGTGGCCGAGGGCAACTGGGACAATATCGTCAATATTCTCGGCCGCCCCTTCATGACCGCCACCCAGCAAGGCCACGATGTCTTTGCCGGTCAATTGGTGAGCAGCGCCTTCAGCCACGCCTCCCTGCCCAGCCTGCCTTATGCGCTGGACCAGTTGGTGCCGATGATCGAGGCGGCGCTGGATGGCGATCCGCAAACCCATGCCGATGATCGCCCCGCCAATCTCTAGTTCGATCCTCCCCTACCTGGAGCACACCATGTCCCTTGTTTTTCACCCGCTGCGTGCAGCCTGTGCCAGCGTTGCGCTCGGCCTTGCAGCAATGGCGTCGTCAGCGCCGGTGCTGTCTCAGCAATTTCCGCTGACGATCGAGACCAAATTCGGAACCACGGTTATCGCTGAGCAGCCCGAACGTGTCGCCACGCTGGACTATGCGGGGGTCGACAATGTGCTGGCCCTGGGCTTCCAGCCTTTGACTGCGCGCGCCTGGCTTGGCCCCTATGACAATCAGGTCTGGCCGTGGGCGCAGGCGCTGTCTACACAGGACCCCGCCATTCTTGAGGGCGATCTGAATTTTGAACAGATTGCAGGGACAAATCCCGACGTCATCCTGGCCCTGCGCTCGGGCATCACCCAGGACGATTATGACAAGGTCTCGCTGATCGCTCCGGTCGTCGCGGTGCCGCCTGAGCGCGGCGATTATGCCCTCGACTGGATCGAGCAGGCCGAACTCGCAGGTCTGGCACTTGGGCGGTCGCAGCAAGCGGCCACCAGAATTGCCGAGATCGAGACCGCGGTCAAAGAAACCGTTTCGGCCCACCCGGAATGGGAAGGCAAGACTTTTGCCATGCTGACCTATTGGGACGGCGCGATCGGGCTTTATTCCGAGGGCGATTCCTCCGTGAAGTTCATCTCGTCACTCGGGTTGAGCGTGCATCCCACGGTCAAGGAACTGTCGAAGCCAGGCACGTACTACACCACCATCTCTGAAGAGCTGCTGCCCGAACTTGATGCCGATGTGGTGTTCTGGTGGGCGTCGGCGGATTCTCCTGAAATCGCTGGACTGGTCGCCCGCCAGACCATGCGCGCCGTTGCCGAAGGTCGCGAAGTGTTTCTTGCGCTCGATAGCCAGACCAATGGCGCCATTTCCTACGGATCGCTGTTGTCGCTGCCCGAAGCGATCATCCGGGTGAGTGAAAAGGTCGAAGCAGCAATCGATGGTGACCCCGCCACAGCGATACCCCTCAACTAGTCGGTCCCTCGCGCCAGAACCAACACACCGGACAATCTTGACATGGCAATCTTTAAGCAATCCATCGGCATCGCAATGCGCAACCTGGCGGCGGTGACCATCGCCGCAGCCGCCCTGATGGTACCCGCCCTGGCACAGGAAACGCGTAGCATTATCGACGACACGGGCACCGAGGTGAGTATTCCGCTCAAGCCCTTGCGGATCGTCAGCCTGCACGACAGCGTGCTCACGGTGCCCTTGCTCGAACTGGGCGTGATGCCGGTGGGCAGCCATGGACGCGGCGAGACCGAGGAGGAAGCATTCATCCGCGCCAGTATCACGCTGACCGGCATCGATTTTGACAATTCCGATATCGAATGGGTTGGCAATTATCCGGCCGATGTCGAGCGCGTGGCCGAGCTTGAACCCGACCTCATTCTCACCACGCCCTGGCAGCCCGCCGCGATCGATCAATTGCGTCAGATCGCGCCCACCGTGGTGCTCGACTATACCATGCGCACGGATTGGGAGATCTACGACTGGATTGCCGACCTGACCGGCACGACCGACCGCGTGGATATGATGAAGCGGCGCTACCAGTACCAGATCGCGCTGATCAAGGAGGTGATCGATACCGAGAACATCCTGGTCTCGACCATCCACGCCAATCCTGGGGAGCTGTTCGCCTATAATCCCTACAGCAATATCGGCAAGGTCCTGATCGATGCCGGCTTCCAGCGGCCCAAGCTGATCACCGACATTCCCCCGGGCGAGAACGCCAAGTTCAGCGCTGAGCAACTGCCCGAATTTGACGGCGACTTCATCTTCACCACTTATCGCTCCACGGGGGGCGACAAGCCTGAAGATGTCAAAGCCAATTTCGAGAGCGTCCTGCCCGCCTATTGCGCGGTCCTGCACGCCTGCCGGGAAAACCAGATGATCATGCTCTCGCGAGCCGAGGCCTCGGCGACGTCCTATTACGCACTGGGTGCGGTGGCCTATCTGATCCTGAGCGAAATCGGCGGCAAGCCATTCGTGCCCATGCCGCGCTGATCAGTACCCGCCGGGACCCAAGCCTGGCGGGGTCACAACCTATCCCAAAAGTCACCCCCATCAACAGCAACGCCCGGCCTTGAACCGGGTTGAGGGCAAAATGATCTTTCACCGTGCCGTCCACGCCATTTCCCGCGATATCGCCCGCTACGCGCAGCGCTCGGGCAAACTTGTTGCCGCAATTGCCATGCTGGCCTTGATTGCCGTAGCGCCTGCGCTTTCGCAGGAAACTCGCACCTTTATCGATGATGTGGGGCGCAGCGTTGTTGTTCCTCTACAGGCCCAGCGGGTGATATCGCAGAACGACAACCGACTCACCTTACCATTACTGGAGCTGGGAGTGCCATTGGTGGGCAGCTCCGGCCGGGTCGATGCCGACGGCAAGCCTTATCTGCGCGTGGTTCCCGACCTGCTGGGCATTGATTTCGACAGTGCCGAATTTGCCTTTATCGGCACCTATAACGACCTCGATTACGAGAAGATCGCCGCACTGGATCCGGACCTGATCATCACCATGCGCGAGGACCAGGTCGAAAAACTCTCGGTCATCGCGCCAACGCTGGTGATCGATCCCAACACCTATCCTGTGCAGCAGGGCATGAAGCGGTTGGGCGATGCAACGGGTCGCCTGGACAATTATGAACGGCTGGCCAACGCCTATGCACGCAAGCTGAACACTGTGAAACCTTTGTTCGAGCCGCTGGGCGAGGTCACAGTGGGGGTCACCTTTTCGTTTGCCGCCGGCGACACGGTGACGGTCTATAATGATCTGGCGGCCTTGACCGTTGCTCTGGCCGATCTGGGGCTGACGCCCCCCGAACTTGCCAGCAAAATCGATGGCCGGTCCATGACGATCAGCCCCGAGCGGTGGCAGGAGATTGATGCCGATTTCCTGATCAATTTCTATGGTACCACGCCCCAGGACGGTCCCGAGCAGATCCGCGCCGGCCTCGATAGCTTCCTTCCTGGTTGGTGCGATTTTCTTCATGCCTGCCGGCACAACCAGTATCTGTTCTTCCCCTATGCCAGCTTTGGCTATTCCTTCGGCGCGCTGGGGCTGAACCTGGACCTGTTGACCACTCACATTGCTGGGCGCGCATTCGTGCCCTTTGACGGTGCAGGGGAATAGGCCACGATGTTTCGTTTGGCTTCGATATGGCTGGCTGTCTTTGGCGTGCTCGTTCCGGGTGTGTATGGCGGAGAGCCCCGCCGCTTCTCCGCTGAGAACGGCGTTTCTGACATTCCCCTGGCACCGGTGCGGGTTGTTGCCCTGAATGACCAGATCCTCGCAGTTCCACTCTACGAGCTTGGCGTCACGGTCTTCGGTTCGGCCGGGGCCGTGGATGGGAACGGCAAACCCCTATTCCCTCCATGCAGCAGAGGGCGCAGGAGTGAGCGGCCGCCAGTTCTGCCGTGAACTGTGCCTGGAACGCGGTGAACCGCTTGAGGGCACGGGCGATGCCCCCAGGCGCATCCTGATGCTGGCTTGGCCACGGGGCAGGTGGCGCACGCCGCGCTGGGAATCGGTTGGTATGAGCCCGGCGATGACGGCGGCGTTGCATGCCGCCTCGCAGGCGGGCCTGCATGTAGCGCTGGTCGATCGTGTCGGAGAGACAGGAAGTCTGCCCCAATTGCAGGCGTTGCCTGAATCGGTGGCTGCAGATTTCGACAGTGAAGACGCTCTGGTGGCGGCGATCCTGAACTATGTCGAAGGTACGGTTTTTGCCGGTCGACGCGATCCCCGCACGACCATACTTTGTTGCACGGACAGCCGCCGCGATGCCTGCTGCGCCCGCTACGGTTTCTCGACCTACAAGGCACTGGTGGCCATGGCAGACCCGGATCTGTTCAACATTGTGCAGGCTACTCATCTTGGCGGCTGCCGCTTTGCCGCCTCGCTGGTGGTCATGCCGCAGCGTCAGCGTTATGGCCGGATGACGGCTGGACTGGCCCCTGCGTTTCTCGCCGCCTTGCAGCGCGACGAGATTTTTCTGCCGAGCTACAAGGGCGCGACCGATCAACCGGAAGCCTATCAGATTGCCGAGATTGAGGCGCTGACATGGGCATCGGAGAACCTGATCGCAGCGTCCGAAATCCGCATCGAGATCGATAGCGTACCCTATCAGCCCGCCTAAGGCGCACAGGCCAGGCTGCGGGCCGTAATTGGTGAGCGCCAACTCGATATCCGCCTGCGGGCCCGAGTCTTTCACATTCAGGGCAATTGCGAGATCGTGGCTCAAGACGGTGGCGCGCATCTGCCCCGCTGGTGCCTTGACCAGGTGCTGCCGCTTGGTGACGCCTGGAATCCGTAGCCAGCATCCATCCATATCATCGCGGTGCATCCGGGCGGTGCGGAGCTGTGAACGTGCAGGTCTCATGTCCGCAATGTCACTCCCGAGCTGCTCACCCTGCTGCACCGCGACGGCTGGCTGTTTCCGAGCCATCACGCTCAAGCCAAGCAGCACCCAGCAAACCTATCGTGTGGTCGTCGATGCGCCCCAAAGGACCGAGATTAGCAGGCGGATTGGGCAGCACACCCTGCAGCGCAGCTTTGCGACCCATCTTCTGGAAGACGGCGCCGATCTCCGTATGTCCAAGCGCGGCTGGCCGCTTGCGGTGTCTGTGGTAGCGGCACTGACTGTCGGATAGACGATCAGCGTGCCTGCGCTGGGCCGCTCAGCCAGCGTACGCCATCGAACACATTGCACAGAATTGACTTGTGTCGACCAAATGATACTAATCCTCATAATTCGCAATAAATCACGATAAGTGAATGCGAGCAGTAGGAGGTCTGTTGGTGGCTCGATGGCGCTATTTATCTGTGACCCTGTCACTCGCGGCAGCTCTCCTGTTGTCTGGCTGCAAGATCGTGCAGATCAGCGATCAAGATACGTCCGTCGCTGCCGGATTTGACGCGGAGAGCTTCGCCGGAGAGGTCTGGGAACCGCAGGCTCTTCCCTATTTCGAGCAGGCTGCTCGCCCTGTCACCGAGGTGCTGCCGGCGATTGAAGCTGATCTTGATGCGGCAGGGGCTCAGTTCGGCTATCGGCCCGGGGAGGGCTCTCCCTGGAGTTTTGTGGTCAGCGGCAATGGCTCGGTGATCGCAAAGAATACGGAATCGCGAGCGGGTACTCTGGAAGTCACAGTGGATGGACTGGCTCGGCCGGTTATCTTGCAGATCGGGCCTGTGATCAGGGGCAATGCGGTTCGCGACGCTCTGCCGTTCGTCTCCTTCAAAGACTTCGTCAATCAGCTTGAATACGCCAATGCTGGCAAGGCGCTCACCGCGCTAGCTTTGAGCGGCTTTGCAGCAGAAGCCGAAGGCATTGCGGTCGGCGATGCCGTGTCATTCACCGGCACGACAGGCGTAAGCCGCCAAGGAGACGACGTCCTTGTGACGCCCATTACGCTGGAAAAGGCGCCATGAGCGAAATTGTGCTGAGTGCCCGTGAGATAACCAAAGCGTTTCCGGGGACGGTCGCTCTGCAGAACGTGGATTTCGACGTATATGCCGGCGCCGTCAACGTCCTGATTGGAGAAAACGGCGCTGGTAAGTCGACCCTAATGAAGATTCTGGCCGGAGTAGAGCAGCCGACGCTTGGAACCATTCATATGGGCGACAAGACTGTGAGCTTTTCCTCGATCCGCGACGCCGCCAGCCAAGGCATCGGTATCGTGTTCCAGGAACTCAATCTTTGTCCGAACCTCAGCGTCACGGAGAACATTTTTCTCGGTCGCGATATCACCAAGGCCAGCTTCCACATAGACCGTGCGGCGCAACGAAAGCGGGCCGCAGAACTCATTGGCCATCTGGAACACGACATCGACCCGGACGCGCTCGTGGGCGATTTGATGATCGGAGAGCAGCAAATCGTCGAGATCGCCAAGGCGCTGGCGGAAAACGCACGTATCCTGATCATGGACGAGCCGACATCGGCGCTTTCCGCCTCCGAAGTTGAAGTCCTGTTCAAGGTTGTCGAGGAGCTTAAGCGGGCCGGCGTCGCCATCATCTATATTTCGCACCGACTGGAGGAGTTGGTGCGGATTGGCGATTATTTCACCGTTCTGCGCGATGGGCGCCTAGCCTCCACGGCCACAAGCGATCAGGTCACCATCCCCTGGATCATCGCCAAGATGCTGGGCTCTGAAGACGTCGCGCGCAAGCGTCCTCCTGCCATCTCAGCAGGTCCGGCCATCCTTGAGGTTGAAAACCTGAGCCTGCCGCGACGCGGGCATGGCTTCGCGGTAGACGATGTGTCGGTCTCGTTCCGAACCGGTGAGATTACCGCGATCTATGGGTTGCTTGGCGCCGGGCGGACCGAACTTTTTGAATGCCTATATGGCTTGCGGCGGGGGGCGACCGGATCGGTGCGTCTGGAAGGACGTGAACTTGCCGGGCATTCGGTGAGCCAGCGCATGAAGGCTGGGTTACTGCTGGTTCCCGAAGATCGGCAGCGGGATGGCCTGGTGCAGAACCTCAGCGTCGGTGGCAATCTGGGGCTGGCAAGCCTCCAACGCTTTACCCGCTTTTTCTCGATTTCCAAGGCGACCGAGGCGCCGTTGCTGCAGCAGGTCATCAGCCAGTTGCATATCAAGACTGCGGGGCCCGATGCGCCGATTACGTCTCTGTCGGGCGGCAATCAGCAGAAGGTGGTGATCGGCAAGTCCCTGCTTACCCAGCCGCGGGTGCTCCTGCTGGACGAGCCCAGTCGCGGTATTGATATCGGCGCCAAGGCCGAGGTTTTTTCCACGATGCGCGACCTGGCTGACCAGGGACTGGCGGTCGTTTACACCACCTCGGATCTCAAGGAGACCCATGCGGTCGCTGATCGCATTCTTGTGATGGCCAATGGCCGTATTGCGGCTGACTTGCGGGCAGAGGAGGCCAGTGACGAGGCCCTTGTGCGCGCTTCCACCCCTACGCTCGATCAGCCAGCTGTCGCCTGAAGGAGGCATCAAATGTCCATTGTTACCGAGGCCGGCAAGCAGCGCCCGAACAGCAGCGCTACCGCGCTGTTGCTGGTGCTTAAGCTCAGGACCTTCATCGCCCTCATCGTGGTGACTCTGTTCTTTGCATTCATGGCGCCAAATTTTGTTTCGGTCGCCAATGCTGTCATCATTTCCAAACACGTGGCGATCAATGCCATTCTCGCTATTGGCATGACCTATGTGATCCTGACAGGAGGCATTGATCTTTCGGTGGGCTCTATCGTGGGCCTGACTGGCATGGTAGCAGGAGGGCTCCTGGCTCATGGCATCCAGCTGCCCATGCTGGGTGTGGTCGTCTATCCGAATGTGATCGAAGTCGTCGCCATTGCCCTGCTTGTGGGCACAGCCATTGGCGCGATCAACGGGATATTGGTCGCCAAGCTGGGGGTCGCCCCGTTCATTGCGACTCTTGGAACACTCTATGTGGCGCGCGGCGCGGCTTTGCTTCTTTCTGGTGGCGCGACATTCTCAAACCTGGTGGGCAAGCCCGAACTGGGCAATCAGGGCTATCCGATCATTGGTGCTGGCAATCTCCTTGGCATACCGGTTTCCATCATCATCCTCATCGTGTTGGCGTTGATTGCCGCCTATGTGGCTCAACGCACGCCGTTCGGGCGGAAAGTCTATGCGGTGGGCGGCAATGAGCGCGCTGCCGCATTGTCGGGCATTCGCGTCGACCGGGTCAAAATCGCCGTCTACATGATTTCGGGTTTCTGCGCCGCGGTCGTCGGGTTGATCGTATCGTCACAATTGGTGGCGTCTCACCCGGCAAGCGGCGAGACGTTTGAGCTCAACGCCATTGCTGCGGCCGTGCTCGGCGGGACGTCGCTGTCGGGGGGCAGGGGGATGATCGGCGGGACCATCATCGGAGCCTTCGTGATCGGGGTGCTTAGCGATGGACTGGTGATGATGGGGGTCTCCGAATTCTGGCAGATGGTTATCAAAGGCCTGGTGATTATCGCGGCCGTGGTGCTGGACCAATTACAGCGGCGTTTAGCGGCGAATACCCGTCAAGGCTGATACAGGGCCCCGGGGTATCGCTTGCGAAGCATGCAATGCGCCCCGCCGATGATAGAGAGGCCTCCTCTCGATTTCGTTGACTCCTCAAGTTATCAAATGTATTCCTTAGAAATCGCAAATAAACAAAAGTAGCCGAAAAGGCTACGATTGCGCAAACCAAGAGCCCTTGGGTTCGACAGGAGGATCAAAATGAAGTTTGCAAGGATGATCGCCGCCGTGGCGATGGGTGCTTTTGCCAGTGTGGCGATGGCGCTTCCGGGGGCTGCCCAGGATCTGATCGTGATCATCACGCCCAGCCACGACAATCCCTTTTTCGCGGCCGAAGCAGCCGGCGCCAAGGCCAAGGCCGAGGAAATGGGATATGCAACTCAGGTCTATTCTCACGACGACGATGCTAATAAGCAGAATGAGCTGATCGACACCGCAATTGCTGCCGGTGCCAAGGCGATCATTTTGGACAATGCCGGCGCTGATGCTTCCGTTGCCGCTGTACAGAAGGCGAAGGATGCGGGCATTCCGTCCTTCCTGATCGACCGCGAAATCAACGCAACCGGCGTTGCCGTAGCGCAGATCGTGTCCAATAATTACCAAGGCGCTACCCTCGGGGCGGAAGCGTTCGTTGAAGCCATGGGCGAGGCCGGCAATTACGTCGAGCTGGTGGGCAAGGAATCCGACACCAATGCCGGTATCCGCTCGGCTGGCTACCACGACGTGATCGACCAGTATCCGGACATGGTGATGGTGGCCCAGCAATCGGCCAACTGGAGCCAGACGGAAGCCTTCACCAAGATGGAATCCATCCTGCAGGCCAATCCCGACATCAAGGGCGTCATCGCCGGCAATGACACCATGGCCATGGGTGCTCTGGCAGCGCTGGAAGCTGCCGGCCGCAACGACGTCATCGTCGTCGGCTTCGACGGCTCGAACGATGTGCGCGACGCCATCCTGTCTGGCAAGGTCCACGCAACCGTACTGCAGCCGGCTTATCGCCAGGCTCAGTGGGCCGTCGAGCTTGCCGACAAGTACCTCAAGGAAGGCTCCACCGGCATGGATGAAAAGATCTCCATGGACTGCGTGCTCATCGACGAAAGCAATGCAGGTGATCTCGAAACGTTTGCTCTGGCTGACTAAGCAAGGTCGTTCGCCAGACCTAGATCTCCCGACGAGGCCGGCGCTACGAAAGTAGCGTCGGCCTTTGGCATGTTGGAAGGACTGCGCGGATCATGGCCCGCCAGCGGCGCCCGGTGAGCTCGAATGGACAAGCCGGCCCAAGATAGAAGCGCAGAATCGGTTGCTGTCTGACCGAGATGCGCGACCTCTTGAGGCAAGAGCCGGTTCATCAGCCACATGGGCATTCGATGTTGTAGTCTGGCGCCGCGGCGATGGTGCAATCACGCTATGACTCGCTCAGATCATTCCAATGAAAAAGCCCGCCGGGAGGAACGGCGGGCCAGGTCAGGCAGGTTGATCGAACTTTCTAGCCGAAGTTCGCAAGCTCCTGCACACCGCGGTCGAAGCGGGCGAGCTTGGCGTAGAAGTCTTCAAGGATGTAGCGGATGTCGATCGAGTCATAGACCTTGATCGGGCGATGCTGGCCGGTGTGCAAGTAGTGCATGTGCGGGCTGAATTCGGGGGCAGGGCGCCATTCATAGGTGCCGCCCATCGGATTGAGAATGACCGAGAGCGAAGGCGTGTCGCCCAGCGAGCGATGCTCGATCGGGCCTTTGTGGACGCGCAGGTTCCAGTCGATGAGTTGATCGACAAGATATTTGCCGATCGGACCCTTGTCCTCGCAACGCTCCTGCAGCTCGGCATAGCTCACCGACATCATGCGGTAGACTGTGGAGGGGATCTGCCAAACCTGGACGTTGGACCGCATGACCACATTGGCAGCGGCGATGTCGTTCATCAGGTTGAACTCGCGCCCACCCGAGGGCCATGTGCCGCCGCCGATCCAGACGCAGATGACATTGCGCTCGTTGAGCCTGGGCTCCATCAGAATGGCCGAGGCCATGTCGGTCAGCGGTCCCAAGAAAGCGACATAGAGTGGACGGTCATCGTCTTTCATCGCCTGATCGATGATCATCTGGGCCCCGGGCGAGGGCACTGCCGTCTGCTCGTCCGGAAGCGCAGTGGCCGCGCCGTTGGCGACAGGGATGCGGCCGGACAGATCCATCAGATCGAGTAGGTGGTCGATTTCCTTGCGGCTATCCTCCATGGACGTCTTGGACCGGTGGTCGCCGAAATGGGCGGCGATGATGCCGTGGAAATCGAAGGTTGGCGTCAAAAGCGCATGGACGATGGTGAACTGATCGTCCGCCTCGTTCTTGGCGTCTGTGTTGAGGATGAGGCGAGCACGCTTTTCGCGCGGAAGATTGGTCATGATTTAGTCTCCCATCGCGCCGAACAGCGCCTTCTGAGCGATCTTGAGGGCGCCGATGGCGTCGTGGCGGCTTTGTGCTTCTCGCAGAGCGTCTTCGTCCAGCGCATCGAGACCCTTGGCTGCAGCCTTGAGGAAATCGATCGCGTGGGTGGCGGTGGCGATGCTGTCTTCGCGGAATGGGAATTGGTCGAGTTGCCAGACCCCTTCCCACTTGTTCTTCTTAAGTACGTGGAAGAACTCGAAGAGTTCGATCGGATGGAGGCTGCCAGCGACCAGGTCGTCGTCCCAGGAGCGATAGTTGTCGTTGACGTCCATGCCGAACAAGCGACCGTAATCGATAGCCAGCTGCGCACTGTCGGCAGCGGACTCGCCGCCCATGATGGCGTGGCCGAAATCGAGCAGGATGCCAATGTTTGGTAGGCCGATCTTCTCGATACCCAAAATGGTGCGGGCAACCGAACCGAAGCTCATGCGCACGCGCGGCTCGCGCGGCTTGTATTCGATGACGAATTTGAGGTCAGGGTTTTCCGAAGCCAACTGGCCGACGCCATCCAGCGAACGCTGCCATTGCGTGGAATAGTCAACCTGGAACGGATAGTCCCAGCCGTCCTGACCGGGCCAGAGCTTGACGTAGTCGGCATTGTGGAAGCGAACCACGTCGCAGGCGGCGGTGATGAGTTCATGCGCTTTGCGGCGAACGCCAGCGTCGGGATTGGTGAAGGCGCCCTTGACGAAATCGCGGGTGTAGATTTCGGGCGTAATACCGATCACTTTGAGGTCGTTGCGATCCAGCGCTTCCTTGATCTGGGTGTCGGAGAACTCGCCGCCGAAATAGGGCCAGTTGAGATCGACGACGGACAGGTCTTTCACCTGACCGGCCAGATCGATGGCCTCAATGATATTGCGCGGCACGCCATAGCCATCGGTGGCGTAGCGGTCGAGGTAGGTGGCGAAGTGCCAGATGCCGGCGCCGAAGCGGGGTGTGGTCATGGAGTTCCTCCCTAGGTCGTCTTGTAGTTTGTCGCCAAAGTCTGGGTCACGGCGGATGCCCAGCGCTGACGGTGTTCGGAGCTTTGTCCCGCGCTCATGCTCGGCTTGTACTTATCGGCCGCCGGCACGCCTGGCATAGCGACGCCGAGCGCCGAAAAGGCGAGGGCGGCGGCGCCAAGCGCACTGACTTCAGGGGCCGCAGCGGCCGCAACCGGCCGGTCGAGAATGTCGGACTGGAACTGCATCACCAAGGGGTTGCGAGAGGCGCCGCCATCGGCGCGCAACTCACCAAGGGCCGAGCCCATATCGGCTTCCATGGCCGTATAGACATCGGCAACCTGGAAGGCGATGGCTTCAAGGGCGGCCCGGGCGAGATGCGCCGGCTTAGTCCCGAGGCTCATGCCGGTCACGGTTCCGCGCGCATCAGACCGCCAATAAGGCGCGCCCAGCCCGACCAAAGCGGGTACGAACGTCACGCCATTGCTGTCCGACACAGTTTCGGCGAGGGCCGATAAGGCCGCAGCATCGGCTAGGCCCAAAAGTTCGGCAACGAAAGCGGCAGTTTGGCCAGAGACCGAAATATTGCCTTCGAGAGCATATTGCGCCTTGCCGTTCTGGCTCCAGGCGATGGTGCTCGAAATGCCATGGGTCGACCGGATGCGTTCGGGCGTCAGCGCCATCAACGATGTGCCGGTGCCATACGTGCCCTTGACGGTGCCCGGCGCGCGCACGCCGTGACCGAACAGGGCCGCGTGAGAATCCCCAATGATGGAAAGAATCGGCGTGCCTGCAGGCAGGAAGCAAGCGCCTTCAGTCGTGGTGCCGAAGCGGCTATCGGAGGATTTGACCTCGGCCAGCATGGACATCGGCACGTCAAACAAGGCGCAGAGTTCGGCGTCCCAGCTAAGGGTCTCAGTGTTGAAGAGCTGGGTGCGTGAGGCGTTGGAATGGTCGGTGGCGTGGACGGCGCCGCCCGTCAGGCTCCACAACAGCCAGGTGTCGACCGTGCCGACGCGTAGTTCGCCCTTCTCGGCGCGTGCCCTGGCGCCGGGCACATTGTCCAGAAGCCAGGCGATCTTTGCCGCCGGGAACAGAGGGTCGAGAGCAAGGCCCGTGCGCTCTTCGATCATGGAAGCGTGGCCCGCTGACTTCAACGCCTCGCACTTTGGCGCCGAGCGCCGGCATTGCCAGATGACGACCGGGCCAATCGGCTGGCCGGTTGCGGCATCCCAGACGAGAATGGACTCCCGCTGGTTGGAAATGCCGATCCCCGCTATCGAGCGCCCGGCGGCTTGCGCGACGACATCGGCAACAACCGTCCTCACTCCGGCCACCAGATCCGTTGCGGACTGTTCCGCCCACCCGGGCCGAGGATAGGTCACGACATTGGGCACGGACGCCTGATAATGCACGCGCCCTGCAGCATCCACCAACAGCGCCTTGGTGTTGGTGGTGCCCTGGTCGATAGCGAGAATCAGGCTTTGATCGGTCATTTCTTGCGGGCAATAGTCTGTCGGACAGCTTCGGCAATGCCGGTCTCGGTCAGGCCGTAATGTTCCATCAGCCACTCAGCTGAGCCGGTCGGCACGAAGCCGGGGAATCCCATGATGCGCATCGGTACGGGATTAGTGCCGGCGATGATCTCCGCGACCGCGCCACCAAGGCCGCCACGCACCGAATGTTCCTCGACGGTGACGATGGCGCCCGTCTCGGCAGCGGCGGCGATGGCCGCTTCGTCCAGCGGATTGACGGTGGCCATGTTGACGACACGAGCAGAAATGCCCTCGCTCCTCAGTGCCGCAGCGGCGGCAACGGCCCGGTGGACCATGGTGCCGTTGGCAATGATGGTCGCATCCGTGCCATCGACCAGTGTCTCGGCCTTGCCGATTTCGAACTTTGCGCCATCCGCACGCTGAAGCGCCGGCACCGGCATGCGGCTGACGCGAACGAACACCGGACCGTTGAGTTCGGCGGCGGCGAGAATGGCCTGCTCGGTCTGCCAAGGGTCAGCCGGGACGATCAGGGTAAGGTTGTTGAACAGGCGAAGCCAGGCCAAATCCTCGATGGAGTGATGCGTGGGGCCAAGTTCACCATAGGCCACGCCTGAAGACTGGCCGATCAGCTTCACATTGACATTGGAATAGGCAATGTCTGCTTTAACCTGCTCCATGGCTCGACCGGTGATGAAGCAGGACGCTGCTGACACGAAGGGCACTTTGCCACCATTGGCGAGGCCAGCGCCAACCGCCACAAGGGTCTGTTCGGCAATGCCGACATTGACCATTCGCTCGGGAAATTTCTTCCTGAACCCGCCCAGCTTGGAAGAGCCCACACTGTCGCTAACAACGGTCACGATGCGTGGATCACGTTCGGCCAGCGTTTCGATCGTGGCAGCGAAGCTGTCGCGGCAATCGAAGAAGCCTTCCTTTTTTGAGGGTGCAGCGCTCATCAGACCAGTTCCGCCATGGCTTGTTCGTATTGTTCCTTGTTCGGCACCCCGTGATGCCAGGCAACATTGTCATGCATGAAGCTGACGCCTTTGCCCTTGAATGTATTGGCAATGACGCAGAGCGGTTTGCCTCGTCCCTTGGGAGAAGCCGAGAGGACATCGAGAAGTTGTGCATGATCGTGGCCATCGACCACCTCGACATGCCAGCCAAAGGCTCGCCACTTCTCGTCCAGAGGATCAAGCGTCGCCGTTTCCTCGGTGCGCGCCCCTTGTTGCAGTCGGTTGCGATCGACGATCAGTGTGAGATTCTCGAGCTTGCGGTGCGCCGCTGTCAGTGCACATTCCCAATTGCTACCTTCCTGCAACTCGCCGTCTCCGGTGAGCACGAATGTCCGGAAATCCGCGTTGTCGAGCTGGCCGGCTATGGCGATGCCGGTTGCTACCGGCAGCCCGTGGCCAAGCGGGCCCGTATTGGTTTCGACGCCAGGCAGGTAATTGCGATTAGGGTGCCCGTTCAGCTTGCTCAGCGGCTCCATATAGGTCTTGAGGTCGGCCTCGGGAAAATACCCGGCGGCGGCTAGGACCGCATAAAAGGCGCCAGTGCAATGCCCCTTGCTCATGACGAAGCGGTCGCGCGCGGGGTCGTTCGGACGGTCCGGCGTGAACTGCATGACCCCGAAATAGAGTGTGGCCAGAATGTCGGCGGCGCTGAAGTCACCGCCTGGGTGTCCCATTTGCGCTTCATAGACCATTTGAAAGCTGCGGCGCCGTATCCATAAGGCCTTGGCCGCAATCTCTGGCACTAGGTCGTTCTTTTGCAGAGTCGCGGGCGAAGTCATTGATGTCTCCCATCACGTCGAACAAACCAGCGCGCCTGCAAGCAGGGAGGCCGCGGACCAGCCTGTCGACCCTCTCGCCATCTCGTCCTTTTGACGCATTGGCGTCCTCACCATCAGGGCGCGTGCCCGATTGTTATGCTTTTTCTGATAGCTACAGCGCGCAGGGCTTTCGTGCAATAGTGAAAACTTTCGATTTCTGCGTTTTTTTGACAAGACTGATGTTCGGCGCTTGCGATGGATCGGGTTTTTCTGGTGCCTTCTCAGGCTCGTATATGCTAAAGGCGTCGAACTGTCGGTGAAGGGCGCGGGGGTGAAGTAGCGTGGAAAAGGCGACAACTCGGCGCAGGCGGGGTGCGGAGCGGGGTAGCCAGCCGCAATTGCTGGCCGAGCCCAGGCGCATGGCCATTCTCGAATGGCTTCAGGAGGAAGGTAGCGCCCGTGTGCGTGACCTGTCCGCCGCGTTCCATGTATCAGAGGCGACCATTCGCCAGGATCTGGAGCGGCTTGATGCGGACGGGTTTATTACCCGAGAACATGGCGGCGCATTTCTGCGCTCTATTCCCCAGCAGGTTCAGTCCATGTCGTTGCAACACATCGACAATATGGATAAAAAACAACGGATTGGAGCGGCAGCTTCTGCCCTTGTAGGGGATAATGAAACCCTGATCATCGACTCTGGGTCCACTACCACGCAATTTGCTGAGAATCTGCGCTCGCGGCAGGAACTCAACATCATCACCAACGCGCTCAACATCGCGCTAATCCTTGGCGCGGCACCTACCAACACGGTGCACATGCCGGCGGGGCAGTTCAAGGCGCCGACGCTGTCGCTAAGTGGTGAGAAGTCGGTCGAGTTTTTCGTCGGCATCTACGCCCAGAAACTTTTTCTGGCGACGGCTGGCGTCTCTTTCGATGTTGGCCTTACCTACCCGTCCATTGGCGATATCTACGTCAAGCGCGCGATGGTCAAGGCGGCGTCCCATGTGTATCTCCTCGCGGACTCCACCAAAATCGGCAAAGTGTCATTCTCCGCTCTTGGTGGCGTGGAGATGGTGCATACCTTGATTACAGACGATGGCATTTCCGCCAGTGACAAGGCTGAATTCGAGCGCCGCGGCGTCGAAGTCATTATCGCCCGCTAACTGCTTCCTTTTCACATTGGCAGTTTTTTGGCTTTCTCACTCGTGGAGAAGCATTGACAACGCCTGTGCTCGATCATAATCGTTACTAATCGCAAGAAATCGAAAATAACAACAATCGAGCTTGCGACGGAGCGCGGGAGCGAGCGGAGGATCGTCAGTCCAGATTGCTGATTTTGCTCGACCCTGGAGAGGGTTCGACAAAAATTTGGCCTGCCTGAAAATCCGAACTGATCCGCATTGGAGTGGCTGCTTGCGATCAAGTGGCTGCAGAGGAGGAAAATATGGCACGGCATAGCCGTACTTGGATGCTGCCCCTTATGGGCGCCTTGATGACAACCACTGTTTTTGCGCAGGGGGCCATGACTGATGTCGGCACGCCCCGCAGCGAAACTATGATCGTGCAGACATTTGATGGACGTTCGTCCAACCCGTCTGCCCAGAACCCGCTCAACTCCTATGCCATCTGGCGCGGTTTCCGCGAACTTGGCTGGGCGGCGCTGTGGGAAATGGACACCGCGACCGGCGAAAGCTATCCGGAATTGGCCGATGGCTTCCCTGAAGTGCTCAACGGCGAGCACACCAAGTTCCGCGTCAAGATCCGTGAGGGGATCAAGTGGAGCGATGGCGAGGACTTCAATGTCGACGACATCATCTTCACCTTCGACACCGCATTCAAATACCGCGACAAGCTGACCAACGTTTCCGCCATTACGCGCCTAGTCGACAGCTACGAGAAGATTGACGACCATACCTTCGAGGTAACGACGGCAACGCCGGTCTATGACTTCGTGACCCGTATGGGCGTCTATACCTGGGGCATGCCCTTCAACTGGGTGCCGCAGCACGTGTTTGAGCCGCTGGGCGACGAGGTCGTGACCTTCCAGAACGCGCCGGCCGTCACGCTGGGCGCCTACAAGATCAAGGAATTCGATCCAAACGGCTTCTGGCAACTCTGGGAGTTGCGCGAGGATTGGGATGAATCCGGCTGGAACATCGACGAGGAGCCGGCCGTCAAATACGTCTACTACAAGGACTTCGGGACCGAAGAGACGCGCGCGCTGGCTTTCGTGCAGAACCAGTACGATGTCGACACTTTCATGAGCCCGGACTCGATCGAGGCTGCCAAGGCACGCAATCCGAACATCGAAACCTTCTCGCCGACCTTCCCCTATCACGACATGAACGATGCCTGCTCCTATGGCATCTACATCAACAACCTGAAGGCCCCCTACGACATGCCGGAGGTGCGCTGGGCCCTGGCCCTGGCACTTGATCTCGAGCAAGTCGGTATTTCGGCGATGAGCGGCCAGTTCAAGGCTTCGCCACTGCCGCTGGCTGATACGCCGATCACCAACCCGCTTTATGTCGAGCCGCTTGAGTCCTGGCTCGAAGAGTTGACCATTGGGGATGGCTACAAGCCTTTCAACACCAATTTCGGTGCCGAGTTGGTCGAGACACTCGCCGCGCAAGGCGTAGATCAGGCGCAGTTGCCCTCGGGCGAAGCGGTGGAAGAAGGCTTCGGTATCGGTTGGTGGAAGCACGATCCCGAACAGGCCGCCAAGATGCTTGAATCGGTTGGCATGACCAAGGGTTCAGACGGCTTCTTCACCATGCCGGACGGTTCGCCCTGGGTGCTCGAATTCGTTATTCCGGGAGATTGGAACAAGGTTCTGCAGCGCGTCGGCTTCTCGATTGCCGACAGCTGGCGCCAGGCAGGCTTCAACGTGAATGCCCGCCAAGTGGATAATGGCGAGTTTGGCACTGTCCAGACCACCAATGCGCGCATGGAGCTGCAGATCAACTGGTCGAACTCGTGCACCTATAACGTCAACTGGCAGAACTCCTGGCGCAATTTCCGTGAGGACAACGTCCTGCCCGCAGACTCCAACGATGCCCTCGTGCAGAACTATGCCCGTATCGTGGATGAGCGCATTTTCGACATCGTCTCCGAAAGTGCCAGCCTAGAGATCGGCACAGAGGAGTTCATCGAAAATGGTCGGCAGATCGCCAAGTATCTGACGGAAGACATGCAGATGATCAATCTCATGAACATCCCGACGACCATCCCGACCAATAGCACCTATTGGACGAACTTCCCCAAGCAGGACAACTTCTACGCGGCGCCCTACACCTGGTGGAGCTCGTTCAAGAAGACGATCACCAACGTCGAACCTACCGGCCAGTGACCTCCTGACACGACCGGATGGGGCGGCCGTTCCTCCGGCCGCCCCACGCTCTATCGCAAAAGGACTCCCTGATGGGTGCACTCGTCTACATCGCCAAGCGGTTCGGACTCTATTTGGCCGTGCTGTTCATTGGCTTGTCCATCACCTTCTTGCTGCCGCGGCTGATGCCGATCAATCCCGTGGACGGCTATATCGGACAGATTCAAAGTCGCGCGAATGGCGCCCTGAGCGCCGAGGCCATTGCAGAGCTCCGGGACAATCTGGAGAACCTCTACGGCCTCAAAGGCAATCTCTTTACCCAATATGTCGACTACATGAAGCGCATCGTCTTCAACTTCGACTTCGGGCCGTCCTTCACCTATTTCCCCCAGCCTGTGTCGCAGATGCTTATGGCGGCTCTGCCCTGGACTCTGAGCCTGCTGCTGACCGCCACTGTCATCGCCTGGACGCTGGGAAATTTGGTAGGTCTGGTTGCCGGGTACTTCCACAAGAAGAAGGCCGCCTCGATCCTCGAATTCGTCGGCATCCTGCTCTACCCCATCCCCTATTACATCCTCGCCGTCACGGTGTTGCTGCTGCTCGCCTACGTCTTTCCGATTTTTCCACTGTCGGCGACTTTTCCCGTCGGTCAGATGACCTGGGAGAAGTTCGGGATGATTATCTACAATTCGCTTCTGCCCGGCATCACGCTGGTTCTGGCGGGCTTTGGCTGGAACATCCTCTCGATGAAGGCGCTGGCCGTCGCCACGACCGAGGAGCCCTATGTCACCTATGCCCGGCTGAAGGGCGCAAGTAACTGGACGCGAATGACGCGTTACGTGTTCCGCAATGCTCTGCTGCCGCAGGTGACCGCTCTGGCGCTGTCGCTGGGCATGGTCTTCAACGGCGCCCTGCTGACCGAGATGATCTTCTCCTATCCCGGCATCGGCCTGGTCATGCGCGCGGCGGCGACCGGTGGTGACTACAACGTGCTTTATGGCGCCATCACCATCTCGATCATTGCCGTGGCCACCGCCGGGCTGGTGATCGACCTGCTCTATCCACTTCTCGACCCCCGGATCCGCCACAAATGACCATAGACAGCAAAGAAATGGACCCGGTCGCCCTGGTCGAAACGCCACAAGCGGCAGAGCCCGGACTATTCCAGTCTTTCCTCTGGCTCATCAATCCGCGCCTGGCGGTCGGCCTCACCATCCTGACGGTCATGGGACTTGGCAGCTTTATCCTGCCGCTCTTCGCGCCGGCTGATCCGTCCGTGCAGGCCACCTACATGCGCAACCTGCCAGCTTCAGGCGCCCACTGGCTGGGTACCAATGCCCTGGGTCAGGACATTTTCTGGTTCCTGGTCTTTGCTATCCGCAATTCGCTGATGCTGGGGGTCCTGGTTGCTGTCGGGGTCACCATCGTCGCAACCACGGTCGGCCTCAGCGCGGGCTATATTGGCGGGCGCTTCGAACGGCTGGTCATGCTGATCGTCGACACGTTCATCACCATCCCGCTGTTGCCGATCCTCATCATTCTGGGGTCGCTGATCCGGGGAAACACCTCGTTCTTCACCGTGGGCTTCATCATCATCATCTTCGGCTGGGCCTGGGATGCGCGCACGGTACGTTCCATGGCGCTCTCGATACGCGAGCGTGAGTTCATCAACATGGCCCGGTTCTCCGGCGCCAATACCGCCCAGGTCATCATCCGCGAGGTGTTCCCCTATGTGATGGCCTATACGCTTGTGGGCTTCATCAACACCATCCTGTTCGCGATCAACCTTGAAGCCACCCTGGCGGTCATTGGCCTGTCAAAGGTGGAAGTGCCGACGCTGGGGTCAATCATCTTCTGGGCGCTCAACTACAACGCGCTGTTCACCGGGCATTTCCTCTGGCTGGTCGCCCCCATTATCGCCTCCGTGACGCTGTTTCTCGGACTTTTCCTGACTTCTACCGGCTTTAACGCCGCATTTGCTGAAAGGCGCGGTGTCCAATGATCAGCATCAAGGACCTCCAGGTCAGCTATCGCCTTGGAACACGGACCATTCACGCCGTCGATGGCGTGACCCTGGATATTCCCGATGGGTGCATTGTCGGCATTGCCGGGGAGTCGGGCTGCGGAAAGTCGACCCTGATGAAGGCCATCTATGGCGACATCACTTCGCCCATGCACTTGTCGCGCGGCTCGATCACCTATGGGCTGAAGAGCGCCAAAGGCCGTCAGGTCACCGCCCAGAACATTCGCGAAGAATGGTTCAAATCCATTTCATACGTGCCGCAGAGTTCGATGAACTCGCTCAACCCGGTGATCCGTATTCGGGACCAGTTCATCGACTTCCCAGGGACCGACAGCAACAAGAAGCGCGTTCTCGAACGCGCCCGGGCCTATATGGGCAAGCTGGGATTGCCTCCTGAAGCCATGGATTCCTATCCCCATCAGCTGTCCGGCGGCATGCGGCAGCGCATGATGATCGGCCTGGCCACCTTCTTCCAGCCCGAACTGATCATCGCTGACGAGCCGACCACGGCCCTCGACGTCGTGGTGCAAAAGGACATCCTCATGCTGCTCATGGAGCTGCAGGAGGAGATGAAGAACACCATCCTGGTGGTCTCGCACGATATGGGCGTCCACTATCAGGTCACCCACAAGATGCTCATCATGTACGCCGGTCGCGTGGTCGAATACGGCGACACCGATAGCGTCTTCTCCGATCCCCAGCATCCCTACACCAAGATGCTGATCGACTCCCTGCCCACCATTGGCGACGACAGCATGCGCGGCCTGATGGCCAGCGCCGCCGGGGCCAGCGGTGACCGTGCCTATCGCGTCGAGCCAATCCTGCATGAAGTCAAGCCGGGGCACTTTGTTGCCCAGGCCGCGGCCGTGCCCGTTGCGCAGAGCGTAGGAGCCTGATCATGACCTTCATCCTCAAGGCCGAAGGCCTCAACAAGGAATACCGCTTGGGGAGCTTTGTGCGCTCCCGCAAGATTCAGGCGCTCAATGATGTCAACATCACCGTGGAAAGCGACAAACCCGTCGTGATCGCCGTTGTTGGGGAATCGGGCAGCGGCAAGACCACGCTGGCAAAGACCCTGCTGCGCCTCGAAACGCCGACCTCGGGGAGGGCGATTGTCTATGATCGGCCGGTTGTTGGCGTGGGCTCCATCTCGTCGCGGAAGGAATTTCTGAGCACGGTCCAGCCAATCTTTCAGAACCCGTTCGAAGCCTTCAGTCGCTATCGGCCGGTCGACAGCTATCTGCACGAGACCGCACGCCGGGTAGCCAATATGGGGGAGAAGGAAGCCGAAGATGCGGTTGCCGATGCGCTGGACAGCGTCGGTCTCGACTATCGCGAGGTCAGCGGCAAATATACCAATCAGTTCTCGGGCGGTGAACTTCAACGCATCTCGGTGGCGCGTGCTCTCATTCCACAGCCGCAACTGATTGTCGCCGACGAGCCGGTTAGCATGATCGACGCTTCGCGGCGCATGATCATCATCAACCTGTTCAAGCGGCTCCGGGATGAAGCGGGGCGGAGCTTTGTCTACATCACCCACGATCTGGCGACGGCCTATTACATCTCCGACTACATCGCGGTGATGAACAAGGGCCGCGTGGTCGAGTTCGGCAAGGCGCGCGAAGTCATGTCGAACCCGCAGCACGATTATACCCAGCTCCTGCTCAGCTCCATTCCCACCACGACCAGCCGCTGGAGGCCGCGTCTGCGCGCCGCCGGCTAGCCGCATCAATTGGAAACTGCCATGACCAAGTCAGCCACAGCCACTGGCTCAGCGAGCCTTTGGGCGACCTATGAATTGTCACTGGACGGCCCAGGCGAGGGCAATCCGTTTCAGGACGTCGACCTGCGGGCAGTCTTCCGCCAGGGTGACAGGGAAGTCCGTGTCAACGGTTTCTACGATGGCGGAACCACCTACAAGCTCCGCTTCCTTCCCGACACGACTGGCACTTGGCACTACGAGACGCGCAGCAATGCGCCAGCCCTTGACGGTGCTGAGGGCAGCTTCGTGGTCGCGCCTGCCAATGACGGGCATCACGGACCCGTACGCGTCTCGGACCGCTACCATTTCCGCTATGCCGACGGCACCCGCTACATCAATATCGGCACCACCGCCTATGCCTGGAACCACCAGGGTGATGCCACCGAAGAGCAGACGCTGGCGACATTGGCCGCGGCCCCCTTCACCAAGATCCGCATGTGCGTGTTCCCCAAGCACTATCGCTACAACCAGAACGAGCCAGATCGCTACCCCTTCCCGCTGGTGACAAAGGGGTCCAGCGCCTGGCCCGGCTCGATCAAGGATGCCGGCTGGGAATTCGACTATGAACGGTTTGAGCCCGAATATTTCCAGCACCTGGAAAAGCGCATCAACCAGCTCGCGGAGGTCGGTGTCGAGGTAGACCTGATCATCTTCCATCCGTACGACCGCTGGGGCTTCTCGCATATGACACCCGAGCAGGATGACCGGTACCTCAGATACCTGACTGCACGATTGGCGGCGCTGCCCAATGTCTGGTGGTCAATGGCCAATGAGTACGATTTGATGCCCAATAAGAGCCCCGCTGACTGGGACCGGTTCATCCATATCGTGTCCGACAACGACCCCTATGGCCACCTGCTCAGCAACCACAATTGCTTTGCTATTTTCGACCACAACCACCCCCGCATCACCCATTCGAGCATCCAGCGTTCGTCTGCCAATATGGCCGCGCTCTGGCGGGAGAAGTATGGCAAGCCGGTCTCGATCGATGAATGCTGCTATGAAGGCGACATCTCCGAGCTCTGGGGCAATATCTCGGGCCAAAAGCTGGTGCGCCGTTTCTGGGACGGCACCGTCAATGGCGGCTATGTCACCCACGGCGAGACCTACTACAATGATGAGGAAGTGTTGTGGTGGGCCAAGGGCGGCAAGCTGGTCGGCGAGAGCGTTGCGCGCATCGCCTTCCTGCGCCGTATTCTCGAAGAGGGCCCCGACGAGGGTCTTGATCCGATCCAGTCCACCACTGCCTATCGCATTCAGATGCAGGGTGGGCTCGACAACGTCCAGCTTCAGCAACTTTTTGGCGCTGCCCCCGGCGAAGAAGGCTGGCCGCGCGTCACTTCGTGGTGGGCGACCGCCGGTCAGCCGCATCGCTATTATCTCAGCTATCTCGGCGAGAACCAGCCGCACGAATATGCCGTGGCCGTACCGCCCGGCGAGCGCTACGCGGCAACCCTGATCGATACCTGGGAGATGACCGAAACGCCGCTGGCCGACAGCGTCCAGCGTGGCGACCTGTTGCATTTCGAACCCAAGCCTTACCTCGCGATCCTGCTGAAGCGGATCGAACACTGAGCTGGCGGCGCCGGCGATCCGCGCCCGCCACAGCAATTTCTATGGAGCAAGTCCGTGCCTGACCAGACCGTCGCCCGCTATGATGTATTCGAACACACCATCACCGCTAAGGTGGATGGCAATCCCTATGTCGACGTCGAATTCTGGGGCGTGTTCAAGCATGCCAACCGCACGATCCGGGTGCCCGGCTTTTACGACGGGGAGGGCCTATTAAAGGTCCGGTTCATGCCCGATATCGAGGGAGAATGGTCGCTGACCACCGAGTCGGATGTCGCCGCGCTCAACGACCAGACCGCCAGCTTCACGGTAACAGCCGCGCGAGAGGGCGTGCATGGTCCGGTTTCCGTGCGCAACAAGTTCCATTTCGGCTACGCCGATGGCACGCCGTACCTGCCTTTCGGCACCACCTGCTATGTGTGGACCCACCAGACCCAGGAGTTGCAGGCTCAGACGCTGAAGACGCTGGAAACGGCAGGCTTCAACAAGATGCGCATGTGTGTCTTCCCCAAGCACTATCCCTACAACGAGAACGAGCCCGAGCTGCACGTCTACGAATCCAAGGGCGACGGTACGCAGGACTTCGACAAGCCGGTTTTCGAGGCCTTCCGGCACTTCGAAAAGCAGGTGGCGGCGCTGGGAGATCTCGGCATTGAAGCCGATATCATCATATTCCATCCCTACGACCGCTGGGGCTATGCCGATATGAGCCCCGAGCAGGACTACCGCTATCTCAAATATCTGGTCGCGCGGCTGGCCGCCTATCGAAATGTGTGGTGGTCGCTGGCCAATGAATACGACTTCCTGCTCAACACCAAGCCGATGGAAATGTGGGATCGTTTTTTCCAGATCATCGAGGAGAACGACCCTTACCGGCACCTCAAGTCGATCCACCAGGGCAATCCGGAACTGCTTTACAATCACCGCCGGCCCTGGGTCGATCATGTGTGCATCCAGCATCCCGACGTGCAGCGCACGGTCGACTGGCGCACTGACTTCGGCAAGCCGCTGGTCAATGACGAGCTGCAATACGAAGGCGATATTATCCAGACCTGGGGCAATATCACCGCCGAGGAAGTGGTCCACCGCTTCTGGCTGACCATGCTCAAGGGTGGCTATGCCGGTCATGGCGAAACCTATAGCCGTGAGGACGACGTGCTGTGGTGGGCCAAGGGCGGTGTTTTGCACGGCCAGAGTCCCAAGCGCATCGCCTTCATGCGCAAGATTTTCGAGGAAGATGCCAAGAACGGCCTGACGCCGTTCGAAGAGATCTATCACTCCGGCTATCCCTGGAGCAGCATCGCGGCGGCGCGAGACGGCGAGGTCAGCTATTTCTACTTCGGCGCGCACCGCCCGGTGATCTGGTCAACAGGCCTGCCGCTTGAGGACGGCGACTACGAGCTCGATATCATCGACACCTGGAACATGACCATCACTCCGGCCAAGAAGGTCGCCGCGCCAGTATCAGTGCCGACACGGCACGGCGAGGTCGTGCGGGGCGGCAAGCCGGACGCTGCCTTCGGCGTCGAACTGCCAGGCAAGCCAAACCTGGCTTTGCGCGTGCGACCGCGGCGCTGAGTGGAGGACGCCATGACCACCACCAGCAGCAGCGCAACCTGTCCGGTTGCCAGATGGGGAGGGCTATCTGTTCTCGCGCCCAGTATCGGTCGATGACGTCGCCGCCATGTTGCAGTTATTTGGCCAGAAGCCTGATTTGCCCCGCCGCGTTTCTGCCAGCGCCTGAGATTAGAGCAGGGCGCTGAGCACCGCCGCGGCCACCCCCACCATGGCCAGGGCACCCGCAAATCCAGATAGCACCATCAACCGCCGGTGCTGCGCTTGCACATGGCGCTGCTTTCCTTGTCGCAGACCGGCCAGGCCCGTATCAGACTGATTGAATTCGAGATGAACCATCCTGCCGCCTCCACAACACGCTTTCCTGAAAGGAACACTAAGTGTTTGCCGGGCAGCCGCCTTGGTGGGCCGTTTCTCACCCTTGTCGGAACCGAGGGTACTCCGCGTCTCGCGCGATCCAAGTTGGTTGTTCGATCGCGGTTAATTTGTTTTAAATTGCATTCCATTGCATCTTGTATGGAAGATGTTGAATCCGTCTGGCGAACGTGGCACAACCACCGGCATGACCCAGCCAAGCCATCTCCATCCTGACCGTTTGTTTCCTGCATCCGAGCCGGCGCGCTCCCTCGCGCGCGATCTTTATGGTGCCGTCAGCGACTTGCCGCTGATCAGCCCGCATGGTCACACCGATCCCTCCTGGTTCGCGCAGAACGGCCGCTTCGCCAGCCCTACCGCGCTTTTCCTGACGCCGGATCACTACGTGCTACGCATGCTCAGGAGCCGCGGCATCAGCTATGATGCGCTGGGCATCCCCCGCAAGGATGGCAAGGCCATTGAAACCGACGGCCGCAAGGCCTGGCGGTTGTTTGCCGAGAACTACTATTTGTTCGCCGGCACACCGTCGAAAACCTGGGTCGATCACTCCTTGCACGCGGTCTTCGGCATTACCGAGGAATTATCCGGCGCCACGGCCGACAGCATTTATGACGCCATCGACGCCAAGCTGTCCTCGCCCGAACTGCTGCCGCGCGCCATTCTCGATCGCTTCAAGGTCGAGGTCATCGCCACCACCGAATTCGCGCTTGATCCGCTGACCCATCACCAGTCCATGCTCGATCAGGGGCTGATCGGCCAGGTGCGCACCACCTATCGTCCCGACGACGTCACCGATCCCAGCCGCGCTGCCATTGTCGAGAACCTGCAGAAGTTCGGCGTACTGACCGGCGAGGACATCAGCAAGTGGGATGGGCTGATCAACGCCCATCGTAAGCGTCGGGAGTATTTCCGCAAATACGGGGCCGTTGCCACCGATCATGGCGTCCCCACGGCAAATACGGCCGATCTGCCGCTCGCAGAAAAGCAGGCCTTGCTCGACAAGGTGCTGGCCGGACGGCACGACGCCAATGACGCCGAACTGTTCCGCGCCCAGATGCTCACCGAAATGGCGTTGCTTTCGGTTGAGGATGGCATGGTGATGCAAATCCATGCCGGCTCGCGCCGCAATACCGATCCGCTGCTGTTCGACGAGCGCGGTGCCGACCTGGGCGCCGATATTCCGGGGCCAACCGACTATGTCGGCGGCCTCAAGGCGCTGCTTGGTCGCTGCGGCAATGAGCCGAACCTGCAGATCATCATGTTCGTGCTCGACGAGACCACTTATGCGCGCGAACTGGCGCCCATGGCCGGCTACTGGCCCTCGCTGATGATCGGTCCGCCTTGGTGGTTCCACGATAGCCCGC
Organism: Devosia sp.; assembly: GCA_041939225.1. Lineage (GTDB taxonomy): Bacteria > Pseudomonadota > Alphaproteobacteria > Rhizobiales > Devosiaceae > Devosia. Next base: position 30,165 of record JBGTUK010000007.1, read on the forward strand.
AGGGCATCCGCCGCTATCTCGACCAGGTGGTCGAGACCGCGGGCTTCTACAATCTCGCCGGTTTCAACGACGACACGCGCGCTTTGCTCTCCATTCCCGCTCGCCACGACGTCTGGCGCCGCGAGGTTAGCGGGTTCCTGGCCAACTGGGTTGCCGAAAACCGCCTGAGCAAGGCAAGCGCCGAGGAAATCGCCCGGCACTTGAGCTATCAGGCGGCTAAGGACGCCTATAAGATTACGTAGATCGACATCCCGATCGGTCCCTCCTCCTGTCAGGGGGAGGTTAGGTGGGGTATCGGACAAACACGTTCCGCCCCACTTCCATCACCTTTCCACGCCAACAGCACAGAACCGTCGAATCGTTTCCACGCTTCTGCTCTAATGGCGCCATGGTGAATCAGTCCCCCGTCGAAACGGCGTTGAGCCGTGCCATGATCCGTTGGTCTCTGACCAAGTCCACCCCGGTGGCGGAAACGCCGCGGAGTTGGGTTTTCCGCGTCGAACAGAATGGACGCAACTTCGCGGCCCTCAAGATCCTCAAGCCTGCCGTATCCGGAGAGGAGGGCAGGGGCGCTCGCCTGCTGTCCTGGTATGGTGGCGATGGCGCCGCCACGGTCTTCGACATGCATGGCGATACCATCTTCATGGAATGGCTCGACGGCGGCACCTTGGGTGAAGCGGCCCGCAATGGCCGTGATGCTGAAGCCACCACAGCCCTGGCGACCGTGGTGTCCAACCTCCATCGTCACCGCGCTGATGCTCCGGCCGATCTGCTGCCGCTGCGGCAACTGTTCCAGGCTCTGTTCGATACCGACGTGCGCGCCTGGCCGCATACAGCGCGTGATCTTTACGCGCGCTGTGCCGGAATTGCGCTGAAACTCTTCGACAAGCCCATGCCGGAGATTCCGCTGCACGGCGACCTGCACCACGACAATATCATCTCGTCCGATCGTGGCTGGCTGGCCATCGATCCTAAGGGCTTGATCGGCGATCCGCACTACGAAGTCGCCAACGCTTTTCGCAATCCGCCCGGCGCCACCAAACTGGCCGCCGATCCCAAGCGCATCAACGCCATGGCCGATGCCTTCGCCGCGCGATTGGGATTCAACCGCAAGCGCGTGCTCGGCTTTGCTGCCGCCCATTCGGGCCTCTCGGTCTGCTGGGATCTGGTCGATGGCAACCCCGTCACCACCGATCTTGCCATTCTCCCCAATCTCCTGAGCGCTTACGACCAGGCCTGACCCATGACCAATTATACCCGCCGTGCCGTCCTGGTCCTGATCTCCGCGTCCCTGCTCTCGGCCTGCGCTTCAACCATCCCACCCTTGCCCGCCAAGGTATCCGACCGGCCCGAAGACCTCACCCGCGACCAGATCGTGGCGACGGTCAACGCCGTCCGCCGCGCCAATGGGGCCGGAAGCTGGCGCTATAATCCGCAATTGGAAGCGGCCGCCCGCTCGCAGGCCCGGCTGATGGCCGGCAAGGACACGCTCAGTCACGATCTCGGTGTCACCCTGCGCCAGCGCGTGTCGGAAGCCGGCTATCTTCTGGCCGTGGGTGAAAACGTCGCCAAAGGCTACAAGACCCTCCCCGCCGCCATCGAAGGCTGGCTCGCTTCGCAGGGTCACCGCAACACCTTGCTGTCCAATCGCTTCACCGAATTCGGTCTGGCCTTTGCCCGCACCAATTCGGGCAAGCTCTACTGGGCCCTGATCGCGGGCGGCCCCTATGAGGCGTGGGCTTAGCGCCGTCCCCCTGGGGCAAATCTCTCCGGTGGAGAGATTTGAGGCGATAAGGCCATGAGAGCTCCGCTCGAATGGCGGGGGTGCCGTGATCCCTGCCCTTTGAGGGGAGGGAGCCAAAGCTTGGCCCAAAGGCCATGGCGCAGATAGGGTGCGGGGTCTTGATCGCCTATTCACCCCGCCCGAACACCAGCACCCTCTCGATATTCCCATCACCGCCGGCAATCGGCGAAACCACCTTTGTCCGCAACACAAACCCAGCGCCGGTCACAAAAGCCACCACCTCGGCCATTGCCCGTTCCATGGCCGCCGGATCGCTGACGATCCCGCCCTTGCCGACAAATTCCCGGCCCACCTCGAATTGCGGCTTGAACAGGATCACCGCGTCGGCCGCCGGCCCACACAGGGCCAGCGGCGCCGCGAGCACCTTGGTCAGCGACACAAAGCTGACGTCTGAGACCAGAAGGTCAATCGGGTCGGCAATGCTCTGCTGGTCCAGGTCCCGCGCATTGGTCCCCTCAAGGCTCACCACGCGCGCATCATTCCGCAGGCTCTGGTGCAATTGGCCATGCCCTACATCCACGGCAAAGACCTTGGCCGCGCCGCGCTCGAGCAGCACCTGCGTAAAGCCGCCTGTGGATGACCCGACATCGAGGCAGGTCTTGCCGCCAACATCGACTTTTCCAGCATCGAGCCCGGCAATCAGCTTCAACGCAGCCCGCGACACATAGCCGGCCGCGGGGTCGTCCAGTGCCAGAACGTCCTCGAGCCCCACCATCTGATTGGGCTTTTTCGCTGGCGTGCCATTAATCGAAACCGTCCCGCGCAGAATGGCGTCGCGGGCGCGTGCCCGGCTGGGCATCAGTCCGCGTTGTTCCAGCGCCAGGTCGAGCCGGGTGCGGCTCACCCCTTGACCATGCGTTCGATCTTGGCGAGGGCGGTGTCACTGGCTTCTTCATAGGCGATCGTGCCTTCAAAGGTGCCATCCGCGTCAATCAGAAAGGTCAACGCGGTGTGGTCGACAAGATAGAACTCGCTGTCTACATCGCCCGACTTTTCCGAGAACGCCCCAAAGGCCGCTTTGGCCTTTTCGGTTTCTTCGAGACTGCCCACCAGCCCGATCACGCTGGGATCGAACCCTTCCACATAGGCCTTGACCATCTCCGGGGTATCCCGCTCGGGATCGACCGTCACGAAGATGATCCGCAAATCCTCCGGTTCAAGGCCCAGTTGCGCGCGCCACGCCGTAGTCTCCGCCAGCGTCGTCGGGCACACATCGGGGCAGAATGTGTAGCCGAAGAAGACCAGGCTGGGCGTCCCGCGCAGATCGTTTTGGGTGAAACCGCCGCCCTGCGTCGAAGCGAGTGCAAATTCCTGACCTGTCACACCCAGCGGTCGCTGCGGCGGCCGGAATACATAAAGCGCCGTTGCCCCGATTGCCGCCACGGCCACCAGCACCCACAACACGATGCGGAAATTGCGAAGGGTGTTGCTGGTCGTCATGGGCCTAAAATCTCGATGCCTCGGCAGACACTATTGCTCTCCTTCCCCTATGAGGGAAGGCTAGGTGGGGGTTCCGCGAAAGGCCTCAGCCAGCGTCCAGCGGCTCGGTGCCCACGGCCCTGCCTTCTCGATTGAGCGTGATCTTTTCTATCCGCGCCTCGGCGGTCTTGAGCAACGTTTCGCAGTGGGCCTTGAGAGCCTCGCCGCGCTCATAGATGGCAATCGACTCTGCCAGGGGGGCCTTGCCGCTTTCGAGCTTGGCCACGATCTGCTCGAGCTGTTCCAGCGCCGCTTCGAAGCTCAGCGTTTTCACATCGTCATGTGCCGTCTCAGCCATTCTCGTTCGCTCGCTCAAATCTCGTTCATCTTACAGGTCCAGGAGGGTCGAAACATGGCTCCGAACACCCCCTGCAAGCCCCTTGAGGTCATAGCCACCTTCGAGCAGTGACACAATGCGATTGCTGCAGCGCTTTTGCGCCACCTCCATCAACTCTGCCGTGACCCAGCCAAAATCGCCGTCCACCCATTCCAGCTGCGCCAGAGGGTCGCGAACATGGGCGTCAAACCCCGCGGAGATCAGCAACAGGTCGGGTGCGAAATTCTCCAGTGCCGGCAAAACGATATCACGATAAGCCTCCCGCATCGCTTCCCCGCCCGAATGGGCTGGCAGGGCCACGTTGACGATATTACCTACCCCGGTTTCCGATGGGCTGCCGGTGCCGGGGAACAGCGGCATTTGATGGCTCGACGCGTAAAACACGCTCGGATCGTCTTTGAAAATGTCCTGCGTGCCATTGCCGTGGTGCACATCGAAATCGACAATCGCCACTCGTTCAGCACCATATTTCCGCTGCGCCTCCCGCGCCGCGACGGCGACGGTGTTGATCAGGCAAAAACCCATGGGCAGGGCGATTTCAGCGTGATGTCCGGGCGGACGAATGGCGCAGAAGGCGTTGTCCACTTCCCCCAGCAGCACCGCATCCAGTCCGGCCAGCGCGCCACCCAGGCCTGTCGCTGCCACCCCCATTGAACCGTCGGAAATAAAGGTGTCGGCATCCAATTGCCCAATGCCTTCGGCAGGCCGTGCATCGCGCAGATGCGAGAGATAGCTCCCATCATGCACCAGTTCGGCGAGCATGATATCGCCAAAGGGCGCGTTGCGACGCTTGAGCGCAGCATATTCGGGCCCCGCAAGTGCCTCTTCCACCGCCCGGATGCGATCCGCGCGCTCGGGGTGTCCCTGCGGGGTCAGGTGGTCGGCAAAATTGGGCTGGCTGATCAGGAGCGTCGTCACCTGTCTCTCCTAAAGGCAGGGCGCGGAAAAACCCAGGTCGGTTTCCCGTGGTGCGCTGCATCCATGTTCCATCTCGTCTTGACGCGGCCATGCCCTGTTGTCAAACACCGCTCATGTCTCACCCGTTCCACACAACCGTTGAACAAGCCGCTGCACTGCTGCGCTCGGGAAAGCTGTGTGCTTTCCCCACCGAGACGGTTTACGGGCTTGGCGCCGACGCGACCAATGCCGATGCCGTGCTTGCCATCTACGAGACCAAGGGCCGGCCGCGTTTCAATCCGTTGATCATTCACTGCGCCGACGTGCGCATGGCTGAGCGCCTTGCGCTGTTCTCACCCCTGGCGCGCCAACTGGCAGATACCTTCTGGCCCGGCCCGCTCAGTATCGTCCTGCCCCTTCGCCCAGGGCACGGTCTGGCCGACATTGCCACTGCTGGCCTAGATACGGTCGCCCTGCGCGTGCCTGATCATCCTCTGGCCCTTGACCTTTTGCGCGCCACCGACCGGCCACTTGCCGCACCATCCGCCAACCCCTCGGGAAAGCTTTCCCCCACGACCGCCGGGCAGGTCGACAGGGGCTTTGCTGGCGAAGTGCCCGTGCTTGATGGCGGCCCCTGCAAGGCTGGCGTTGAATCCACAATTGTTGCAGTGGACGATGATCGGCTGGTTCAACTCCGCGCTGGCGCACTGTCTCGCCAGGAGATTGAAGACGCCACGGGCAGGCAGGTGGAACAGGCCGAAGCGGGCGCGGCTATCGCGGCACCCGGCATGCTGCTCAGCCACTATGCGCCCAATGCCAGCTTGCGACTCAATACCACCCCGATGCCGGGCGAGGCCTATCTGGCTTTTGGTGAACTGGCGCCGCACAACAGCCTCGTGCGCAACCTCTCGGAAAGCGGCGATCTGCACGAAGCCGCGCGCAATCTCTTTTCCATGCTGCACGAACTCGATGCGATGGGCGCCCAGATGATCGCCGTCGCGCCCATCCCCGAGACGGGGCTGGGCGAAGCGATCAACGATCGTCTAAAACGGGCCGCCGCGCCAAGAGCCTAGTCGCGCACCGTGTACGGCTTCTGATCTCGCATGAAACGGGCCAGCGCCTCCAGGTCCGCATCACCACCGGGCGGCAACACGACACGGATGTTCACATACAGATCGCCGTCGCCATACAGACCCTTGCCCTTGAGGCGCAGGGCCTTTGAGGTATCCATGCCCGGGGGGAGGGTCAATTCCACCGAGCCATCCAGCGTCGGCACGCGCACCTTGGCCCCCAGCACGGCCTCATAGAGGGTCACCGGAACATCGGTGCGCACATCATGCCCGTCCTTGCGGAAGGTCTTCGACTTTTCAAAGCGCACCGTCACCAGCGCGTCGCCCGGTTCCCCATAGGGGCTGGGCGAGCCTTGACCCTTGAGGCGGATCTGCTGACCTTCCTCGACCTTCTCGGGCAGCTTGACCGAAAGCACCTTGCCCGTCGGCATGCGCACCGGCACCGATGCCGCCTTGTGTGCATCTTCGAGCGATATGGCGACGTTGACGACGATGTCCTCGCCCTTGCCCATGCGGCCACCCGCGCCACCGGCCGCCGTGCCGGTAAACGGGTCCCATTGCGCGCCACCCGCCGCGCTACGCGCACCCGCGCCGCCCCGGGGCTGACCGCCAAAGCCGCTCATGAACTCCTTGAGAATATCCTCGGCGGAAAATCCGCCCGCACCGGCCCCGGGCCGAGCTCCGCCGCGCGCACCACCGAACCCGCCATTGCCAAATCCGGCAAAGCGCGGATTGCCGTCAGCGTCGATCTCGCCGCGGTCGAATTGTCCCCGCTTTTCGGTGTCGTTGAGCAGGTCATAGGCGTGCGTTGCCTCGGCAAACTTGCCGTGCGCCGTGGGGTCGTCAGGATTTTGGTCGGGGTGATACTTCTTGGCCAGCTTGCGATAGGCGGACTTGATGTCCTTCTCGCTTGCGGACCGCGACACCCCAAGTACGGTGTAAGGATCGCGCATTGGTTCCAATCTTTGATTGGGGGCATTGTTCGCCCCGTATTTGAAGTCCTATATGGCCACGCCCCCCGCCCTTGTCCAGTTGTGGCAGGGGCAAAGCGTAGGAAATATCGCTATGTTGCAGACCCTGACGGAACGCTTGTTCGACGATACCGACCGCACCGAACTCGATCCCTTCGCCATCTTCGAGGAATGGTTCGCCCTGGCCGAGGACAGCGAACCCAACGACCCTCACGCCATGGCCCTGGCCACAGCCGACACTTCCGGGCTTCCCGATGTGCGCATGGTGCTGCTCAATCGCCGCGACGCACGGGGGTTCTGTTTCTTCACCAATTTCGAGAGCGCCAAGGGTGGTCAATTGCAGTCCAATCCACAGGCCGCCATGGTCATGCATTGGAAAAGTCTTCGGCGCCAGGTGCGTATGCGCGGCCCCGTGGAGCAGGTTACCGAGGCCGAAGCGGACGAATACTTCGCGTCTCGCGCCCGGGGCAGCCGCATCGCCTCGGCCACCTCAAAACAATCCCGGCCGTTGGCCAGCCGGCAGCAGATGATGGACGAAGTGGCGGCCCTGACGGCCATGATCGGGGAGGGCGAGATGCCCCGGCCGCCTCACTGGTCCGGCTACCGACTGGTTCCTACCGCCGTCGAATTCTGGAAGGATGGTGAGCACCGGCTGCATGATCGCGTACGCTTCACCCGCGAGCTTCCCGGCGCCGCCTGGACCAGTACGCGCCTATATCCCTAGCTGGTCGCGGCCAGGTTATTCAAACAAGCGAAAGACCTTGCCGCTAATGTGCGCGCCGGATTGGAGAGCAGGCCTTCGTGCGAATACTGATCAGAACCTCAAAATGGGCGGTGCTGGCGCGGCGGCTAGGTGGACTTGCCGTTCCGCTGACGATCGTTCCGGTGCTCTTGCATCGCGAGCGCTTCCTCGATTCCGGCGTCTTCCTGGTCGTGGCGTTGTTCGCCGGGGCGGTTGCCGCCTTGGCCGTGTTGGCTGCCTGCATCGGCCTGGTGCGCCTCTGGCATACGGGTGATCAGGGCTGGAGCAAGGCGCTGTCTGGGCTGTTCCTGGGGCTGATTTGTCTCGCGCCCTTCGCCTATTATGGCGCCCAGGCGCTGCGCTACCCCATCGTTACCGACATCGCCACCGCTCCACGCAGCGAGCTGCCGCTGATCTTCGAACCTGACATGGCTGATATGCCAGCCCCGCGCCTGCTGACAGCGGAAGAGCAGCAGCGCTTCTTCCCCAACGCCATCACCCGCACCTATCCGCTCGATCCGCTGCAGCTTTTTGCTATCGTCGAGCATCTTGTGCAGGTGCAGGGCTGGGATATTCGCCAGCGCCGTGAGCCGGGCATTGCCGGCGCGCCGGGCCAACTCAATGCGCGTATTCTCACTTTGGTCGGCTGGCGTGAAGAGGCGGTGCTGGTTATCACCGCCGCGGGCCGTGGCGCCGCTGTCGATATGCGCTCCGCCTCAATTGGCGCGCTGCATGATCTGGGCTCCAATGGCCAGCGCATCAGCGACTTTCTGGTGGCGCTCGATAGTGAGGTGACCGCCTTCCTGCGCGACAACCCCAATATCAATCAGCCGGTACCTGATGAAGCTGTTGAGCCGGAAGCCGGAGCTGAGACCGGCGAGGGTGGCTGATACTACTGCGTCAGCGTACGGCGCACGGCATCGTCCCAGCCAGCAATCTTCGCCTTCCGGGTGGACGTATCCATCTCCGGTTCAAAGCGACGGTCACATGCCCAGCCGTCGGCAAATTCGGTCATGCCGGGCCACACCCCCGCTTTCATTCCGGCCAGCCAGGCCGCCCCCAGGGCCGTGGTTTCAAGAATTGTCGGTCGATCCACCGGCGCGTCGAGCATGTCCGCCAGAAACTGCATGGTCCAGTCCGAGGCCACCATGCCGCCATCGACCCGCAGCACCATTTCCGTGTTGCCGCTCGTCCAGTCCTTGCGCATGGCTTCAAGCAGGTCGCGCGTCTGGTAACTGACCGCCTCCAGCGCCGCCTTGGCGATTTCGGCCGGGCCGGTATTGCGGGTAATGCCATAGATCGCCCCGCGGGCATCGGCATCCCACCAGGGCGCCCCCAGCCCCACAAAGGCCGGCACCATGTAGACATTCTGGCTTGGATCGGCGGTGCGCGCCAGCGGGCCGGTTTCGCTGGCATGGCTCACCAGCTTCAGCCCGTCCCGTATCCATTGCACCGCGGCCCCGGCAATGAAAATCGAGCCCTCCAGAGCGTAGGTGGATTGGCCATCCAGCCGATAGGCAATCGTTGTCAGTAGCCGGTTCTGCGAGGGCACCATCTCGGTGCCGGTATTGATCAGTGCAAAGCATCCAGTGCCATAGGTCGATTTGACCATGCCCGGCTCAAAACATGCCTGTCCGATCGTTGCCGCATGCTGGTCTCCGGCCACCCCAAGAATAGGGATCGCTGCCCCGAAAAGTTCGGCCTCTGCCGTCCCGAAATCATCAGCACAATCCTTCACCTCGGGCAGGATTGCCATGGGCACATCGAACAGGGCGCAGAGTTCGGCGTCCCACTGGTTCTGCCCGATGTCGAACAGCAGGGTTCGCCCGGCATTGGTGGCATCGGTGGCGTGCACTTTGCCCCCCGTCAGCCGCCATATCAGGAAACTATCGACGGTGCCGAATGCCAATTCGCCATTTTCGGCGCGCGTCCGCGCACCCTCCACAGTGTCGAGCAGCCACTTTACCTTGGTGCCGGAGAAATAGGGGTCGAGCAACAGGCCGGTGCGCTGAGTCACCATTGACTCACGCCCGGCCTTTTTCAGTTCGGCGCAATAGGCCGCAGTGCGCCGGTCCTGCCAGACAATGGCATTGTGGATCGGCTCGCCCGTCGCCTTGTCCCAGATCACCACCGTTTCGCGCTGATTGGTGATGCCGATCGCCGCAATGTCGGAAGCCGTGACATTCGCTTCAGAGAGCGCCTTCTTGACCGACCAGACGACACTTTCCCAGATTTCCTCCGGATCGTGCTCGACCCAGCCATCCTGCGGGAAATGCTGGGTAAACTCCTTTTGGCCGACCCCGGCAATTTTGCGTTCCCCATCGAACACGATCGCCCGACTCGATGTGGTGCCCTGATCGATCGCCAGAATGAATGTGGTCATGCCCAACTC